>CAXMPC010000060.1:0-15924 GCA_964195335.1 uncultured Gammaproteobacteria bacterium | reverse complement strand
ATGGCACGGATGTAACCGTCGACGTCCTCCAGTGCGGTTGCAATCGGCACAGCTTCGTCGACAACGTCACCGACTGTGACCTCACTGGTTTCGACCGGGTCGCGCAACTCAGTAGGTCTCGACGTGGTAACGGCCGGTGCGCCGCATCTCGCCCGAAATGGTCGGCCAGTCCATGTCATGCGCTTTGCAGATGTCTCGAAACGCCTCTTCGACCCCCTGCTCCATCCCCTTGAGGCCGCAGATGTAGACGTGGGTCATGGCGTTGTGCAGAAGTTTGGCGAGGTCGTCGCTGCGTTTGCGCATGCGGTCCTGGACGTACTCCTTGGGCTGGTCGGCGAGACGCGAAAAAACCAGTTCGGCGTCGATCAGGCTTCGGGGCAGCTTGGTCAGCGGCCCGAAGTAGGGCAACTCTTCGGGAGTACGTGCGCCGAAGAACAGCATCAGCTTGCCCGGCACGTCCGGCTGGGCGCGCCGGCGACGCTCGGTCATGGCACGGAACGGTGCCGCCCCGGTGCCGGTGCAGATCATGATGATGTTCGCGTCGGGATGGTTCGGCATCAGGAAAGTGCTGCCGAACGGGCCGGTTACCTGCACCTGGTCGCCCTTGGCGCGATCGCAGATGAAGTTCGATGCCAACCCCTGGACGATGGAGTCGCCCTCCTGGTGACGGGTGCGTTTCACCGTCAGCGCGATGTTGTTGTAGCCGGGTCGTTCGCCGTCACGCGGGCTCGCCACCGAGTAGAGGCGCACGTTGTGCGGCTTGCCGTTGTCGTCGGTGCCCGGCGGGATGATGCCGATGCTCTGCCCCTCGAGTACCGGGAATGGCGTCGGGCCAAAGTCGAGCACGATGTGGTGAATGTCCGATTCAGTCCCCTCGGCAGTGACCCGGTAGTTGCCAGCGATGCGGGCGGTGATCGGGTTTTCGCGCGTGTAGACGTTGACGTACGGGTGGGCGGCCGAGAACGGTGGCAACACCTTGCCGCCCTCGCCCTGGTGAGCGGTCTCGAGCAGTCCCTGGGCATCGGGCTCGTTGGCATCCGGGAGTTCCGCGGCCTCTTCGGCGTAGTCATCCTGCCCCGGCAGATCGTCCCACTCGTACTGGTCATCGAGGCTGTACGGCGTCTCGACCGTGCGCCAGTTGTCGATCGCCCCGGTCGGGCACGGGGAGATGCAGTCACGACAGAACTCACACTTCGATACATCGACGACGTAGTTGTCGTCGTTGTGGGTTATCGCGTCGATCGGGCAGGTCTCCTCGCAGGTGTTGCAGCGGATGCAGACCTCGGGATCGATCAGGTGCTGGCGGATCAGGCTCATAACGTCTCCTGGCCTTGTTCAGCTTTCGAATCTGTGGGTCGGACTTCAGTCCGACATTTCTTTTGTAGGTCGGACTTTAGTCCGACATGTCGGGCTGAAGCCCGACCTACACAAACCATTTCTCTCGGCCCTGAACATGTCGGGCTGAAGCCCGACCACCATCCGGGACCTAATCAAGGCTCAGTAATGTCGGACTGAAGTCCGGGCCACAGAATCACTAGGCCAGCTGCACGTACTCGAAATCACCCGGCAGGTTGTCGATGCCGACCTTCGGCTCGGCGATCCAGCTGGCGTACTGGCCCGGCTCCTTCACCGGCTGCATCAGGCTGTTGATGTGTCCCAGATCCTCGCTGGAGGGCAGCCATTCGTCACGCTGCCCAGCCCACGCCTCGGCCGAGACGACAGTACCGTCCGGGGTAACCGACACTTCGGAGAACTCGCCAATGCGGCGACTGAAAGCCTGGTGCGGCAGCTTCAGCTCGGCCTCGATTCCGGTCTTGGTGATGATCTTGTTCCAGCGCTTGATACCGCCAACGCAATCCTTGACGTAATCGTCGCGCAGGCGGGCGTTGATGGCGTTCAGGGCCGGCTCTTCGACCATGGTGAATTCGCCGTCGATGCATTTCATCACCGGGTATGTGCTGTTCTCGAGCTGGTGGTCGTCGTCGACCTTGGTCTCCTGGTAGCGCCCCTTGAGCCCCGAGTTGTAGGCGTTGGCGGCGTTGGTCGAGACCTCGGCGCCGAACAGGTCGAGGGTGACGGCGAAGTGGAAGTTGATCTTTTTCTGGATGGTTGGCATGTCGATAACGCCGAGCTTGCGCACCGCCTCGACGTCAGTCGGGTCACTGATGCCGGCCGCGACCATCGCCTCGCAGGTGCGCTGGATCACCCTGCCGACGCCGCTCTCGCCGACGAACATGTGGTGCGCTTCCTCGGTCAGCATGAAGCGGCAGGTGCGCGACAGCGGATCGAAGCCCGACTCGGCCAGCGAGGCAAGCTGCATCTTGCCGTCGCGGTCGGTGAAGAAGGTGAACATGAAGAACGACAGCCAGTCCGGCGTCGCCTCGTTGAAGGCGCCGAGCAGACGCGGCTTGTCGGCGTCGCCGGAGTGGCGGCGCAGCATCGCCTCGGCCTCCTCGCGACCGTCGCGACCGAAGTACTTCTGCAGCAGGTAGACCATCGCCCAGAGGTGGCGCCCCTCCTCGACGTTGACCTGGAACAGGTTGCGCAGGTCGTAAAGCGACGGCGCGGTGGTACCGAGGTGACGCTGCTGTTCGACCGAGGCCGGTTCGGTGTCGCCCTGCAGCACCAGCAGGCGGCGCAGCAGCGAGCGGTACTCGCCTGGCACTTCCTGCCATGCCGGTTCGCCCTTGTGACGACCGAAATTGATCTTGCGGCCCTCTTCCTGTGGCGCCAGCAGGATGCCCCAGCGGTACTCGGGCATCTTGACGTAGCCGAACTTGGCCCAACCAGCCGGGTCGACGCCGACTGCGGTGCGCAGGTAGACCTGGGCCTCCTGGAAACCTTCGGGGCCCATGTTCTTCCACCAGTCGATGTAACCCGGGTGCCACTCCTCGAGCGCCCGCTTCAGACGGCGGTCGCTGGAGAGATTGACATTGTTCGGGATCAGGTCGTCGTAGCTGACTTCAACGTTCACATCGGACATGGCTTCAAACCCTCTCTAGGTTGTAGTTCGGACGGGCCCCGGTGCCGTAAAGCTTCAGGGCGCCGGAATCGCTGACGGCATTAGGTCGCTGGAAAATCCAGTTCTGCCAGGCGGTAAGGCGACCGAAGATCTTGGTCTCCGCGGTCTCGGCACCGGCGAAACGCAGGTTGGCCTCGAGCCCGGTCAGGGCGTCGGGAGAGAAGCTGGCGCGCTCCTCAAGGGCGAGGCGCACCTCGTCCTCCCAGTCGATATCGTCGGGGGCGAAGGTGACCAGGCCGGCATCGAGGGCGTCACGGCCCTCGAGGTTCTGACCGATCAGCGCCCGGGCCTTGTCGACGCTCTCGGGTTCGCCGAGGAAGCGGGTGGCGAGACGGGTCAGGTCGTTGCCCATCGGCAGCGGACCGAAGTTCATCTCGCTCAGGCGGACGCTGGCGGCCGGGGTATCGTCACCTTCGACCTGGCCGTCGAGCATGTAGGTGCGGTCGGCGGCGAACAGCAACTCGGCGAGCAGGCCAACGAAGCAGCTGCCCGGCTCGACCAGGGTGAAGATGGTGCGCGAGGTGACGTCGACCCGCTTCAGGGTGCGTTTCCAGTAGAGCGTGATCTCGCGCACCAGCCAATGGTCGGTGTGGGCCTGCAGCTGGGCATCGTAGGCGGCGACAGCGTCGCCGTCACCGGCGCTCTTGAAGATCATCACACCGATTTCGGTCTCGTTGGCGCGCAGGTGCAAGATGGCGTCGTCGAGCTCGCGGGCCAACGCCAGCGGCCAGTAGTCGACCCCGGCGGCCTCGATGCCGGCAAGATCGGCCGGTGGCGTGGCGGTCGGCGCCTTCAGGGTCAGCGTGGCAGTACGACCGGTGCGGTCGATATCGATCGACAGGTGACTGTAGTTGACCCCGTTGTCGCTTATCTCCCGCTGCAGCGGCGTCAGCGCGACGCCCTGGCTATCGAGCGGGCGGTCGGAGGTCGCGGCCATCGTTTCGGCCCGAGAGCGGACGGCGTCGGCAAACTTCGAGGCCGGGGCGATTTCGTCGACCAAACGCCAGTCGATGGCGCGCTGGCCCTTGACCCCCTCCTCGACCGCGCAGAAGACGTCGGCCAGGTCGCGGCGCACCTTGCGCTTGTCGACCAGCCGGGTTAGGCCACCGGTGCCGGGCAGCACCGCCAGCAGCGGCACTTCGGGGAGCGACACCGCGGCGCTGTCGTCGTCGATCATAATGATGTGGTCGGTTGCCAGTGCCAACTCGTAACCGCCGCCGGCGGCGGTGCCGTTGACTGCGGTGAGGTAGCGCTGGCCGGAGCACTCGCTGGCATCCTCGATGCCGTTGCGGGTCTCGTTGGTGAACTTGCAGAAGTTGACCTTGTGGGCGTGGGTAGAGGCGCCGAGCATGCGGATATTGGCACCGGCGCAGAAGATGCGCTCCTTGGCCGAGTCGACCACCACCGAGCGCACCTCGGGGTGCTCGAAGCGCAATCTCTGGACGGCGTCGTAGAGCTCGATGTCAACGCCGAGGTCGTAGGAGTTCATCTTCAGTTCGTAGCCGGGTTTGAGCGTCGACTCGGGGTCGACGTCCATGGTCAGGTAGGCCACCGGCGCGTCGATGCGCAGCTTCCAGTGTCGGTACTGGTCGGGATGGGTCTGGAAGTCGATCATGCCTTGCTCGCTCCTGTTCGGTGGGTAAACGGCCGGATCAGGCCACCTAGATGAAACGCATTATAATGCACTTTTGATATTTGGCAACATTTTCATGCACTATTTTGCATGGCTTGCTAGCAAGAACACGTATAACGTTGTTTATATAAGTAATTATATATTGGTAGCCACTCTCATATGTATTCTGTTGATGAACCATAGTTCCTTAATTCCAAGGCCAGAATCCCGAATCAGGCCCCCGGAGTGGACCCGCCCTGGTGATGAGGGATATGTCGATACCAACGTCATGGTGACCCCTCTGACAGCACCCGCTGTAGTGCCACGGTCACACATCGGCACCACTGAAAAGTCGGGTCTGCGACATGCTTGGCGTCGGCCGCCGCTGCTAGACTCAGCGGGTGTCGATCCACCTTGAGCGCCCCGCAGGTATGCCCTTTCCCGCATCGCCCCGAATGGCCCACCGTCTCGCCGCCTGCGCGCTTGGCACGCTGCTCGCCGCCTGTCAGCCCGCGGAGGAGGCCGGCAGCAAGGTCGGTAAACGCGAACGGCCGCCACAACTGGTCGAGACCACCACCTGCGCCAGCCGCGCCATCTCCCACTCCGTGACCCGTACCGGAACGTTGCGCGCACTGCGCGAGGTCCGGCTGTTCAACCAGGAGGAGGGCCAGGTCTCGGCGCTGCCCTATTCCGAGGGTGACGCGGTCGACAAGGGGACGGTCATCGCCCGGCTGGACGACACCCTGCTGCGAGCACAACTGGACAAGGCGGTGGCGACACGCAAGCAGGCCGCCTCCGACCTCGAGCGGCTGACCCGGCTGAAATCGCGCGACATGATCTCCGACGACGTGCTCAACCGCTCCGACACCGCACTGCTGGTCGCGGAGGCCGAGTTGGCGCTGCTGCGTGCCCGGCTCGGCTACAGCACCATCAAAGCACCATTCTCCGGCCTCGTCAGCGCGCGCATGCTCGAACCGGGCGATGTCGCGCCGCGCTTCACCCACCTGCTGACACTGTTCGACCCCGGCTCGCTGGTGATCGAGGTCACGCTCTCAGAACTGCTGCTGCCGCAGGTCAAGATGGGGGCCGAGGTCCCGGTGCGCATCGACGCCCTCGGCGACATCACACATCCCGGGCGCGTGCTGCGCGTCCATCCGACCATCGATTCACGCACCCGGCTCGGACTGGTCGAAATCGCCCTCGATTCACCCCCACCGGGCGCCCGCCCAGGCCAACTCGGCCGTGTCGACCTGAAGCTGCCGGCCGCGATGCGCCGGGTGATCCCCTACCCCGCACTGCGTCGGGACACCCAGGGCGAGTTCGTCTACCGCGTCGCCGACGGCAAGGTGCGCCGCAGCACCGTCCGCTCGGGCCTGCTGCTCGGTGACGACATCGAGATCGTCGAAGGACTCGAGGACGGTGCACGCATTGTGCTACGCGGTTTCCTCGGTCTTAGCGACGGCAGCGCTGTGCGCGAGGCGCAGGGTCAGGTCCAGTGAACGCTGGCTTCCGCCTGCGCCACGGCGGCGGCCTCGCCTCCTGGGCGGTCCATCACCCGATCGGCGTGGTCATGATCACCCTTGCCGCCGTCGTTCTCGGCACATTCTCCCTCGGCCGCCTCGCCGTCGACCTGCTACCACACATCATCTACCCGGAGATCGGCATCCGGGTGCTCGATTCCGGCGTGCCGGCCCAGGTGATGGAGGACCGTATTACCCGTCAGCTCGAAGAGCAGCTGGCGATCACCGAGGATGCCGTCGCCATCACCTCACGCACAACCGAGGGCCGTTCCGCGGTCGAGCTGTCGTTCCCCTACGGCAAGGACATCGACGTCGCCCTGCGTGACGCCAGCACCCGTCTCGACCGCGCACGGCGCTTCCTGCCTGACACCATCCAGCCACCAATCATCTTCAAGCGCGACCCGTCGCAACGGCCGATCATGGAACTGGTGGTCAGCTCGAAAACCCGCGACCCGGTCGCGCTGCGCACCTGGGTCGATGATGTCTTCGCCAAGTGGTTCCTTAACCTCCCGGGAGTCGCCGCCGCGGAGGTAGGTGGCGGCGTGGTGCGCGAAATCCACGTTTTGCCCGACCAACGCCGCCTGGCCGCCCTCGGGCTGAGTCCTGCCGCCCTCGCCGAACTTCTCGATCGCGCCAACCGCGACGAACCGGCCGGGCGCCTGCGCATGCAGCGGCAGGAACTCGGCGGGCGTACCGCCGGCCGCTTCCGTAACCTCGACGAGCTGCGCCAGCTGCCGGTGCCACTGCCAGACGGCGGAACCGTCCGTCTCAGCGAGGTGGCCGAGGTGCTCGACACCCACGAGGACGAGAAGCTGCGAATCCGCTTCAACGACGTTCCGGGCATCAAGGTCTCGATGCAGAAACAGCCGACCGCAAACACCGTCGCCGTCGCCGACGTCGTGGCCGACCGGCTCGACTGGATGCGCGACCAGCGCCTGTTCCCAGAGGACATCGAGGTCACTGTCGTCGGCGACCAGTCGATCTATGTCCGCCAGGCGCTGCGCAACGCCGCCACGGCCGCGCTCAGTGGCGCCCTGCTGGCGATGGGCGTGGTCTACCTGTTTCTCGGCAACCTGCGACGCACGCTGATCATCGGCAGCGCCATCCCGATCGCCGTCCTGGTCACCTTCTTCGTCATGGATGCCGGCGGGCTGACGCTGAACGTCATGACCCTCGGTGGCCTTGCCGTCGGCATCGGCATGCTGGTCGACAACACCGTCGTCATGCTCGAGAACATCTACCGTCACCAGCGTGAGGGCGAGAACAGTGCCGATGCCGGCATCAATGCCGCCTGCGAGGTCAACTCCTGCATCGTCGCCGCGACCTCCACCAACCTGGCGGCAATCCTGCCGTTCCTGTTCATTGGTGGCCTGACCGGTCTGCTGTTCCGTGAATTGATCGTCACCGTGTCGGCTGCGATCTTCGCCTCGATGGTGGTCGCGCTGACGGTCACCCCGGCGCTCGCCGCCCGTGTCACCGTGACCGGTCGTGGCCGGGCGCGGAGAGCCATCGACGCGGTGATGGGTCGACTGCAGGATGGTTACGCCGGCCTGGTCGGCACGTTGTTGGCACATCGCAGCCTGCAGGCCCTGGTGCTGCTCGCCTTCGTCGCAGCTTTCGCCATTGCCATGCCTATTCTGACCGGCGGCAAACAGATCTTCCTGCCTGATCTGGACAACGGCGAGGTGCGCCTGCGCCTGACCGGTGATCCAGGTGTTTCGCTCGAAGCCATGGACAGCCACGTCCGACGCGTCGAGGTGATGCTGCGTGCCGACCCGTTCGTGACCGGTGTCTTCACCCTCAGCGGCGGGTTTATTTTCGGTCGCTCGCAATACGAGGCCGCCAACCGTGCCACCCTCAAGGTCCAGCTGATTCCACGCGGCCAGCGCGATTTCTCCAGCGATGACTGGGTGCGGCGGACCAAGAAGGCGCTGGACGAACAGGCGGTGCCCGGTTTCAACACCCGGGTCTACACCCTGGGCACACCGGGCATCCGCATCGGGCACGGCGACGATGACCTCGGTGTACTCATCCAGGGTGATGACCTCGAGATCCTGGCCCAACTGGCCGACCGGCTGGCCAACGACCTGCGTGAGATCCCCGGCCTGCGCAGTATCGGCTACAGCAGCGAGGAGCAGCGCCAGGAGTTGGCGATCATCGTCGACCGCGACCGCGCCGCGGCGCTCGGTCTCGACGTCGCCCGTATTGGTCTCGCGGTCCGGCTGGCCGTCGAAGGCGAGATCGTCACCGAGTACCTGGAAGGTGACCGCGCCTTCGACATCCGCGTCCGGCTGCCACGCGAGGAGCTGACCAATCCGCGAGATCTGGAATCGGTCCTGCTGTTTACCGGCAGTGACGACCGCCCGCCGGTCTACCTCGGGGACGTCGCCCGGGTCAGCCTGGTGGCCGCCCCGGCCCAGATCCAGCGCGACTCCCAGCGGCGCATTATCGAGGTCAGCGCCAACATGGCCGGCGACAGCGACCTCGGCGCCATCCTGCGTCAGGTGCAGGAACGGATGGACGACCTGCCGCTGCCCGACGGTTACAGCATCTACGAAGCCGGCGCGGGCAAGGCGTTGAAGGAAGGCCGTCAGCTCGGCAGAGTACTGATCGCCCTGGCGATCTTCCTGGTTTTCGTCGTCATGGCGGTGCAGTACGAGTCGCTGCGCAACCCGTTGGTGATCCTGTTCAGCGTGCCGTTCGCGCTGATCGGCGTGGTCATCGGCCTGCATGTCACTGACCTGCCGCTGTCGATGCCGGTCTGGCTCGGGCTGGTGATGCTCTGTGGCATCGTCGTCAACAACGCCATCGTGCTGGTCGAGTACATCGAACTGGTACGCGACCGGGGCGCCGACGTGGGCGAGGCGATCGTCGAGGCGGCCCGGCTGCGCCTGCGACCCATCCTAATGACCACGCTGACCACCGTGGCCGGCATGCTGCCGCTGGCCCTGGGCGTCGGCGACGGGGCCGAGATGCTGCGACCCCTGGCCGTCACCATCGTCTCCGGCCTCGGCTTTTCGCTGCTGGTCAGCCTGCTGCTGGTGCCGATCTTCTACCGGCTGATCGCCGGCCGCGGCCATGTCGCGGGAACGTCGACGACCGAGACCGCTGCCTGAGACGTCACGCCAGACCGAAAGATGGGCCAAACGCGGCGTGCCCATACAGAGAAACAGAATCCCGACCAATGGGCAGGGATCAGACCCCGGGGAGAATGCCGATGATCGTCCGTGCTGCCGTAGTCCAGGCCGCCCCTGTTTCCTTCGACCGTGAACGCACGTTGGAGAAGGTCCGCGCGCTGGCGGCTGATGCTGCCCGCGAAGGCGCCCGGCTCGCCGTCTTCCCCGAGGCCTTCGTCTCGGCCTACCCCAAGGGGCTCGACTTCGGCGCCCGCGTCGGCATGCGCGCCCCGGAGGGTCGCGAGGACTTCCGCCGCTACTTCGACAGCGCCGTGGACGTCCCCGGCCCTGCCGTCGATTACCTCGGCGAGGTAGCGGCCGAGAACCGGCTGTACCTGGTCATCGGCGTCATCGAGCGCGATGGCGGCACGCTCTACTGCACGGTGCTGACCTTCGCCCCTGACGGCAGCTACCTCGGCAAGCACCGCAAGCTGATGCCGACGGCGCTCGAACGGCTGGTCTGGGGCTTCGGTGACGGCTCGACGCTGCCGGTGTTCGACACCGACATCGGCCGCATCGGCTCGGTGATCTGCTGGGAGAACTACATGCCCGCCTTGCGCATGGCGATGTATGAAAAGGGCGTGCAACTCTACTGCGCACCGACCGCGGACGATCGCGACACCTGGCTGGCGACCATGCAACACGTCGCCCTCGAAGGCCGCTGCTTCGTGCTGTCGTGCAACCAGTACACCACCCGCGGTGACTTCCCGGAGGCGTATGCGGCGATCCAGGGGGACGATCCGGCAACCGTCATTTCGCGCGGCGGTAGTTGCATCGTCGGCCCTCTGGGCAAGGTCCTGGCCGGGCCGAATTTCGACAGCGAGGTGATCCTGACCGCCGACCTCGACCTCGACGACATCGCGCGGGGCAAGTACGACTTCGACGTTACCGGCCACTACGCCCGACCGGACATCTTCCGTCTGCTGGTCAACGAGAGCCCGCAGCCGGCGGTAAGCCGTAGCCACGGCTTCCCGGACGACACCTGAGATTCGGGATGGCGGGCCGGTATCGGTTCGCCGATAGTGAAGAAACGTCTCAGCCGGTCTGGGCGAGCCGCGAGACCAGGCCGTCGATGGCCTGGTCATAGACTTCGTTGGCGCGCACCCGAAGTTCGGGTGCCCGTGTAGGACCACTGCGTTCCTCCTCGTACGGCTTGCCGTCGAGCAGGTAGCTGATGCGGGCGCGGACGGTCGTGGTCGTATCGCTACTCAAGTCGTCGAGTACCAGTGAGCCCGGCGCGGGCGCGTATTTCCCCGTACGCGAGCGATCCACCAGCAAGCCGGTTCCCAGGACGAACGCACTGATCTCGATATCGGTCACACTAACCGTTTTCTGCTGCGGCAGTTTCGGTGCCTTCAGCGCGATTTCCCGGTGCAGGACGGTGATCAGGCTGGAGCCGAAGATGTCCTCGCCGAGATAGAAGCGCACGCCACCGCCCTCGACCGCCTTGGACACAACGAAGGGTGCAGCACGCTGGTCAGAGACGACCGGAATGTAGCGTTGAGACTCAGATGTGACTTCGGGTCCGGCACAGCCGGCCAGCCAAGCCAGTAACGGAAGCAGGAGAGTCAGTCGAAGTTTGACCATGGATTGTTGTCTATCTCGCGTATGTGCGGAACATGATCCGGAGTGGACCGTATCGGATGATTGGCTCCTGCCAAATGATCCTGATCAAATGTTCCAAGATCAGCTGCTGCAGCGCAATTGGCCATTGGTACAGGTACAGGTACTGGATCCAGGTGCCTGCACGGAGATTTTTTCGAGGCGTTTCCATACCGCCAGGACGTTCCCGCAGCGGATGACGAAGCTACGCCGGGCGCCGGGCAGGTCCGCCTAGTCGGGGACCACCTTGCCCGGGTTGAGGATGCCATCGGGGTCGAGCGCCTGCTTGAGCCGGCGCATCAGGTCGATCTCCACCGGCGACTTGTAGCGCGCCACCTCGTCACGCTTCAGCCGCCCGACCCCGTGCTCGGCGCTGAAGCTGCCGTCCATGCCCATGACCAGGTCGAGGACGGCGTGGTTGACCTCTTCGGTCAGGGCGAGAAAGGCTTCCGCGGCCATCCCCTGCGGCTGGTTGAGGTTCAGGTGAATGTTGCCGTCACCGAGGTGGCCGAAAAAGACCAGCCGCACTCCGGGCACCAGCCGCTCGGCCAGCGCCCCACCCTGCGCCAGCAATTCATGGGTGCGCGACACCGGCACGGCGACATCGTGACGGATGCCGGCGCCGGTGCGCTTCTGCGCCTCGGGGATCGACTCGCGGATACGCCAGAAATCGGCGGCCTGGGCCTCGCTCGCGGCCAGCGCGGCGTCGATTACCTCGCCCGCCTCGAAGCCCTCTTCCAGCACCAGTTCAACCAGGCCGCGCAGGTCGTCGCCAGGTCTGCCGGAGGCGAGTTCGAGGAGCACGTAGTGGGCGTGGTGCTCATCGAACGGATCACGGGTGTCGGGTATGGTCGCCAGCACCAGGTCGAGACTGGTCCGATTCAGGTACTCGAAGGTGACCACGGCGTCACCAGACAGTTCGCGCGCACGGCGCAGCAGCCGCAGCGCCGCCTCCGGGTCGCTGACGGCGACGAAGGCGACCTGCATCTCGCTCGGGCGCGGGTAGAGCTTGAGCACCGCGGCGGTAATGATCCCCAACGTCCCCTCCGAAGCGAGAAAGAGTTCGCGCAGCGGGTAGCCGGTGTTGTCCTTGCGCAGCCGACGCAGGCCGTTCCAGACCGTACCGTCGGCCAGTACCACCTCGAGCCCGAGCACCTGCTCGCGGGCGTTACCGTAACGGAGCACGTTGGTGCCACCGGCGTTGGTGGCGAGGTTGCCGCCGATCTGGCAGCTGCCCTCGGCGGCAAGGCTGAGCGGGAACAGCAGGCCGGCCTCCTCGGCCGCCGCCTGGACGTCGGCCAGCACGCAACCGGCCTCGACCGTCATGGTGAAGTTGGCCGCGTCGAGATCGTGCACCCGGTTCATGCGTCCGAGCGACAGCAGCACTTCACCGGTCTCGGGCAGTCCCCCGCCGGTGAGACCGGTGTTGCCGCCCTGCGGGACCACGGCCACCCCGGCAGCGTGGCAGAGCCGGACCACCTCGGCCACTTCTGCGGTGGTCGCCGGGCGCAGCAGCAGCGTCACCGCACCACGGTAGGTACCGCGCGGATCCTCGAGATGGGGTGCCAGCACCTGGGGGTCGTCGCTCCACCCCTGAGGACCGACGACGGCTTTGAGTTGCGCAGCGAGCGCCTCGGTCAATTGCGATCTGGCCATGGCGCGACTCTACCAGTACCGCTGCCGACTGCGTAGACACGGCTGATCCACGACAACAGGCAGCGGCTACACTGCTGAACAGGCCAACGGGAGAGTACCCACGAATGGATGACTCAGCGGCCGAAAAATTCATGGCCCGTGCCCGGGCGATGCGCGACACCGCCATCGACAGCGGCGACCAACCCTACGGCGCGGTCGTGGTACGCGACGGCGAACTGATAGCCACGGCACCGAGCCGGGTGGTGGTCGCGACGGATCCGACGGCCCACGCTGAGATGGAAGCCCTGCGTGCTGCCGCACTGGCCCTGGGTCGCGCCGATCTTGATGGCTGCATCCTCTACTCCACCTCGCGCCCGTGCCCGATGTGCGAGACCGCCGCGGCCTGGGCCGGGATCGAACGCATGATTCATGGCGACGCACTGCGTGACGCGGGAAGCCCGGGAATGCGCCGATGCTGACGCCCGTGACCAGTCGCCGCCGCTTTATACAGAGGCTGCTGCAGTGGTTCGCACTGTTGCCGCTCGGCCTGTTCATCTCCCGCCAGGCAGCGGCCGGCACGCCCGATTCCCGCTTCATCTCCCGCGCCCTGGAACTGGCCCGGATCGGCCGTGGACGTGGCGACGGTACCCGATACGGAGCCCTGGTGGTGCGCGACGGGATCGTAATCGCGGAAGGGTGGAACCGGGTCGCACTGCGTGGCGATGCCACCGCCCATGCCGAGGTCGAGGCGATCCGTGAGGCGGCCCGTGAACTCGGCACACGCGACCTTACCGGCTGCACGCTCTACACCAACGGGGGGCGGCCCTGCCGGATGTGCGAGGGGGCCGCCTACTTCGCCAACATCGACCGGCTGGTCTACGCCACCACGGCCGATGCCGTCACCGACGCCGGCCGGCCAAAACTTGGGGGTTGCTGAATGCGTGTTTGCGGCACGTCGCCCATAACCTGAACGGATGACCGGGAAACACTAGTCGTCGTAATCTTCCGGGAGCTCGTGGGCGATACCCTTGTGGCATTCGATGCAGGTCTCGCCCTTTTCCAGGGCCGGCTGCATCTTCTCTACCGCGCGTCGCGACTGCTTGTGGAAGTCCATGTTTTCGTAATTGTGGCAGTTACGGCACTCGCGCGAGTCGTTGGCCTCCATCTCGGCCCAGACGTGTTCGGCCAGTTCCAGGCGCCTGGCCTCGAACTTCTCCGGAGTGTCGATGGTGCCGCGCAACGCATGGTAAAGCTCGTTGGTCGCGCGGATCTTGCGCCACAACTTGGCGCCCCACTCCCGTGGCACGTGGCAGTCGGGACATCCTGCGCCTACTCCTGACGCGTTCTTGAAGTGGCTCGAAGCGAGGTACTCCTGGTAGACCGTCTGCTCCATCTCGTGACATGAGATGCAGAACTCGACCCGGTTGGTGTGCTCCATCGCCGTGTTGAAACCACCCCAGAAAAGGATGCCGAGGATGAACATGGCGGCGAGGAGCGGCCAGCCAGCGGATCGCTTGACCATACCGTCACCTCCTCGTGATCTCGGGGATGAATAAGATAAGGGGGCGCCCGTCCGTGCCGGGTCGCCCCCTCTCGCATCTGATCGCGCCTAACGCTTCTTGGGCAGCGAAGTCATGTGGGCCATGATGTCGGCCGCGATCTGGTGATCGAATGCGCGCAGTGCCGGCATCTTCTCTGCGGGTTGGCCATTCATGATCTTGTGCATGACCTCCCAGGGATTACCCATCTGCTTGCCGAACGGCTTCATCTCCTTGGGCTGGAGGCCATCCTTGCCGTGGCAATGGGCGCAGACAGTGTTGTAGTAGGCTTCGCCGCGAGCGGCATCACCCTTGGGCTTCTTGGTCGCCCGGTCGATGTAGGCGTCCATGTCGATGGTGCCTTTCGACACGAACAGCGCCAGTGCGTTCAGGTCGTCAGACGAGAGTTTGTCGCCGTAGCCGTGATTGGAATCCTTGAGCACGGAGACCACCTTGGCCGGATCGGCGCCCTTCATGCCGTTGATCCCCTTGATGCCACTGGCGTGCTTGCCGCTGCTGTAGGCTCCGTCAGCGCCCAGGTAATCCCAGCCATGGCACTCTTTGCAGCGCCAGTTGGCGTCGGGCTTGCCGGCGTACTTCTTGTCCTTCGGGTAGGCGGGGTGATCGGTCGTCGGCTTGCCGGCATCGATGACCTTGTACCACTTGTCGTAGAGCAACCCGCCATGCGACAGGGTCGACTCCTGCTCGGCCGCCACGGCCAGGGTCGAGATCGAGATGAACGCCGCTGCGACGAAGGTCACGAGCAGGCGGGAATAACAGATGCATGCGAATTTGGAAATTTTCATCTTGGGCCTCCTTTCCTCTTAATCTGTGCAGTCCATTCGCTTCTTAATTTACTGGCGATTACGGACCATCCATTTAGTGAATTCTTTGTAGCACGCCAGAACAATGATTCATATAAGGAAAGACCCTTACAGCCTGCGCTATGCTGACGCCGCTGAAATCACAAGCGATGGAGGGAACATGCAAAGTTTTTCAGCCGCCGTGATCGGACTCGGGGCCATGGGTCTCGGCATCGCCCGGTCTTCAGTGCGGGCAGGAATCGACACCGCCGGTTGCGATCTTCGCGATGAGGCGCTCGAGGCCCTGGCGAAGGATGGCGGACGACCGTGCCGCTCCCCGGCCGAAGCCGCTGCCAATTGCGCTGCGCTGGCGACCGTGGTCGTCAACGCGGCACAGACCGAGGCGGTGTTGTTCGGTCCCGACGGCGCGGCCGATGCCCTACCCGAAGGTTCCGTTGTCCTCGGTTGCGCCACCGTGCCGCCCGCATTCGCCCGCGAACTCGGTGACCGGCTCGCCGAGCGCGGGTTGCTCTATCTCGATGCGCCGATCAGCGGCGGTGCGATCAAGGCTGCGGCCGGTGAGTTGTCGATCATGGCTTCGGGGTCGCCCGCGGCGTTCGCCGCCGCCAAGCCGCTGCTCGACGCCATGGCCGCGACGGTCCACGAACTCGGCCCCGAACCGGGGCAGGGCTCGACCATGAAGATGGTCAACCAGTGCCTTGCCGGGGTGCACATCGCCGCGGCGATGGAGGCACTGGCACTCGGTATTCGCTCGGGTCTCGAAGCCCGGACGGTGTTCGACGTCATCACCCATGCGGCGGGCAATTCGTGGATGTTCGAGAACCGCGTGCCACACGTGCTCGACGCCGACTACACGCCACGCAGCGCCGTCGACATTTTCGTCAAGGACCTGGGCATCGTGCTCGATGCCGGACACGGCAGCGATTTTCCACTGCCGATCACCGCCGCCGCCCACCAGCAGTTCCTCGCCGCCGCCGGCATGGGTCTGGGGCGGG
>CAXMPC010000059.1:0-2004 GCA_964195335.1 uncultured Gammaproteobacteria bacterium | reverse complement strand
CGATGCCGACCGCTACTTCTACGACTGGCCGGCGGCACTGGTCCTGCCGGTCTGGTCGTCACCGAACGGACCGTTCCAGGCCTGGCTGCAAGGTGCGCGAGTCCATCCGGTCGACGGATCGCCGTCGACCCCGCTGACCGGAGCCGGCATGATCGAGACCGGCTACGAGCACCTGACGTTCATCGTCATGGCAACACAAGATGACGGCTGGCTGCAGCTGCGCCTGGTTCCCGGCAAAGCCGGCACGGCCTGGGCCCATACCTGCCACCTGGACCTTGGCGCGGTCGAACTGAGCTACCAGCCGTGGGAGAGCTTCCTGGCCGAGCACGCCGACTGGCTCCATTTCCGTGCCCGGGTGGCCCACGCATTGCGTGCGGAACCGGACACGGGTAGCCGACGGCTCACCTGGATCGGTCTCGACCACGAACTGGAGATGCTCGAGATGCGTGGCGACTGGATGCGCGTCCGGGTACGCCAGCCGGCATGGACCTGCGCCGGCTCCGACCAGCCTTTCCCGGGCCGGGTCGACGAGGGCTGGGTGCAGTGGCGTGATACCACCCTCGGGCCTTGGACCTGGATCTACAGCCGGGGTTGCTAGGGAACCTTTGATGCACGGACCGACCACCTTGCGGCGCCCTCGATCGGCCAGGCCTGTGTAGCTGGTCGTGGTCAGTATCGACCAGTACGAGAGCTGATCGCCGTGGCGGCAGGCATGGCCGTTGATCTACTCTAGGCGGGGGATCTGCACGATTGGTGAGGATATGCCACTGACGACCGCAAGCCGGCAACCGGGCTTGCTGCTCACCTGCGCGCTGCTCAGTGCGGCGGTGCTGGCGTTCGACCTGAACCTGCCGCTGGGCGTGGCTGGCGGTGTGCCCTACGTGCTCGTCGTGCTGCTCGCCTTGCGCATCGACGACGACCGGGCAACCTACGCCTTCGCCGCAGTGGCCACGCTGCTGACGCTGGTCGGTCTGCTGCTGTCGACCCCGCAAGGTGTCTACTGGATGGTGCTGGCCAACCGTGCGCTGGCGCTGTTCGCCATCTGGGTCACGGCACTGCTTGGCCTGGGCATGAAACGGACCGCCAGGCGGCTGCAGGAGAGCGAAGGGCGTTTCCAGCTGCTCGCCGACCAGGCGCCGGTAATGATCTGGCGGGCCGACGCCAACGGCGATTGGAATTTCGTCAGTGCCGGCTGGCGCGATTTCACCGGTGGCAGCGACACCAGCGAACTGGGTCTCGGTTGGTTGCAGTGTGTCCATGAAAATGATCGCGAGGCCGTCGCAGACGCCTACCGGGAGGCGGTGGAGCAACACGCACAGTTCCGCGCCGAGTGCCGCCTGCAGCACGCCTCAGGTACGCCACGCCGGGTGGTACTGCACGGTGCGCCACGCCTGCTCGATGACGGCAGCTACGCCGGTCTGGTCGGGACCGGGCTTGACGTCCACGAACAGCGCCAGATTCAGAGACGCCTCAACGAAACGCTGCAGAAATCCTTCCACCGCGAAAAGATGTCGACCCTCGGCATGTTGACGGCTCGGCTGCTGCACGAGATCAACAACCCGGTCGCCGCCCTGGCCGGGCTGGTGCAGGCGCTGCTTGATGACCACGACCGGCCTGACGGAGAAGCCGGCGCTTTGGCCGGCCTCCGGTGCGATTACCTGCAGCTGGCGAGTACCGAGGTGGAGCGGCTGGCACGGCTGACGCGAGAGGCGGGGTCTGTCTCCGCCCTGTCCGGAGGAGAGCACGAGCTTAGTGACCTCAACAGCCTCGTCGAGCGCATCTGTTGGCTGGTCAGCCACGACGACCGGATGGCGCCTATCGCCCTCGACCTGCAACTGGATCGGACATTACCGGCACTGCCGCTGGTTTCGGACCTGCTGATCCAGTTGCTTCTGAACCTGCTGTCCAACGCCATCGACGCCTGTGCCGACGGCAGTGACGACGGATGCATCACCGTAAGCTCGCGAGTTGTTGCGGACCGGGTGGTCCTGGAGGTGGCCGACA
>CAXMPC010000058.1:0-27987 GCA_964195335.1 uncultured Gammaproteobacteria bacterium | reverse complement strand
CCGAAGCCACCGGCCGAAAAGAAAGCGGTCACCACGGCCTCGGCAGCGGTTGCCGAACCGCCCGAGAAAAAGAAGGAAGTTCCTGCCTCTTCAGAACCAGCCAAGTCCGCGACACCGCCCGTAAGAGCGGACGTTTCGGTGCCCCCCAAGATGGAACCCAGGCAACCTGCACAAACAGCACAAACCAAACCGGCACCAGAGAAACCAGTCGCAAGGCTTAGTCCTGCACCGCCCAAAAAAGAGGAGCGTGCGCCTCCGACGGCCTCCGCGAGCGCTCCGGCCGGCTGGTTAGAGGCCGCGCCGGACAAGCACTACACCGCGCAGCTGATCGGCAGCCGAAGCCCCGACGCACTGGAAAAATTCGTCAGCAAGAACGGGTTGGGTGATCATGCCGAGCTGCTACAGACGCAACGTGACGGGAGAGACTGGTACCTGATCGTCTACGGTGAATTTCCCAGCCGCAGCGCAGCCAACACCGCGCTGCGGAAGCTCCCCGACGCGGTTCGCAAGCACGGCGGCTGGGTGCGGACCATCGGCGAGATACGCAAGCTCCTGTCGGACAACTGAATACCGTGGCCGTTTCGCAGCCGTCCTTGTCAGCCCTCGGGCTGCGGAACGGGCAGTAACAGATCGTCGTCAGAATCCTTCTGCAACCAGTCGAACCGTACCGAACTCGGTGCCAGGGTTTTCTTCCTGTCGTAACGTTTGCTGAACAACACCTCCAGCGCCGGTTGGCTCGCCGTCCGGGTGACGATGTCGAATCGGTCCAGGTGCGGCAGGCCGACCAGGCGACCACCATTGGGCAGCGTCCAGCGCGTGCCGACCAGGCCACCCCAGTTCACGGTCACGTACTTGCGATCACGTGCATCGAGCACCTCGACCAAGGCGTCGCGGGCCGTGTTGCCCATGGTGACGATCAGTTCGGGCGTATGCTCGGTGAACACCTGGCGCCACAGTTTCTGGCCAAACGTGACCGCGGACGGCCGCTGCGCCAGGGCCTCCCAGGATCTCGAGCGAAAGGGCACCAGGTTCCCCGCCAGCACGTCGTCGGGCGCCACGCCGAGACAGGAAATCAGTGAAAGGACCTGGCGCTGGAGCTTGGCGTGCCCTGGCGGCAGTCCGCCCCACGACTCTTTGGCGTAAGCATTGCCGTCGTCGCACGACGCGATCGGGGGCTTGTGCGACCCGCCACTCGGGTTCAGGCCGAGCAGCGCCACGCGAGCCGTGGACAGCGTCTGCCTGGGTGAATAGAGCCAGCGCCAGCCCAGGTTGTCGCCGCGCTGACGGTACTCCGCGTCGATTTGATCGACCAGATTGTTGAACTTCATGGTGGTTGAGCACATCTCCAAGCGTGATGCACACATACTGAACAGATGGCCCCGGGCCGGCTTGACCGGCCACGCCATTCGCGAGGCATAAGGTGCCAACAAGGGGTGGAAATGGTGGGATAACGGGCTGAGAACCGCGCCAGACTGCACGTGATGAGACGGTTCAGAACGAGTGAGGATATGGGATGATGACAGTTCTCTGTGTGCAGCCTGGGAACACCCGGAGAAACTGAAAATGCTGCAAGCGGCCAGGAACCAATCGGGTCCAGGATGAAACATGAGTGATATGCCCAATTGCCCGGAATGCGCTTCCGAGTACGCCTACCAGGACGGGACCATGTATGTCTGTCCGGAATGCGCACACGAATGGACAAGTGAGGCAGAAGCCGAAAGTGTCGGCAATGAAAGTACGATCAGCGACGCCAACGGAAACCCGCTCAAGGGCGGTGATACCGTCACGGTGATCAAGGACCTCAAGGTCAAGGGCTCGTCGCTGGTGGTCAAGGTCGGGACCAAGGTCAAGAATATTCGCCTGGTCGATGGCGATCATGATATCGACTGCAAGATCGATGGCATCGGCGCGATGAAATTGAAATCGGAATTCGTCAAGAAGCTCAACTAGCCGTCGGTCACAAACGGCCCATCGCGGCGACCTGCCAGCTGTACAGAAAATGCCTCAGTCACACCCGGACTCATCAGAGACGAACTCGCTTGGACAAGCGGTGGCGGTGGTGTTGCTGCTCATGGGCGCGCTCGGAGGTGTCTTCGGGATGGCTGGTCTGCTTGGGATTGTGGAAAATCTCGAGCTTGGTTTCTTCGGCATCGAATTGAACAGTCAGCGTGGGCGAATCTACTGGGTGACAGGCTGCCTGGTGTCGATGGGGTTGGGCCTGGTGATCCTGAAACTGAAAAAAAACAGCTCAATACACCGGCGTGACTGACGTGCTGTATTTGCTATCGCCTTGTCACCGCATGGCCATGCCGTTCCTGCCAGCAAGCCCATCCTGACGGCCACTGACTTCGATGGAATCGTTCGGTTTCGGCCTTGGCGTGCTTCTCGCGATACTGGGCCCCTTGTTGTTGCTCCCGACGGTGTGGCTGCTGCAGCGGCTGTTGCGCCCGATCATTCGCAGGTTCGTGCGCGACAGATGGTCGCTCGGGAAACTGCGCGCATCGGCATGGCTGGTTGCAACGGTGTTCCTGGCATCGGCACTGGCGGCGACCTATCTACCCGGCCGCGCAGAATATAAGAGGCTTTGCACCGCCTTCGCTACGCCGCAGATCTCTGAACGGGTCGCTGTCGAAGGCTTCTACCGTGAGCGGCTTTTTCCTTACGAAGCGATGCCATTGCTCGACCAGGGTTTCACTTACCTTGAAACCAACGATCCGCAACAACCACCGGGAAAAACCCGCCTGTTGCGCTACCAACGTGGCGATGACGGCGGTATCCGCCGGGACGTGATCACGGCGCCGACCAGTCGCTTCGGGGCACGAAATACCCTGGTCGAGCATCCCTACGGCATCATCCGTACCGAGAAACAGGTCTACGATATGGCCGACGGCAGCCTGCTGGCGCGGGCCGGCAACGTGGTCTTCAGTGGCGGCCCGTTGGCACTCTTTTTTGGTGCCTACGCGGTGACGTCATGTCCTGACGTGCGCACGGAGGAGGGGTCGGTGGCGTTCGGCAGCTACTATGCCCTGGAATACGAGGTGCTCGGTGCCGGTGATCGCCCATCAGACTGAACTCCTGTTTTGCCATCTACGACGGATCGGTTAGGGTCGGTTTCGAATGAATGAGAAGAGGGGCCGGCAGGCCACTGGAATGATGTCCGACACCCCGGAAGATGATGAACTGCTGCACGCCAAGGTCAACCTGGAGACCGCACGCATTCCGTGGAAGGGACTGCAGGGCTTCTACGCCGCCGGTGACGTCCTTGCGGCCGTGCCCGGACTCGACCTGGTCGAGGTCGCGGTGCAGATGTCCCGCGACAATCGCGACCAGGTCGCCCGGTGGGTCGAGGCCGGAAGCCTCGCCCCGGTCAGCGATGCCCAGGCACTTGCCTGGTACGAGGCCGATGCCGAAGTCTGGGCCGTAGTGATCAAGCCGTTCGTGCTGGTACAGGACGGCCAAGAGGAGGAGAGATGAACGCGGGGCTCTCCCCGGTCGCAAGTCCCGTCTCCGCGGATGCGATGCCCGGGCAGGCCTGCTATCGCAGGCTGCACCCATACAAGTACCAGCTGGTGGCCGACTACTCGTTGCACACCGACCTGCGCCCGGCAGTGGCCATCAACCATCCGTTCATCGCCCTCAGCGAGGATGGCTTGCTGACACTGCATGCCCGCTACGCCTGGGATGGCCCCAGCGGCCCGGCGTTCGACAGCCGCAATTTCATGCGCGGCTCGCTGGTCCATGATGCCCTCTACCAGTTGATGCGCCTGGGTCTGCTCGACCCCCTGGAACATCGCCTGCAGGCTGACACCATCCTGCGCGATCTCTGCCGCGAAGACGGCATGTCGTTGCTGCGCTCGGGGATCGCCTATTACACCGTGCGCCTGTTCGGCGAACGCCACGCCAGGCCCCGTACCGACCCTGTCCCGGCTCCCGTCTGCGCCCCCCCAGGGGCGAACGGGATAATGGAGTGACTGTGATGGATGACGACCGACTGACCCGGGTCGAAGAACGGATCGCCTACCAGGAGCAGGCGATCTCCGAGTTGAGCGACGTACTGCATCGCCAGCAGGCGCAAATTGACCAATTGACTGTGCTC
The DNA here is from genome assembly GCA_964195335.1 of uncultured Gammaproteobacteria bacterium. Taxonomy (GTDB): domain Bacteria; phylum Pseudomonadota; class Gammaproteobacteria; order QNFN01; family QNFN01; genus QNFN01. The sequence goes on along the minus strand of CAXMPC010000058.1, from coordinate 23,891 downwards.
TGTACCCAGCTTGGTGAGCGGCTGGTCGCGGCCAGTGAAGGTGAGGCCGGTGACCCACTCGACGAGAAACCGCCGCACTACTGACGCATGGCGCGTGGTGCGGTGGTTGGCCCTGCCACTGCTGGTCGCAGCGCTGCCTGCGCAGGCCCAACAGGTCACCTACGCTGACATCGCTCCGCTGCTCAACAAGCGCTGCGCCCTGTGCCACGCTGGCACGGCGGCGCCACGCGGCTTGTTGCTCGACAGTCTCGATGGCGTACTTGCCGGAAGCTCACGTGGGCCGGTGGTCCGCGCCGGCGACCCCGACGGCAGCGAACTGGTACGACGCCTCACCGGCGCCAGCCAGCCACGGATGCCTATGACCGGACCGCCGTATCTTGATGATGCCGACGTCGAGCGCATTCGCCGCTGGATTACTGCCGGCTTGCCCGCGGGGACCGGGGCGACGACATCAACCTCCGCATCCCCAACGCCGAGGGTGCCGGGAACCCCGGTCACCTGGAACGACGTCGCCCCGCTGTTCGCCACCCGTTGCGCCAAGTGTCACGCCGACAACGGTCTGATGGGCGAACCACCCGAAGGCTACCGCCTGACCTCGCACGCCGCGGCACTGGCCAGCGGTGAGCGGGCGCGCATCGTACCGGGCCGCCCTGACGCCAGCGAGCTGGTGCGCCGGATCCGCGGCCAGTCCCGACCTCGTATGCCGTTCGATGCACCGCCGTACCTCACCGCGGCACAGATCACGCTGGTTGAGCAGTGGGTACAGCAGGGGGCACGTGATGGCAACGGTACGCCGGCCGCACTCCCGGTCGGTGCCCGGGTACGCATCGAAGGGACGCTCGGCAGAGGCTGGCACCTGGACGATCTGCCGTTGCAAGTCACCCCGGACACGCGTATCGACGACCGCCTTGGGCCGGGCCAGCGCGCCGAGGTGCGCGGTCATGTCGCCAGCGACGGTACCATCGTCGTCGAGCGCCTGCGGCGCTGAGAGGAATGCAGACGATGCCCTGGTCGAAACTCGCCTGGCCACTTGCGGCGCTGCCGTCGCCACTCGGCTTTGCGTGGGCGACGGTCGAGGTCGAACGCTACGAAGGCTGGGGGCAGTGGGCCGCCGCACCGCTGCTGCTGGTACCGCTCGGTTATGGACTGCTGATCGCGCTTGCCGCGGCCATTACCGCACTGGTCGCGTGGCGCGGTCGCCGTCCCTGTGCGGCGGCGCTTGTCGCCGTCGCGATCGGGCTGGCGCCGTGGCTGGTGATCCTGGGTCGGCACCTGTGAACGAGCCGAAGAATCCACCTGGCGGAGAAGAGCATGCCGGTGAGCGACTGGAGATCTCGTCGCGCGTGGCCATCCCGCTGGCCGAGATCGAGCTCATCCCGATGCGCGCAAGCGGTCCTGGTGGGCAAAACGTCAACAAGGTTTCAACGGCAATCCACCTTCGTTTCGATATCGCGGCCTCGACACTGCCCGAGTTCTACAAGCAACGACTGTTGACGCTGCGCGATCGGCGCCTGAACCGCGATGGGGTCATCGTGATCAAGGCGCAGACCCGCCGCAGCCAGGAAGGCAACCGGGACGATGCGCTGGAACGGCTGGCCGAAATGATCCGCGCCGTGGCCGTAACCCAGAAGAAGAGAGTGCCGACCCGGCCGACCCGCGCGTCGAAGAAGCGTCGGCTCGACACCAAGGTGCGTCGTGGCAAGACCAAGACCCTGCGGGGAAAGGTCGATCCCGATTGACCGCGACTTGTTCGATGCCTGCCGACAGGGAATGATCAGCCGCTACGACTTGTGAGACAGACCAGGATGACCGAAGACGACAGTGCGGTGACGCGGACGCTGCTCGAAGAGATTCGCGACAACCAGCAATTGCAGATCCAACGCCAGGCCGAGGCGCTGGAACTGCAGCGCCGACAGATCGCCCTGGTCGAGCGCCAGTTCGAACGCAGTGAAAAACTGCAGGAACGAGCCGAGCAGCTGCAGGAGAAAAGTGGCCAGTTGATGGAGCGGGGACGCAAGGTGTTCATGATCGTCATCCCGGTGCTTTTCGTCCTGCTGGTCTACGTCAGCTGGCTGCTCTTTTTCTGAGTCGCGGAGGACGCACGCGATGGCCGCGATTTTCGCCTTCAAGTGCAGCTGTTGCGGCGAGTTGCACGAAGGGGCCCCGAGCATCGGGTTTGACGCACCTCATCACTACGCGGAGCTGAACGAGACGGAACGGGAGACTCTGGCGACTCTGGGCGGCGACCTCTGCACCATCAACCACGACGAGGGGCGTGACCACTTCGTCCGTGCCTGCCTGGAGATACCCATCCACGGCCACGGCGACCCGTTCATCTGGGGCGTATGGATTTCATTAAGTGCCGAGAGTTTCGCGCGTTACCAGGAACTCCCGGACACACCACCTCCGGGCGAAAGCTACTTCGGCTGGTTCAGCAACCGGCTGCCAGGTTACCCGGAGACACTCAACCTCAAGACCCGGGTCCATCCGCGCGGCGACAACCTGCGTCCCTGGGTCGAGCTCGAGCCCACCGATCACCCGCTGATCCGTGACGCGCAAGAAGGGCTCACCGTGGCACGGGCGCAGGCACTTGCCGAGCCTGCGCTGCATCCAGGCTGAGCCCGCCCCGTCCACCGCCGCCGGGCCATCATGTATGCTTTGAAGGACCCCGTGACGGAGAGGCGCAACAGCCGGCGCAAGGATGAACAGCCGTCTGCCACAGGAACGCTCATGGACTTCGCCGAACACCTCGAGCAGAAGCTGGCATTACTCTTTCCTGCCCTCGACCAGCGTGCCAGCGCGGAGGTCGAGTTGGGGCGCTACGGCATCGGTGACCACGAACCGGAGGCCGAGCGCGTGCGCCTGGCGATCCTGAAGCTCGCCGGGGATGACCTGGATCGATTACGCAGCAACGTCCGCGCAGCCAAGGGCGACTACCGCGACGTGCTCGCCTGGGCCGAGTACCCGGCCCAGATCAAGGCCAACAGCTGGCGCTTGCCCGAGGGTGAACGCGAACGGCTGAAACAGGCCGACCTGGCCCAGTACCTCGCCTGGCTCGAACTGGACCGGCAATGACCTTCAACCTCGATCCACGCCTCGCTGCCGATACCCACAGGCTGGGCCAGCTGGCACTGAGCGAGGTGCTGCTGATGGACAATGCGCTGCTGCCCTGGTTCATCCTGGTGCCGCGCGTCAGCGAGACCGAACTGTTCCAGCTCGATGAGACACGGCGCCAGCAGCTTTTCGACGAGACCACGGCGCTGTCGTCCTTCGTCGCCGAGAGTTTCCCGGTCGACAAGCTCAACGTCGCGGCCATCGGTAACGTGGTCGCGCAGTTGCACGTGCACGTGGTCGGACGACGCCAGGACGATTTCGCCTGGCCCGGAGTGGTCTGGGGCCGACCCGAGCGCGAGGCCTATGCGGCCATCACGGTGACTGAAATCGGCGAACGTCTCGCGGCCGCCTTTGGCGACCGCTTTCGAACGACAGCTGGAGAGACGAATTGATGCAGCAGATCCTGGTCTATGGCGATTCGCTGTCATGGGGCATCGTTCCGGACACGCGGCAGCGCCACCCGTTCGACGTGCGCTGGCCCGGGCGGATGGAGCGTCTGCTCAAAGAGCGGGGTCGCGAAGTGCGGATCATCGAAGACTGCCTCAATGGCCGACGCACCGTATGGGAGGACCCGTTCAAGCCCGGTCGCCGCGGGCTCGACGGTCTGGGACAGCGTATCGAGGTGAATTCGCCGTTGGCGTTGGTGGTCCTCGCCCTAGGCACCAATGACTTCCAGTCCATGCACCCGCACAACGCCTGGCATGCCGCGCAGGGCATCGCCGCCCTGGTCAACGCCATCCGTACCGCACCAATAGAGCCGGGTATGCCGCTGCCTCCGGTGCTGGTGATGGTTCCACCGCCTATTACCCGTCCCGCCGGCACCATAGCGCCGAAATTTTTCGATGGCACACCAAAATGCGATGGTCTGGCTGAGGCCTATGCTCAGGTCACGAGTGAGCTCGGCTGCCCCTTGTTCGATGCCGGCAGCGTGGCAACAGCAAGCACGTTTGACGGTGTTCATCTCGATGCCGAAGCGCACATCGACCTGGGTACGGCACTGGCCGATACCGTCGAGCCGCTGGTCTGGCCGGAGTGATGTATGTAGATCGGACTTCAGTCCAGCATCTAGGCCGCGTCGGGCTGAAGCCCGACCTACAAAGAACCTTCGATGGATGAATGATGAGATCTTGATCGGACCTCAGTCCGGAATGCCAAGAGATGATCGTTGGACTGAAGTCCGACCTACAAAGAGGATGATCGTCGTATTGAAGCTCAATCTACACCTATCGCGGCCAGGGGCCGCTCCTACAACGGGCCGGGATTTCGTCTCCTGTAGGAGGGCCGCCTCGGCCCGATCGGTTTGTGCAGGTTGAAGATCAGATTGTATCTACGTTCCTGTAGGTCGGACTTCAGTCCGACATCGGGACCGCATCGGGCTCAAGCCCGACCTACAAAGAACCCGCGATAAGCGGATAGTGAAATGGGGAACTGATTGGTGGCTACTGGAGACAAGAGCAATGAAAAGGAGCGGCTGGATCGTGTCGTGGCCGATGCCCAGCGCGATCGACTGCGTCGTGATAAGGGCTACCGCGAACAAGCACTGAAACTCTACCCGTGGATCTGTGGTCGCTGCAGCCGTGAGTTCACCCGGGCCAACCTGCAAGAACTGACCGTCCATCATCGCGACCACGATCACGACAACAATCCATCCGACGGCAGCAACTGGGAACTGCTCTGCGTCTTCTGCCACGACAACGAGCACCAGCGCCGTACCGAGGCGCTTGTACACGGCCCTACGGGAGCAGATGAAGACACGAGTGAAGCGACGAAACACAACCCATTTCAAGAGTTAAAATCTCTCTTGAAGAGCGGGAAATAGGACAGATATACGCCCCGTTTACCAATCGTGATTTACCAAGGATTGTTACCAATCGACAGTGATCGGATAAGAACTTTGTTTTGTTGGCCTGCTCACGATCAAGCTGAACAGACGCGTTACTGGCGGCCATGTTCAGTAATGCCAATGGCCAGCTATCACGGAGGATAGTTTCGTGTACGAGAATCTTGCAGTAATCGCCATTTTCGCCTTCGTTTACAGCGCGATTGCCGGGCGGATGGAGAAAACTATCATTTCCGGTCCCATCGTGTTCCTGGGGTTTGGCATGGCGTTCGGCCCCCTGGGCCTGGGCGTGCTCGATCTCGATGTCGGCAGCGCGGACCTGAGAATCCTTGCCGATCTGACGCTGGCCTTGATCCTTTTCATCGATGCGTCCAATGCCGACATGAGCGTGCTCAAGCGCCACCGCAAGGTACCGCAGAGGATGCTCGCCATTGGCCTGCCGCTGATCATCCTCCTCGGGTTCGGTGTCGGTGTTCTGATTTTCGATGAACTGACCTTTTTCGAACTGGCTATTCTCGCCACCATGCTCGCGGCGACAGATGCCGCCCTTGGCAAGGCCGTCATTACAAATGAGGCCGTCCCTGCCAGCATCCGGGAAGGGCTGAATGTGGAGAGCGGACTGAACGACGGGATATGCGTCCCGATCCTGTTTGTATTTATCGCCCTGGCCGTTGGCACCGGTACCGAGGGCGGTGGCATGGGGCTGGCACTGAAACTCGTTTCCCAGGAGATCGGCATCGGACTCGTCGTAGGCCTGGGGATGACCATGGTCGGGACGTTGGCCCTGAAATTTTGCTGGAAGCGGGGGTGGATTACCGACATCTGGGGGCAGTTTTCCGTAGTGACGCTCGCGGTGAGTAGTTTTGCGGTCGCGCAAAGCCTTCACGGCAGCGGATACATCGCCGCATTTGCCGGAGGTCTCCTGTTCGGTGTCATGGCAGAACAACACAAGCACAAACTGCTGCATGCCGCGGAAGGTACGGGTGAGATTCTGGCACTGATCACCTGGGTCGTTTTCGGGGCCGCCGTGGCAGGCCAGGTTTTTGAATTCTTCAGTTGGCAGGTGGTGCTCTACGCCGTTCTGAGCCTAACCCTGATACGCATGCTACCGATCTACCTGTCCCTGGCCGGTACGGGGGTGGGCCGGGACAGTAAGCTGTTTCTTGGCTGGTTCGGGCCTCGTGGTCTCGCCAGTATCGTTTTCGCGATCATCGTGTTGAACGAGAACCTGCCTGGAGGTGAAACCCTGGTGATTACCGTGGCCTGCACGGTGATTCTCAGCATCGTGGCGCATGGCCTGTCCGCCAACCCCCTGGCTGCAGCCATTGCAAAGAAGCTCAGTCGATCAGCTGGCTAGGATTGCTGAAGCACGCTACTTCCTGAAATGTGCCCCACGTGCCGGCACCAGTCGTTCGCACCTTGTAGAGATTGCTGAAAAAAAGACGAATGACCCATGTGCCCTCGACCCAGGATCAAGCCATGAACATCCACTATCGGCGAGACGCTCGCAACACTCCGGAGCCCTGGGATGAACGGTGACCATCCGCTACGCCGTGAACTCAATGACGAGGTCCACGCGCGCCCCTACGAACTGCTGTCGGCCCCGCTGCGCCTCGAGCACTACGCCCGGCTGACTGACGACGTGGCCGGCGAGAGGGCGTTGCTGGCGGAGATTTGTGCCGCGCACGACCTCACCACGCCAGTGGCGGACAGCGCATTTCTCAGCCTCGATCTGGGCCACTGCCGGCTGCGCTGGGAGCGGCACACCGAGTTTTCGACCTGGACACTGATTGTGAACGGTCCGTTCGACAGCCCGTTCACGACCACGCTCGATGCACTCGACGAGAGTTGGCGCGAACGCCTGCCGGGAGAGCGGCTGGTGGCGTTGAAGCTGGCCATCGAGCCGCAGGGGCTGGCCGAGCGGACGCTGGTCGATCTCGGCGAGCTGTTCGCCTCCAACACCGTCGCAGGCAGCCGGGTGGCGGGTGGGGCCGCCGACGTCTGGACCGATTACCAGCTGCACGACGGCTATGGCTGGATCCTGGTACGGGACATCGACCTGCGCCAACGCCAGGCCGGGCGCCTGGTGCAGCGCATGCTCGACATGGAGACCTACCGCATGATGGCGCTGCTCGGCCTGCCGCCGGCACGCGAGCACGGCCAAGAACTCGTACGCCTTGATGGCGAATTGGCCGATCTCACCGGACGGATCAACGCCCTGCGCGATACCGGTGAGGCGCGCGAACTGCTCGAAGCGCTTACCCGGCTGGCGGCACGGATCGAGCATGTCGTTTCCCGAACCAACGCCCGATTCTCGGCCACCCGCGCCTACTACGGTCTGATTCAGCGCAGCATCACCCAACTGCGCGAGGAGCGGTTGCCGGGGTTGCAGACCTTCGATGAGTTCGTTGAACGTCGGTTGGCACCGGCGGTGCGCACCTGCGAATCGGTCGCCGACCGGCTCAGCGCGCTGTCGACCCGCGTTTCGCGCGCCAGCGACCTGCTGCGGACCCGCATCGATATCGGCATCGCCGAGCAGAATCGCGACCTGCTGGAATCGATGGATCGCCGGGCGAGGCTGCAACTGCGCCTGCAGCAGACTGTCGAGGGGCTGTCGATCGTTGTCCTCAGTTACTACGGCGTCGGCCTGGTCGGTTACCTGGCCAAGGGGATCAAGCAGGCCGGTGTGCCGCTGGATGCCGACCTGGTGACCGGGATCGCCGTGCCGGTGGTCGTCGGCCTGGTCTTCGTCGGCATGTATCGGCTGCGCAAGAGGATCGACAAATGAATACAGGTTCAATCCGGTTTCTGCACCGTCATACGTATGAAGGAGGCTCGCGATGAAACCGGTCCTGATTATCGGTAACAAGAACTACTCTTCCTGGTCGCTGCGCGGCTGGCTGGCGCTGCGCAAGTCGGGCATCGAGTTCGACGAACACCGGATTTCGCTCTTCACACCGGAAGGCGACGCCCAGCTTGATGACGAGACACCGGCCGGCCTGGTGCCGGTGCTGGTGGATGGCGAGACCACCGTCTGGGAGTCACTGGCGATCGCCGAGTATGTTGCCGAGCGCAACCCGGCGCTGTGGCCTCGGGACGCTGGTGCACGAGCCGTTGCCCGGTCGGTGGCGGCAGAGATGCATGCCGGGTTCACCGCGCTGCGCCACGCCCTGCCGATGAACTGCCGGGCCCGTGGACGTCGGGTGGAACTCGACGACGCCACCCAGAGGGACGTGGCGAGAGTCCAGCGCCTCTGGTGTGACTGTCGCACCAGGTACGGTGGCGACGGGCCGTGGCTGTTCGGTACGTTCTCGATTGCCGATGCCATGCACGCACCGGTGGCCTCACGGTTCGCCACCTACGGCATCGAGGGACCGACGACGATGAGCAACTACGTGATCACGGTCCTGGCCGATACTGACGTCAGTGAGTGGTACGCCGCGGCCAGGGAAGAGGGTGAGGTGATCGAGGAAGAGGAGGTGGGTCGTACCTGAGGCGATGGGTCACGGAAGGCGCCGCATGCTCTGGTTGCTTCTGCTGCTCGTGCCGTTGCTGGCGGCTGGCGCCCTGCACCTGGTCGCACGCCACTCACGCACGGCACCACCGACCTATGGCCTCGCCGACGGCCAGTTGCGGCCCTGTCCATCCACGCCGAACTGCGTCGGCAGTGAGCAGGGAACCTCCCGCGCCGAGCAGCAGATTGCACCCTTGCACCTTGACGGCCGTTCACCCGAGGAGGCTTGGGCTGTGCTGCAGCAGGTGGTGCGTGCCGCAGGCGGTGAACTGGCCGTGGTCACCAGTGATTACCTCGTCGCGACCTTCCGCACGCCGCTGTTCGGATTCATCGATGACCTCGAGGCACGACTGGACCAAAGCACGGGGATGATCCACCTGCGATCAGCATCGCGTGTCGGTCGTTCCGATTTCGACGCCAACCGCAAACGGATCACGCGAATCACGGCACTGTTCGATGAAGTGCGTCACGGCAGGGAGACGAAATGACCCGATGGCATGCGACCCTGTGCCGGGCGCGGTGTAGACCGGGGAAGGGCGAGAGCCGCTCCGATTCAGTACCTGTCCGCTATGGCGCCGCGCCTGGTCAGCCAGTGCAACGCACGCCCGTCGACAGCCGCCAGACCGAGGCTGATCAGTGCCAAGCCGCCGAACTGGCCACCGGTCAGCCGCTCACCGAGCAGCAAAGCACCAAGCAGCACGGCGCTGACCGGGATCAGGAAGGTCACCAGCAGCACGTTGGTGGCGCCTGCAGTGGCCAACAGGCGGAAGTAGATCAGGTAGGCGAACACGGTGCAGAGCAGCGCCAGGCCGATCACCGCCCCCCAGGCGGCCGGACCCGGGGCGGCCAGCTGCCATGGGCGATCGACGACCAGGACAATCGGCGCCAGCAGCAGGGTCGAGGCGATCACCATACCGGTGGCGGTGACCAGTGGCGGTTGGGCACGGAAACGGCGACCGAAAATGCCGGCGCAGGCGTAGCTTGCCGCCGCGCCGAGAACGGCCAGCTGGGCCAGGACCTCGCTGTCGAATCCGGCCAGCGCATCACCTCCGACCAGTACGGCGACACCGGCCAGTCCGAGCAGAACACCCAGCAGCTTGCCGCCATTCAACCGTTCGTCATGGGTCGCCAGGTGCGCCAGCAGGACGGTGAACAGGGGTGTCGTGGCGTTGAGGATCGATGCCAGGCCACCACTGATCACTGTCTGCCCCCAGGCGATCAGTACGAAGGGGAGGGCGTTGTTCAGCGCACCAAGAACCAGGAAGTCCCGCCACGACAGCCAGTCGGTTGGCAGCGACAGGCCACGCCACCGCAGCAACAAATAGAGGCCGAATGCCCCAAGCCCGATGCGGCCAAGTACCAGGGTCAATGGCGGCAGGGCCTCGACACCGATCTCGATGAAGACGAAAGCGCTTCCCCAGAGCAGGGAGAGGGTGATGAGTTGCAGCCACTGGCGCGTATTCATAAGCGCGTGAGACCGGTTGGAATGTTCGTTGGATGGGCGCGCAGCATCGCATGTCCCTTCGGACCCAACCACCCGGAAATTGCGCAGATGAGTTGCCGGTGAGCGGTCAACGCTGGAATCCAGAAAGCTACCGGGAAGACGCCGCTTTCGTCCCGGCCCTGGGCCGGCCGGTGGTCGATCTGCTCGACCCGCAACAGGGCGAACGGATCCTCGATCTCGGCTGCGGCGACGGCGCCCTGACCACGGAGCTGGTTGCGCGCGGCGCCAAGGTGGTCGCCGTTGACGGCAGCCCGGACATGATCGCGGCGGCGCGGGCGCGCGGTCTGGACGCACATGTCGCTGATGGCCAGACGCTCGGTTTCAATGGTGAGTTCGACGCCGTCTTCAGCAACGCGGCCCTGCACTGGATGACCGATCCCGACGCCGTGCTGACCGGTGTCAGGCGCGCGCTGCGACCCGGTGGCCGTTTCGTCGGTGAGTTCGGCGGCGCCGGCAACGTCCAGGCGGTGATCGACGCCATGGCGGCCACTTTTGCCGCCCACCCGGAGTTTGGTGTGCTGCGCTTGCCGTGGTACTTCCCGACCGCAAGGGCCTACCGTGAGCGGCTCGAGGCGGCGGGATTCCACGTTACGACCATCGGCCTGCATCCACGGCCGACGCCGCTTCCGGGTGACCTGGCGGCCTGGCTGGCGATTTTCGCTGATGCCATCACCGCTCACCTGGACGTGGAGCAGCGAGCGGCCTTCGCCGCCGAAACCATGGCCCATGCCGCCTCACAGCTCCACGACCAGTCGACGGGCTGGCAGGTCGACTACGTCCGGCTGCGGTTCGCGGCGGTTCGCGATGATTGATCTGCAAACGTCACCGACCGAGTTGACCACGGCCGCCACCGACCTGCTGCTGGCCATCGGTTGTGCCTTAGCGACCTGGCGCCTGCTCCACGAGACGCGCGGTGCACCGTTCCGACGCCGACTCTGGGGAGGAGTTTTCGCCCTGGTTGGTCTGGCGTCACTGCTGGGCGCCGTGGCCCACGGCCTGGTGCTGCCTGGCTGGCTCGCCGAAGCCATCTGGCACCCGCTCTACCTCGCGCTGGGTCTGTCGGTGGCGCTGATCCTGGTCGGCGCGCTGCTGGACACCCGGGGGATCACCGGCGCGCGACACTGGCTCGGACCGGCGCTCGCCGTCGGTGTGGCGGCCTACGTGGTGACCCAGGCGCTCGGCGGTGCGTTCATCGTCTTCGTCGCCTATGAAGGGACCGCCACCATCACCGCGCTGACGCTCTATTCCAGGTTGGCCCTGCGACGAGCGTTACCGGGAGCGGCGCTGGTCGCTGGCGGACTGGTGCTCAACCTGGTCGCGGCCGGCGTGCAGGCGAGCGACCTAAAACTAGAATTGATCTTTGAATTCGATCATAATGGATTGTTTCATATTGTTTTAATTCCCGCGCTTATACTTCTCTATAGCGGTATCGAGCAGGGCCAGGCAACGACTGACAACTGAGGCTGGCAACGGTCGTCAGGTTTGGCTGATGCAGGTCAATGCCGGTGAGCTAGAGTAGGCATAGTGTCAAACCACAGATCCAATCCTGCCCCCGGATCTGTGACATAGACTCTGTCCGGCATCCCTCCCTCATCTCGCCGGACAGAGTTTTTTTTGTCCCTGAATTCTTGATCGACCCTGACAAGCCGCACCGGTCTGCAGATCGGAGCGGTCTTCAGCGCGCGGCATCAACGAAAAAGGGCAGGTAGCCGTCCCAGTCGTCGATTGGGCCAACGTGCCGGAACAGCACCATCCCCCGGCGGTCGAGGACGTAGCTGGTTGGAAAGCGGACGGCAATTTCGCGATCCGGAATCCTGCGGCCGTCGGCCAGCATCAGCGCGGTGTCCAAGGCATACGACGAGGGTGTCGGCAAGGGTGCGCCTGAATGGCCTTGCGGGGTGCCTGGGCTAGACTTCCCCGTAGATAAAAATAGAGAGCCGCGATGATGTTGGCGACGAGGGAATGCCCAGGACGGATTCAGCCAAGTCACTCTTTCACCTGATGATCGACGGCAAGCCTGAAGAGCAGGAGACCCTGATCCGGGACCTGGCCGATTTCATCGAAACCCGGATGAGGCCCCACAAGGGCTTTGTCTCGGCACGGCTGTACGCGACCGACGACGGGAAGCAGGTCATCGAACAGTTCGAGTGGACCGACCATGCCTCGTACATGGCCTACCGGCGAAGCGAAGATGGTGAGACGGGCTTCGAGTGGCTGCGCAAACAAAAGCCAAGCATCCAGCATATGACACTCGCCCACACGATCGATGCAGAGTGAGCGGGCAGACGTTGCGGCCCTGACCACCCCGTGCAATAGGAGCGTTGCCTAGGCCGCAGGCTGATCCTCGTCGGGCATGCCGAGGCCGTACTTGCGGATGTGACGGATCTGGTCACGAATACCGGCCGCTTCCTCGAACTCGAGATCGCGGGCGTGGCGATACATTTGCTCTTCGAGCTTGCGGATCTGCTTCATCAGCAGTTCGGGTGACTGGGCGTGGTAGGGCGCCGCCTCGTCGGCGATGGCGGCGGCTTCGCGCCGGCTTCCGGGACCGCCCGGACGGGCCGATTCCATGATGTCGATGACCGCTTTGACCACCGATTCCGGCGTGATGCCGTGCTCCTCGTTGTATTCGACCTGGCGCAGGCGGCGGCGGTCGGTCTCGTCGAGGGCGCGGCGCATGGACCCGGTGATCCGGCCGGCATAGAGGATCGCCTTGCCGTGCAGGTTGCGCGCGGCACGGCCGATGGTCTGGATCAGCGCCCCCTCGGAACGCAGGAAACCTTCCTTGTCGGCGTCGAGGATCGCCACCAGCGACACCTCGGGCAGGTCGAGCCCCTCGCGCAGCAGGTTGATACCGACCAGCACGTCGAAGGCGCCGAGGCGCAGGTCGCGGATGATTTCGACCCGTTCGACGGTCTCAATATCGGAATGGAGGTAGCGGACGCGGACGTCGTGCTCGTCGAAATACTGGGTCAGGTCCTCGGCCATGCGCTTGGTCAGCGTCGTGACCAGGACCCGCTCCCCGGCATCGGCGCGCAGACGGATCTCTGAGAGCAGGTCGTCGACCTGGGTCGTGACCGGGCGAATCTCGACCTCCGGATCGATCAGCCCGGTCGGACGCACCACCTGTTCGACCACGTCACCGGAGAGATCGAGTTCGTAGGCCCGCGGGGTGGCGGAGACGTAGATCGCCTGCGGCGCCCGCGCCTCGAACTCGTCGAAACGCAGCGGCCGGTTGTCGAGCGCCGATGGCAGGCGAAAGCCGTACTCGACCAGGTTCTCCTTGCGCGAGCGGTCGCCACGGTACATGCCGCCGAGCTGCGGCACGGTGACGTGGCTTTCGTCTATTACCAGCAGGGAATCATCCGGCAGGTAATCGAACAGGGTCGGCGGCGGCTCGCCGGCAGCGCGGCCGGAAAGGTAGCGCGAGTAGTTCTCGATGCCGGAGCAATAGCCGAGCTCGAACATCATCTCCAGGTCGTAGCGGGTCCGTTCCGACAGCCGTTGTGCCTCGAGCAGCTTGTCTGCCTTCCGCAGTTGCTCGAGCCGTTCCTTGAGCTCGACCTTGATCAGTTCGGTTGCGTCGAGCACCTTCTGGCGCGGGGTGACGTAGTGGCTCTTGGGATAGACGGTGTAGCGCGGCACGCTGTGACGCACTTCGCCCGTCAGTGGATCGAACAGGGCCAGGTTCTCGATTTCGTCGTCGAACAACTCGACCCGCAGCGCCACTTCATCGGATTCGGCCGGGTGGATGTCGATGACGTCACCATGGACACGGAAGGTACCGCGGCGGAGATCGAGGTCATTGCGACTGTACTGCAGCTCGGTCAGACGGCGCAGCAGGGTACGCTGGTCGGTCAGGTCACCACGACGCAGGTGCAGCACCATGCTGTGGTAGGCCGCCGGATCACCGAGGCCGTAGATCGCCGATACGGTGGCGACGATGATGGAGTCAGGGCGTTCGAGCAGCGCCTTGGTTGCCGACAGCCGCATCTGCTCGATGTGGGAGTTCACCGAAGCGTCCTTTTCGATGAAGGTGTCGGTCGACGGCACGTAGGCCTCGGGCTGGTAGTAGTCGTAGTAGGAGACGAAGTACTCGACCGCGTTGTCCGGAAAGAAGGCGCGCATCTCACCGTAGAGCTGGGCGGCGAGGGTCTTGTTCGGCGCCAGCACCAGGGCCGGGCGCTGCACCGTCTCGATGACATTGGCGATGGTGAAGGTCTTGCCGCTGCCGGTGACGCCGAGCAGCGTCTGGTGCGCCTCGCCGTGGCCGAGGCCCTCGACCAGGCGCGCGATCGCCTGCGGCTGGTCGCCGGCGGGCTCGAAATCGGTCTGCAGGCGGAAGGGGCGTTCCATCACCGGGATTCAGTCGTCGTGGGCGATCAGGTATTATCCGGCCCCTGTGCCCACCTGCCCAGGAACGAGGATAAGACCTTGGATGTGCAACTCTCTGACCGTCTCGCCAGTGTCAAGCCGTCACCGACCCTGGCGGTCACCGCCCGTGCTAACGAACTGAAGGCTCAGGGCAAGGATATTGTCGGCCTCGGCGCCGGCGAACCCGACTTCGACACCCCGGATCACATCAAGGAGGCGGCCATCGAGGCGATCCGTGAGGGAAAAACGAAGTATACCCCGGTCGGCGGCACCCCGGTGCTGAAGCAGGCGGTGATCGACAAGTTCAAGCGCGACAACGGCCTCGACTATTCGCCCAAGCAGATCCTGGTCTCCTGTGGCGGCAAGCAGAGCTTCTTCAACATGGCTCAGGCGCTGCTGAACCCGGGCGACGAGGCCATTGTGCCGGCCCCGTACTGGGTCTCCTACCCGGACATGGTGCTGCTTGCCGGCGCCACACCGGTGATCGTTACTGCTGGTGTGGACCAGCACCTCAAGATCACCGCCGAGCAGCTCGAGGCGGCGATCACGCCGAAGACCCGGCTGGTGGTGCTCAACAGCCCGTCCAACCCGAGCGGCATCGCCTATCGCAAGGCCGAACTGGCCGCACTGGGCGAGGTTTTGCTGCGCCATCCGCAGGTGATGATCGCCACCGACGACATGTACGAGCCCTTTGTCTGGGGCGCGGAACCGTTCAGCAACATCGTCGATGCCTGTCCCGAGCTGTTCGAGCGCACCATCGTCCTCAACGGCGTCTCCAAGGCCTACTCGATGACCGGCTGGCGGATCGGTTACGCCGGTGGGCCGCAGAAGCTGATTACCGCGATGACCGACATTCAGTCGCACAGCACCTCGAATCCGACCTCGATCTCGCAGGCAGCGGCGGTCGCGGCGCTGAACGGTGACCAGCAGTGCGTGCGTGACATGTGCGCGGCATTCAAGGAACGCCACGACAAGCTGGTCACGCGGCTGCAGGGACTCCCCGGCGTGCAGTGCCTGCCTTCCGACGGAACCTTCTACAGCTTCCCCGACTTCAGCGAGGCCATCGCCGCTCTCGGCATCGCCGATGACCTCGCCTTCGCCGAGTTCCTGATCAACGAGGCTGGCGTCGCCCTGGTGCCGGGCTCGGCCTTCGGTTCACCCGGTCATGTGCGCATTTCGTTTGCCACCAGCCAGGCGAATCTGGACAAGGCGATGGACAAGATTGCTGCAGTGCTGCCTGGCTGATTGCCGGGGCACTGCAATCCTGATTAAACGGCGACCTTCGGGTCGCCGTTTTCGTTATCTGACAGGCGTGTCCTGTTTTTCCGAATCGCAGAGAAAAAAAAGCCCCCGGATTTCCGGGGGCGAAACGCACGCTGTAAAACCTGCGCACGTAAGGGAGGATTCCTCTGACAGGTCAGCCTGCTGACCTCGTGAACTAGCTGAACGCCTTTCGCAGTTCTCCGACGGTGCCGGCCAGTTCGTGTTCCACCATCTCCCGCGTCAGTTTCCTGGAATTCAGCAGTCGGGAGAGGTTGCTTATTTGCGCTGTAACAAACGATGCCGTGGTCGGCACGGCCTCGTCTTCGATGATGTTGAGGGCACGAATCTGCTTCAACTGCGCCACCATGAAAATTACCGCCGCGTCGTACTCGTTGAGTGACTCCGATTTCGCAAACCGGCACACCTTCGCTAACGTCTGCTTGTCGAACTGGTCCGGGCTGTAGCCGAACTCGTCCTCCAGCACGCGCGTTACTTTTGCCTTGAAGCGAAACTGAATGAACATCTCTGCCTTCTCCGACTGCGTCACAACCTGGAGCGTATTGTCGACGTGATGTCATCGGACGGCTTGACCGACCGCGCCAATCGCATGACAAGACACGCCAAGCAAGCGCAATTCGGGAATAGTCGTGGGTAACCGCTCCCGATTTATGCCCAAGTTAATCCAAGTGGTGGCGTTCTCGGTATGCGAAGTCATAGGTTGTCGTTGTAAAACGACATCATTTTCAGCCTAGGCTGATAGCCATAGCCCACGATATCCGTACGATCGCTCTAGACATGCCGCATGGCGTGTCCATATCCGGCGCGCAAGGAAGTGCGTCGATAACAGGAGAGGGCGATGGCTGCAAGGAAGCGGCGTGAGCGTGGATTTACCCTGGTGGAGTTGCTGATCGTGCTGGCACTGATTGTCCTGCTTGTCGGCTTGGCCGTGCCTGGTCTGGGCGGCATGCTCGCCGGCAGCCGGGTCAAAACGATGGCGTCACGATTCATGACCCACGTGAACCTTGCACGGACGGAATCGATCATGCGCGGTCAACGGGTGGTGCTCTGTCCGAGCGACAATGGTGCTGATTGCCTTCCCGACGGTCATTGGCACCGGGGCTGGCTGGTCTTCGTTGATCGCAACGCCGATCGCGAGCACGGGCCTTCGGAACCGTTGCTGCAGTTGAGCGACGCGGCCGATGAGGTGGACCTGGTGACCAGTCGCATGCGGAGAAGGCTGGTGCTGTTCCCAACAGGCCTCTCACCAGGAAGCAACGGCACCTATACCGCCTGCAGCCGGCATGGTGAGGCCTCACCGCTGGCCGTGATCGTCGCCAATACCGGCCGTGCCCGGCTCTCCAGGGTGCGGCCGGATGGATCGCCACTGGAATGCGGCTGAGCGGCCGCTATTGCTCGGATTTGATGACAAACAGGAAAAAAAACGATAAACAGGGATGGGGGAGAGGAAGAATGAAGATGCACAGGATCAGGGTCTACCTTGTCGATGACCACGCCATGGTGCGCGAGGGCATCGCCAACATGCTGCGATTGCTGGACCGGTTCGAAGTTGTCGGCCAGGCCGGTAACGGCGAAGAGTTGCTCGCGGATGTGGTCGCGGCGGCTCCCGACGTGGTGCTGATGGACCTCAATCTCCCTGGAATGGACGGCGTGGCGCTATGCCAGCGCCTGTCAGTGATCTGCCCCACGGCGCGGGTGCTGATGTTGACCATGCACGACGACGCCGAGAACGTTTCCCGTGCCGCCAGGGCCGGGGCCGCCGGCTATCTGCTCAAAAACGAAGCCTTCACCAAGACCGTCGAGGCGATCGAGACCCTCTACCGGGGACGGAAGTACTACCCGACGGCGGTCCAGGAGCGGTTGATCGAGCGGGCCGTGGCGACGGAACCTGCCCAGGAGCGGTTGAGCAAGCTGTCGATGCGGGAATTCGAACTCCTGCGGCTGATCTCCAGCGGACGCACCGGCATCGAGTGTGCCAAGCTGATGGCCGTGACCGCCAGTACCATCTCCACCTACCGCGCACGTATCCTCGAAAAACTCCGGCTCAACTCCACCGGAGAGCTGATCCGGTTCGCGCTGGAGAACGGCGTCACCGGCTGAGCCATGCCGTTCGGCAACGGATTTCAGCCCGGCGGGTCGGGAGTGACTTGCGGTCCGGCTGGCAGGGGCGGGGCGGTTGTCGGTCGCAGGTGCACATCACGCTGCGGATAGGGGATAGTGATCCCGGCCTGCTTGAAGCCGCGCCAGATCGCCAGGTTGATCTCGGAGCGAATGGTGCCGACCCCATTCTGCGGGTCGTTGTACCAGACCCGCAGTTCGAGCTGGATGCCGCTGTCGGCGAACTTCATCAGTCGTACCGACGGGGCGGGATCCATCAATACCCGTGGGCTGACTTTCGCCGCTTCGGCCAGGATTGCCATCGCCTGCTCGGGATCGTCATCGTAGCTGATCTGGACCGGAACGCGCAGGCGTACGTTGGCATCGGTGTAGCTCCAGTTGATCACCTCGCTGGTGATCAGGTTCTCGTTCGGGATCAGGTTTTCCTCGCCGTCGCGGTTGCGCACCACGACGTAGCGCGCCCGCATCTCCTCGACCCAGCCGAACTTGGTGCCAATGGTGATGATGTCACCGGGCTTGATTGAGCGGTCACCGATCAGGATGAAGCCGCTGATGAAGTTGCTGGCGATGCGTTGCAGGCCGAAGCCGAGGCCGACACCTAGCGCTCCGCTGAAGACCGCCAGTGAACTGAGACTGAAACCGACACTGTCGAGGGCGATCAGGAAGGCGAGGGCGAGCAGAAAAAACTTGCTGAACTTGGCGATACCGACCTGCATGGTCCGGCTCATGTGCGGCGAGCGTGCCAGCCGTCGCTCCAGCAATTTCGAGGCCCACAGCGCTACTGCGATCATCAAAGAGATCATCATCAGCAGGTTCAGTACCGAGAGCACCGAGATGCGGGTCTCGCCGATGGTCATCGCCAGGGCATCGAGGGCGCCCAGCACGCCCTGTAGCCAGCCGAGGAGGTGCAAGGCGACGACGACCCAGACTGTGATGCTGATCGCCTGCTCCCAGGCCTTGGTTGCAGGGCTGTCGACCAGCGCCTTGCGAAGCAGGTAGATCGCGACCCGGATCACGGCCAGGGAGGCGAGGACGGGGATGGCGATGTTGAGCAGGTAGATATTGAATCCGAGCTCGGCGAGAAGGCCGCGCATGGCGCTTACCAGCAGTAGCATGCCGATTGGATGGACGATGCGTTCGATGGTCCGCTGGGTCAGGTGGCGCAGGCCACGCGGTTGCTCGGCATCAGTGGCAACGTGGAAACGCTTCAGGTACCAGCGCTTGGCCAGCACGCCGCCGGCGTAGGCGAGGAGCAGGACGCAGATCTGCGCCACCAGCGACATCGGATCGAAGCCGGCGAACCAGGCGGTGATCAGGTCCCTTTGCTGCTCGAACGGTGACATGGGGATCCCTCCAATGACCTTGCCGGACTGCGGGTCACGACCTGATCCGGGTAAGGACGGGTTGTGTTGCCGGTCCCAAACAACTATGTGATCATGCGTCCAAGGCGCACGCCGGGCAAGGGGAGCCCGGAAACATAAGCGCTGCAGGCCCACCACGCACCGTGGGTCATGTACGAGACCAGGGAGGACCGGTCGATGATCGAAGTGCTGCTCGTCGACGACCACGAACTCGTCCGCACCGGCATCAAGCACCTGCTCAACGCCGAGCAGGAAATCAGCGTCGTTGCCGAAGCCGCCTCTGGCGAGGAGGCGATCGACTACCTGCGCGGCAACCCGATACCCGATGTGGTGGTGATGGACATCAACATGCCCGGTATTGGCGGCATTGAGGCGATCCACCGCATGATGCACATGCAACCCGACCTCAACCTGGTCGTGCTCAGCGTGCAGGGCAACGACCCCTATCCGGCAAGGCTGCTGCAGATGGGTGCCAAGGGCTACCTGACCAAGGGTTGTCCGGCCAGCGAGATGATCCAGGCGGTGCAGATCGTGGCCACCGGTCATCGCTACCTCAGTGCCGAAGTGGCCCAGAAGCTGGCGCTGAATCTGCTGCCGGGTGGCGGCAACTCACCGATCGACGCCCTGTCACAGCGCGAGATGCAGGTGCTGCTGCTGGTGATCGAGGGCAACGGCATCCAGGAGATCGCCGACAAGCTTTGTGTCAGCCCGAAGACCGTGGGCACCTACCGTCACCGCCTCTACGAGAAACTCGGCGTGCACAACGACGTTGAGCTGACCCACCTGGCAATGCGTCACGGCATTTGCGATCCTGACGTGGCGGCCCAGTGAGCCGGTCGCGACGCGACCCGGTCATCGCCCCGACATTCGATCTCGACTGCCGACGCTGCCCACGGCTCGCCACCTTTCTTGATGAGGTCAAGCACGACTTCCCTGACTACCACGCCCGCCCGGTACCGCCGTTTGGCGATCCTGACGCGAGGTTGCTGATCGTCGGGCTCGCCCCTGGATTGCACGGTGCCAATGCCAGTGGCCGACCGTTTACCGGTGACCACGCCGGCATCATCCTCTACCAGACCCTTTACCGTTTCGGCTACGCTTCGGCCCCCGAGTCGCTGGCAGCAGACGACGGTCTCGAACTGCGCGACTGCCGCATTACCAACGCCGTAAAGTGCCTGCCGCCACAGAACAAGCCGACCGGACCCGAGGTGCGCTGCTGCAACGACTACCTCGCTAGCGAGATTGCCACGATGCCTGATGGGGCGCTCATCTTCGCTCTCGGCAAGATCGCCCACGACGCGGTTGTCAGTGCCGTCGGTGAACGCCGCACCCGGCATCCGTTCGGCCATGCCGCGGAACATGACCTCGGTTCCCATCGGCTGATCGACAGCTACCACTGCAGCCGCTACAACACCAACACGCGACGTCTGACGCCGACGATGTTCGACGCGGTATTCACCCGCGTCGGTGAACTCCTCGGCTGACCGGGTCGGCACCACGCACCGTATAATCGGGCGCATGATTGCCGCGGATGCATCCTTCGATCTCGACGGTTTCCTGGCCACGCTGACCACCCGCCCGGGGATCTACCGCATGTTCGCGGCCGATGACAGCGTGATCTACGTCGGCAAGGCCAAGAATCTCAAGCGGCGCGTCGGCAGCTACTTCCGCCGCGGTGGTGCCCATGACGCCAAGACCACCCGCCTGTTGAGCCTGGTGGTGCGGGTGGAAGTGACGGTTACCCACACTGAGAACGAGGCGCTGATCCTCGAAAACCAACTGATCAAGGCGTTGCGGCCGCGCTACAACGTGCTGCTGCGCGACGACAAGAGTTACCCCTACATCCACCTGACCGATGGCGAGAGCTTTCCACGGCTCTCTTTCCACCGTGGCGCGCGCAGTGGCCGTGGTCGCTACTTCGGCCCGTTTCCAGGGGCGACGGCGGTTCGCGACACCCTCAACCTGTTGCAGAAACTGTTCCGCGTGCGCCAGTGCGAGGACAGCTTCTTCCGCAATCGCACCCGACCCTGCCTGCAGTACCAGATCGAGCGCTGCTCGGGACCGTGCGTCGACCTGATCGACGAGGAGGCGTACGCCCGGGATGTCGAACACACCCGGCTGTTCCTCGCCGGCGGCGGCCAGCGCATCATCGATGACCTGGCCCAGCGTATGGAGGCCGCCGCCGAGGCGCTGGAGTACGAAGAGGCGGCGACACTGCGCGACCGCATCGCCGCACTGCGCCGCGTGCAGGCGCGCCAGTACGTCACCGGCAGTGCCCGCGATATCGACGTCATCGCCTGCGCCAGCACTGGCGGTCAGACCTGCATCCAGGTGTTCTTCGTGCGCGGTGGGCACAACCTCGGCAACCGGGCCTTCTTTCCCACCGTGCCCGATGAGGTGGACACAACCGAAGCGTTGGCGGCGTTTCTGCCGCAGTTCTACCTTGGGCGCAGCGTGCCGCGCGAGATTCTGGTCGACCGGCTGCCGGAGGAGGGTGGCTGGCTGGCGGAGGCCCTGACCGAACAGGCCGGTCACAAGGTCGGAATCCGAGTGCCTCAGCGTGGCGCGCCACGCCGCTGGCTCGGACTCGCCGAGGCCAATGCTCGCGAGGCACTGAATTCACGTCTCGCCTCGCGCGCCGGGGTGCAGCAGCAGTTGGAGGCTCTGGGCGAGGCGTTGGACCTCGATTCGGCTCCGCAGCGGCTCGAATGTTTCGATATCAGTCACACCCAGGGCGAGCGTCCGGTCGCCAGCTGCGTGGTGTTCGACGGCACCGGCCCGGTCAAGTCTGACTACCGCCGCTTCAATATAAAAGAAGGAGAGCCTGGTGATGACTACGCCGCCATGCGCGAAGCGGTTGGCCGCCGATACCGGCGCCTCAAGGAAGGAGAGGGGAAATGGCCTGATCTGTTGCTGATCGATGGTGGCAAGGCCCAGCTTGATGCGGTGCTGGGTACGCTCGAGGAACTGCAAGTTGAAGGTCTTGCCGTGGCCAGCGTTGCCAAGGGGCTGGGTCGGCGGCCTGGGCTCGAGACGCTGCATCTCGCCGGCCGTTCGAAGCCACTGCAACTGCCACCCGACGCCCCGGCCCTGCACCTGGTCCAGCAGGTACGCGACGAGGCCCACCGCTTCGCCATCGCCGGCCACCGCCAGCGCCGGGCCAAGGCGCGCCGGGTCTCTCCGTTGGAGGCGATTCCAGGCCTCGGGCCGAAACGGCGTCGCGAGTTGCTGCGCCAGCTCGGTGGTCTGCGCGAGATCGAACGTGCCGGGGTTGAGGACCTGGCGCGGGTGCCTGGCATCAGCACCGCGCTGGCCGAGCGAATCTACGCTACCCTCAACAGCTCACGCTGATTGGCCAGGAAAGAACCGTCCATGCAGATGAACGTGCCCAACATGCTGACCCTGCTTCGGCTGGCGCTGATCCCGGTCTTCGTGCTGCTGTTCTACCTGCCGTTCAAGTGGGTCAACCTGGTCTGCACGGCGGTGTTCACCGTGGCGGCCCTGACCGACCTGCTCGACGGCTACCTGGCACGACGTCTGGGGCAGACCTCGGCTTTTGGCGCCTTCCTCGATCCGGTGGCCGACAAGCTGATGGTCGGCGTGGTCCTGGTGCTACTGGTCAGCGTGCACCCGACCCCGTTCATGGCGATCCCGGCGGCGGTGATCATCGGCCGTGAGATCGCGGTCTCAGGGTTGCGCGAGTGGATGGCCGGATTTGGCGAGCGCACCACGGTGGCGGTCTCGGTCGTCGGGAAGATCAAGACCACCATCCAGATGATCGCCATGATCCTGCTGATCTACCGCGAGCCGGTAGGATTGTTCGACACCTGGACCGTCGGCATGGTCCTGCTCTACGTGGCCGTTATCCTGACCCTCTGGTCGATGGTTGCCTACCTGCAGAGCGCCTGGCCATCACTGGTGGGAACACCCCCTGAGCGAGAGGAATCGGGGGTTGACAAGGGGTAGGCCGGGGCTACAATGTTCGCTCGCTCGCAGGGCGGGAATAGCTCAGTTGGTAGAGCACAACCTTGCCAAGGTTGGGGTCGCGAGTTCGAGTCTCGTTTCCCGCTCCATTTTTCTTGTCTTCCCGGCGCGTCCAGCAAGAGACGCCAGGGAATACCATCAGCAAGCAGTCCGGCTGGGTGGCAGAGTGGTTATGCAGCGGCCTGCAAAGCCGTGTACGCCGGTTCGATTCCGACCCCAGCCTCCATTTTTTTCTATCCTCGATCCGCGTCGTGGCACCATGTGCCCGCGCTTTGACGCCTGCACCCCGCCCGGGTGGCGAAACTGGTAGACGCAGGGGACTTAAAATCCCCCGGCTGTAAGGCTGTGCCGGTTCGACTCCGGCCCCGGGCACCATCCTTTTCTGACCTACATGAACTGCGGCTGACAGTAGACGTACTGGCTGTGGCATGCGGCGTCAGTTCATTGACGCATTAGATCAAGTGACCAGGTGCTGGATCTGGGAACCTCTTCGACGGACATCCAAGTCTACGAGGAGGTGAGCAAGATGTTGATACTCAGTGGCCTGATCGTTTGCGGACTCATCGCTTACGGGTTCTGGCAACTCGCAGTCGCCCATCAAGGGGGTGCGGCGTTGCTCGCTTTCGGCAGCCTGGCGCTCTACTGGGCCTGGTTGATATGGGACGACCTTGGAGAGCAGAGACTGAAAGCCTCGACACGAGAGCGTGGCGGTTGACGTTCGCGCTCGAGCCCGGAGGGCCTGACTCGCCCTGCAGGTTAATTGGCGGGCTGGATGCCCTGGATCTGCTGCAATTCGCGAGA
>CAXMPC010000057.1:0-7101 GCA_964195335.1 uncultured Gammaproteobacteria bacterium | reverse complement strand
GTCGTTCTTGTGACCCGTAAGCTGCCGCCCAACGTCGAGGCGCGGCTCGAGCGGGACTACCTCCCAATCCTCAACACCGAGGATCGCCTCTACGACACCGACGAGATACTGCGCCTGGCCGACGAGGCCGATGCCATCCTGCCGTGCCACACCGAATCGCTTCGTGCCGAGGTGATCGAGCGGTTGCCGAAGTCGGTTCGTATCATCGCCACCTTCTCGGTCGGCCATGATCACATCGACCTCACCGCCGCCAAGGCGCGCGGCATCGCCGTGACCAACACCCCGGATGTCCTCGCCGACGCCACCGCCGAGATCACCATGCTGCTGCTGCTCGGAGCGGCGCGGCGGGCCAGCGAAGGTGAGCGGCTGGTGCGCTCCGGCGAATGGAACACCTGGAGCCCGAGTTTCATGCTCGGTGTACAAGTGACTGGCAAGCGGCTGGGCATCGTCGGCATGGGCCGCGTCGGCCAGGTGACGGCCCGTCGCGCGCGCGGTTTCGACATGGAGGTTCACTACCACAACCGCAGCGAGTTGCCGCCGGAAAAGGCGCACGGGGCGACCTTTCATGCCAGCCTCGAGGCCATGCTGCCGCAGTGCGACTTCCTTGCACTGCACTGTCCGTCTACGCCGGAAACCGCCGGGCTGCTGAACGCCGAGCGTATTGCGCTGTTGCCGGATGGAGCCATCGTGGTCAACGCGGCGCGTGGCAGCGTGGTCGACGAGACCGCGCTGCTCGACGCCCTGGCCTCAGGCAAGGTCTATGCTGCCGGTCTCGACGTGTTCAACAACGAACCGGGCATCGACCCTGAGTTCTCCCGCAGGAACAACCTGTTCCTGCTGCCGCACCTGGGTAGCGCCACGCGTGAGACGCGCGACGCCATGGGCTTTCGGGCACTCGACAACCTCGATGCCTTTTTCGCCGGCCAGCCGCCACGCGACCGGCTGGCCTGACGCTTCTCATTAGCAATTCGTGAATAATCACCTAGTATTACTGAGCTATATATCAAAGAGTTGGACCCACGGATGAGCCGATGGCGGCCACCGTTTCTGACAACCACCAACGGAGAGATGAACCCATGACAGAGCAGAAAAAAACTGACCAGGTCGAGCAGAACGGCCGCCGCAAATTCCTCAAGGGCGGCGCCGCCGCCGCCGGGGCCGCGACACTCGGTTTCCCGATGATTTCGACCGCCGCGCCGAAGGTCATCAAGATGCAGGCCGCCTGGGGTGGCGGCATCTTCCTCGAAGATGCCAAGCACTACGTCGACCGCGTTCACGCCATGGCCGGCAAGGATCTGAGGATCGACCTGCTGTCGGTCAACTCGGTCGTCAAGACCAGCCAGATGCAGGACGCGGTCCATCGCGGCGTGCTGGACGCCGCCCACTACGTGACCGCCTACTGGTACTCAAAGTCGAAGTCCGCGTCGCTGTTCGGCACCGGCCCCTGCTACGGCTGGTCGGCGCAGGAGATGCTCGGCTGGATCCACTATGGCGGTGGCCAGGAGCTGTTCGACGAACTGATGGGCAGCCTTGGCCTCAACGTGGTCAGCTTCTTCAACAGCCCGATGCCGGCGCAGCCGCTGGGCTGGTTCAAGGAGCAGATCAAGGACGCCAGCCAGATGAAGGGGTTGAAGTACCGCACCGTCGGCCTGGCCGCGGACGTCCTGCTGGAGATGGGCATGTCCGTCGTGCAGTTGCCAGGTGGTGAAATCCAGCCGGCGATGAAGTCCGGCCTGATCGACGCGGCCGAGTTCAACAACCCGACCTCCGACCGTGACTTCGGCATGCAGGATGTCTCCAAGGATTATCACCTGGCGAGCTACCACCAGTCGCAGGAGTGCTTCGAGATCACCTTCAACAAGAAGATGTTCAATTCGCTGCCTGCGGAGCACCAGGCGATCCTGCGTCACGCCTCCGAGGCCGAGAACACGAACTTCTATTGGTACAGCATCGACCGTTATGCAGACGATCTGATCAAGCTGAGGGATAAGGACGGCGTCAGAATCCACCGTACGCCTGATTCGGTCATGAAAGAACAGCTCAAGGCGTGGGATATCGTCATCAAGCGCATCGAGGGCGAGGACCCGTTCTTCGCCAAGGTAGTCAAGTCGCAGAAGGCCTACGCCAAGAGGGTGATGAGCTACGTGCACCTGAACGCGCCGAACTACCAGCTGGCCTACGACCACTACTTCGGCTAAGTCCTTAAAAGAGTGTGCTCAAAGCCAGGCGCTTTGTTAGCATGAAAAATAGAGGGGCAGCCATTCCGGCTGCCCCTCTATCATGTTATAGGTGAGCGAACGGGGTTCGGAGAGAGCGTCATGAGATCTATCATCCACGCCATCGAGAGTTTGAATATCTGGATTGGACGTGCTTTCGGCTGGTGCATCCTGATCCTGACGCTATCGGTAAGCTACGAGGTGTTCGTCCGCTACGTGCTCAACTCGCCGACGGTTTGGGCCTTCGACATGATGGTGCAGATGTACGGGGCCCTGTTCCTGATGGCCGGGCCCTATGCGCTCGCCCAGGATGCCCATGTACGCGCCGATGTCCTCTACCGGCTGATCCCGGTGCCCTGGCAGGCGCGAATCGATTTCACCCTTTACATCCTGTTCTTCTTCCCCGGCATGCTGGCGCTGTTCTGGTTTGGCTGGGAGATCGCTGCCGACTCCTGGCGCTACAAGGAGGTGAGCTGGAACAGCCCGGCACGCATCCAGATCTACTTCTTCAAGACCCTGATCCCGCTGGCCGGTGCGCTGCTGATCATCCAGGGCATCTCCGAGTGCATGCGCTGCTACCTGGCGATCAAGACCGGCGAGTGGCCGAAGCGCATGGAAGACGCCCGCGAGACCGAGGACATGCTGAAGGACCAGCAGGCGGGCCCCGAAATTCAAGCGGCCGACAATACGTAATGAGCCACTGTCTACCCACTTTCCTGGAGCATCGAGTTCGATGACCAATCCCGAAGTCGCACTGTTGATGCTGTCGTTGTTCATCGTGCTGGTGATGCTCGGTTTTCCGGTCGCCTTCACGCTGCTCGCCATGGGGGTTGGCTTCGGCTACTACGCCTACCACGATGCAGGCAGCATCGAGACATTCGCTGACCTTTTCAGTAACCGGATCTTCTACCTCCTGAACCAGAACACCTATTCGGTGATGGAGAACGACACCCTGGTCGCCATCCCGCTGTTCCTGTTTATGGGCTACGTGGTCGAACGGGCGGACATCGTCAATCGCCTGTTCTTTTCACTGCAGTTGGCGGCTCGGCACCTGCCCGGCTCGATGGCGGTCGCGGCACTGATTACCTGCGCCGTGTTCTCGACGGCCAGCGGCATCGTCGGCGCCGTGGTGACCCTGATGGGCCTGCTGGCCTTCCCGGCGATGATGAAGGCGGGCTACGACAAGTCATTTGCCTCCGGTGTCATCTGCGCCGGCGGTACGTTGGGCATCCTCATCCCGCCATCGATCATGCTGATCGTCTACGCGGCGATCGCCGAACTTTCGCCGCTGCGACTCTACGCAGCGGCCATGTTCCCCGGCATGCTGCTCGCCGGCTTCTACATCCTCTACGTCATCTTCCGCGCGACGCTCAATCCGTCGCTGGCACCGAAACCAAGTATGGAAGACGTGCCGCCGAGACGGGTCATCTACTGGAACCTGCTCACCTCGTTTGTGCCGCTGACGCTGCTGATCATGGTGGTACTCGGCTCGATTCTCGGTGGCCTGGCGACTCCGGCGGAGGCGGCGGCGATGGGTGCACTCGGCGCGCTGGTGCTGGCGGCCGCCTACCGGTCGCTGAAGTGGCAGAAGCTCAAGGAATCGGTCTACCTGACGGCCAAGGCGACGGCCATGGTCTGCTGGCTGTTCGTCGGTTCCTGGACCTTCGCCTCGGTATTCTCCTACCTCGGTGGCCACGAGATCATCGAGCACTTCATCCTCGGATTCAACCTCGAGCCATGGCAGTTCCTGGTCCTCGTCCAACTGATCATATTCCTGCTCGGCTGGCCGCTGGAGTGGTCGGAGATACTGATCATTTTCGTACCGATCTTCCTGCCGATGCTCGACACCTTCGGGGTCAATCCCTATTTCTTCGCCATGCTGGTGGCGCTGAACCTGCAGACCTCCTTCCTGACTCCACCAATGGCCATGTCGGCCTATTACCTGAAGGGGGTGATTGGCGCGGGCATCGAACTGGTGGAGATTTTCAAGGGGCTGATGCCCTACCTGGCCATCGTCATCGGCGTCATGGTGCTGATGTACATGTTCCCGGGTATCGCCCTGTGGCTGCCAGACGCGCTGTTCGGCGAGTACATTCCATGATGCGCAACGATTCGGATTCCGCGAGGCCCGGTGAGTCAATCGAAGAGGTGAGTCATGGCTGTATCTGATAAGACTGTCGACAAGATTGCCGGGACCATCAGCATTTCGCTGGTCATCCTGTTCGTGCTCGGCCTGGCCGAGAGCATCACCAGCGGATTCGCCGGGTTCTGGGGCGGCCTGCCGTTCTGGGTTATCTCTCTGGTGGTCCTCGGACTGGTCATCTACGATTTCTGGACCTCCTGCATCAGCGTTCACAAATGAGCCGATCGCGGGCAACTGGCGGCCTGTCGCACAATCGGTCTCCGGTTCACGCTGACGCCGCGCCCGCCGTCGCCGTGGTGCACTCTCTTCCCGACGAGGACCGGAGAATCGCGTCCCGTTCTGGAGCGGTAGTTCCCCGAACGGCCCACGCCGGTAAGAAATCTGCTCCGGCATCGCACACCCCGATCCACCTCAGCCACTGACGAGATCATGAACGACGAACTCCACCGCCTTACCGCCGTGGCCGCAGCCGAGGCCATTCGTGACGGCATCATCTCCTCCGAGGCGCTGGTATCGGCCTGTCTCGCACGGATCGACGCGGTCGACGGTGACATCGAGGCCTGGACCCATCTCGATAATGACTATGCGTTGGCGCAGGCCCGGGCTGCCGACGAGGCGCGCCAGGCCGGTAAACCGATCGGCCCCCTTCACGGGGTCCCGGTCGGCATCAAGGACATCATCGATACGGCTGACATGCCGACCCAGCTTGGCTCGGCGCTCTATGCGGGACGGCAACCACGCGAGGACGCCTACGTCATCTCCCGCCTGCGTGAGGCCGGCGCCGTGATCCTCGGCAAGACGGTCACCACAGAACTCGCGGTCTTTCACCCGGGCAAGACCCGGAATCCGCACAACCCGGCGCACACGCCCGGCGGCTCTTCAAGCGGCTCAGCGGCAGCGGTCGCGGCCGAAATGGTCCCGCTGGCGCTCGGCACCCAGACCAACGGTTCGATGATCCGTCCGGCATCGTTTTGCGGTGTCGTCGGCTACAAGCCGACTTACGGCCTGATCCCGCGTGTAGGCGTGCTTGAGCAGTCAGCCCCGCTTGACCAGATCGGCGTCTATGCGCGCAGCGTCGAGGACGTCGCCCTGGTGGCCGAGCAACTGATCGGTCATGACGCAGGTGACCCGTACACGCAGCCACGGGTTCGACCCCCGCTGCTGGCCACGGCCAGGCAGGAACCGCCGGTCGAGCCGCGCCTGGCGTTCGTCAAGTCGCCGGTATGGGACCAGGCCGAGGCCGACACCCAGGCGGCGTTTGCCGAACTGGTGGCGTTCCTTGGTGAGGCGCAGGTGGAAGAGTACGACCTCGGCACGGGGCTCGACGACGTGGTGGAGTGGCACCGCTGCATCATGGAGGCGGATCTGGCGCGCAGTTTTGCCAAGGAGTACGACAAGGGTGAGGACAAGCTCAGTGCCGTGCTGCGCGGCATGATTGAGCGTGGCCAAAAAGTCACGGCGGTTGGGTACAACAATGCCATGCGCAACGTGCCGCGCATCAACACGCTACTCGGCGAACTGTTTCTGGAATTCGACGCCATCCTGACGCCGGCGACCATCGGTTCGGCCCCGGCCGGTCTCGATGCCACGGGCAGCCCGATCTTCTGCACCCTCTGGACCTACCTCGGTACGCCCGCGATCAGCCTGCCGCTGCTCCAGGGCGCCAATGACCTGCCGCTTGGCGTGCAGCTGGTCGGGGAACGGCACGACGATGCCCGTCTTCTGCGCACGGCGCGCTGGCTGGCGACAAGGTTGCAAACAGCCGACAGTGGAACAGACGGGGGTACCTGACCGTCAATTCTGACAGGGGGGCCAGGCACCGGGTCGTTTCGACTGCGGCCACGGTTGAGCGCCATACCGTGCATCACCCCGGTCGCCAATTCCTCCAGATTCCTGAGCCTACCAATGTGCCGCGGGCTGACTCGGGTGTCGCCGCGGCACTGGCCTGGCAGGCCAACGAAAGCGGCAGGGCGAAGCCGGGCTAGCCTGGGTCCTTGCCTTTTATGTCCTCGAAGTAGCTCTGGCGGAAACCGTCGAGCAGCCGCTGAATCTTCTCCCGCTCCGTACCGACCTCGTACATGGCCGCCGCCGCAAGCTGCAGGCTGGTCTCCAGGTTCTCCGAGTAGGCGCGGGATGCCCCGGCAGTGAGCATCTCGCGGCAGTGCTCGCGGTCGACGGCCCGTACCATGATCGGCAGTCCGGGCGCTGCCTTATGGATCGCGCGTACCGCCTGCAGCGACTGTTGCCCCCGATCGACGGCGATGATCGCCAGTCGCGCCTTGCCGATGCCGGCGGCCTGCAGCACCTCCGGTCGCGCAACGTCACCAAAAAAGACGCTGAAGCCACGTTCGCGGGCACGGGCGACAGTGCCGGCATCCTGGTCGATGCCGAGGTACGGCACGTCGGCCTGCTGCAGCAGTTCGGCAATACGCCGGCCGACACGTCCAAACCCGGCGATCAGTACCGGAATCGGCTCCTCGTTGTCATCGTCATCGGCACGCAAGGGCACGGGTGAGTCCGCTTTTACCGCAGCCTTCTCCCTTGCCAGCAGCCGGTCGGCGAAATGGACCAGCAGTGGTGTCAGGGCCATGCTCAAGGCGACGACCAGGACCGCCCGCTGGAAGATCACCCCTTCGAGCAGGCCGGCCTGATGGGCCACGCCGAACAGGACGAAACCGAACTCGCCACCTTGAGCGAGGAACAGGGCCACGGCCGCGACCGAGGCGCCACGCAGTCCGGCCA
>CAXMPC010000056.1:0-10313 GCA_964195335.1 uncultured Gammaproteobacteria bacterium | reverse complement strand
CCGGCGGCGCTGACGTGGGCTCCGATGTATTTCATGGCGATTCCGTATCGGTGGTGGCCGTGAGTGGCGGCAGGTCGGACGGGACGACGACGTGCAGATGCAGACGATCATCATCGGCGCCGATGGGTGCAAAGGCCTGTTCGAGGGGGCTGGGGTCCGTCCCCGGGGCGTTGACGACGACCAGCCTGAAACGGTTGAAGCCAGCCGTGTCGCGCCGCAGGGCGGCCGAAGCATAGATCGCTCCGAGACGATCTGCCAGCCTGGCCGGGCCGTCGTCTTCGGTTACGGCGATCAGCAGCCGGCCGCCGACCTCGATCCACCAAGCCACCCGGTCACCGTCCGCATCCAACAGGCCACGACCTACCGTGACGGACTGGAACACCTCGTCGGGGCAACCGCAGCCGAGGGTGTCGCGGATGAAGCGTTCGAGTTCGGACGAGGCGCGCATGGCGCGTCATGGTAGGGAGGCGACGGCAACGCTTCAACCGCACCCAGTGCGCGGGCTCTCGCATTTCCCCTGTGAACGTCAGTTCGCCTGGAACGACCAGCCGCGACTCGAGAGCACGTCCTGGACGTACGCGGCCGGATCGCTGTGGTCACGGAGGTGCAGGTAGGACTTGACCGCGAAACGGTGGACGTTGAGACCGAGGTAGATCTCGCTGATGGTGTCGCCCTTTCCCCAGGCGCCCACTCCGGCCGTGCCGATGACTTCGAGACGAACCAGTTCCGGCAGGGTTGCCAGTTGGACCGCGTAGGCGAGGTACTCCTGGGCGACGACACCCAGTGTTTCGACCCGGCGATGCTGCTGGGCGACGGCATGCACCAGTTCGTGGGTGACCAGGCCGGCGTACATGGCGTTATCGATGGAGCGATCGAACAGCGTCGGTGGCGGTCGCTGTGCGGTAATGGCGTTCAACGACATCAGTTGCAGACGCTCCCGGCTGCCGTCGTAGAGGCCGTAGGCCGGGCCCTGCCCGTGCGCGACCGCCTTCCCGGTCAGTTCGATGCGGATGGGATGCGTCGGCGCCAACTCGAGGGTGGCAAGGTAGCGTAACGCGGCCAGGCCCGCCACGCAGACCTTGGCCATGGCCTCCGGATCGTCACCGGCAACCTCGATCGGTTGGCCGTCGCAGGCGAGAGTCGAAGCAGGCGCGGCCTGGGCGTTGACGCTGAAGGTTAGCAGCAGGCCGATGCACGCACTTCCGAGATGCGTGGCGGTGGCACGATGCGAGGCAGCGAGATGCAAGGGCGCCCTTTCGATCCAGGTCACGGCGTCAGCCGCACACAAAACAGACCGGTGCATCGGTGCGGACAATTACCACCCGGAGTGGAAAATTCCGTGAACCTGCACCGGCTGTCATGCGAAGGCATGCCTGGCCCGTGCTAGCGCCGTTCGAGCTCGATGGTGCCGTTGACGGTCACGCTGATGTCGCGCATTCCGGGCTCCAGGGCCGGGGGTGCCGACGCGCCGCGCATCTCCATGGCCGCCATCGCCTGACGGGGCCTCGGCCCGGGACCGCCACCGTTGACGTTCAGCTCGACCAGGCGGTACCCGGCCGCGCCGAGTTCGTTGCGGACCAGTTCGGCACGGGCACGGAAGGCGGATATCGCCTCGACGATCAGTGCGTCCTCGGCCTCGCGCTGGCGCTCAGGCGAAACTTCGTAGCCGACCGACTGCACGGCCAGGCGTGACTGCAACGTGCCGAGAAGGTTGGCGAGAATTTCCGGTTCGCGGCTTTCCAGGCGCAGCGATTGGCGTACCCGCCAGCCACTCAGCCGCTTGTTCTGGTAGATCGGCTGGGTCTGGTAGCCGAGAGTCTGCGCCTTGATCCCGCTCACGGCCCCGGCCTGCTCCAACCCCCAGGCGACGGCGGCATTGACCTCGGCTGCCAGAGGAGCGGCCTCCTGGCCTTCACGCTGGACGTAGAGTTGTGCGACCAGGGTGTCGTTGGCCACCTCGCTGCTCGCCGTTCCGGTGAGACGAACACGGTCGTAGGTTAGTGGCTTTTCATCAGAATAGGCCGGAAATGATGAAATTATAACAAGTATAAACAATGATATATATTTCATTTCTAATCCTGATTAGAGTTAAAAGTCCGTGCTAGAATCCTGCTGCCGCTAGTATAGTGGCCACCTCGCCGACGGGCCGGCCAAGATGATCCCCCTGCACGACGACAACCCGACCGAACTGGCCCCGGTGCTGACCGTCGGGCTGATCGTCTCCTGCGTGATGGCATTCCTGTGGCAGAGCAGCCTCGGCGAAGAGGCTGGAATCCAGGCGATCTACAGCTTCGGGTTCATCCCGGCCGTGCTTTTCGACCATGTCGCCCTGCCCGAGGCCCTGGCGAAGGTGCCGGCAACGACCACCCTGCTCACCTCGATGTTCATGCACGGCGGCTGGATGCACCTCGGTGGCAACATGCTCTACCTGTGGATCTTCGGCAACAACATAGAAGACCGGCTCGGCCACGGCCGGTTTCTGCTTTTTTATCTGCTGTGCGGACTTGCCGCGGCTCTGGCCCAGGCGATCCCCGACACGTCGTCGCAGATTCCGATGGTTGGCGCCAGCGGCGCGATTTCCGGGGTACTCGGTGCCTACCTGCTGCTTTATCCGAAGGCACGGGTCCTGGTGCTGATCCCGCTGGGGATCATCTTCTACACCCTGCGCCTGCCGGCCCTGGCGGTCCTCGGCTTCTGGTTCGTGCTGCAGCTGGTCAGTTCACTGGCGACTGCGCCGGGCCAGGGTGGCGTGGCGTTCGGCGCCCACATCGGCGGTTTCGTCGCCGGCATGGCGCTGTTGCCGCTGTTCCTGCTGACGACGCGACGAGGGCTGCGGCGCTAGCCGCGCTTTCAGGCCAGGCGATCCGCCTGCCGGGCGAACAGCACCCGCCACCTGGCCAGTACCGCCTGGTCATGGATCCGCTTCTGACGACGGATAGAAGGCAAGGGCACCGTACGGCCACGACGGTTTTCACATTCCGGCGGCAGGCCGGGCACTCCACGTACTACCTGTTGATTGCGCGCCATTCAGATCGCGTCGGCAACTGGGCTGTCCGCGATTCCGTTGGCCGCCATCACCCGTTTCCCACCAATCGGTAATACGCGCCTGGCCGTGACGGCGTAGCGCAGTGGCCCACCCGGACGCAGGGTGTCGAACGGGTAGCAGGTGACCAGCACCAGGCGGTCGTCCCCGTCACGATCGACCACCCGGCGCCGCCTGCTGTCGAATACCTCGGTCGACTCGACGACGTAGCGGGTCTCGCCGACGCGGTGGACCAGCGCCAACGCCTCACCCGGCACCAGGTCGGCGAGAAACCGGAAATGAGTATCGCGGTGACCGCTGAGCAGGACCAGCCCGTTGCCGCCCGGCGTCGCGCTGGCGCTGTCCCAGGCCGGACCGAAGGCGAGCGTCCGCCCGCTGGCGCCATGCAGCACCATGCGTTCGATACCACGTCCGGGCACCGCCAGCCGGGCCACCGGCCAGGTGTCGGCCCACGGCCAGGGACGGCTCGGCGCGCCGGTCGCCAGCGTCGTCCGCCACGCCTGTTCGATCAGGCCACGGGCGAGCCATGCCTTGGCCTCGATCCAGCCGCCCTGTACCAGCAGCCAACCGCCGGCCAGGGCCAGCAGCAGGGTCGCCACCCGCAGCGACTGCCGGGTCACGCCCATGCCCTCCGCCGCAGCCAGAACGCCGCCATGCAGAGGAGCAGGCCCAGGGTCAGCTGCAATGGGGCCGGTGTCGCCGTCCGGGTGGTTCCGAACACCTTGTCGTACGACCAGCCGTGCGGCATCTCGGTGGCCAGCTGGTGCCGTTTCAGCATGGCCTCGCGTACCCGGGCCGGCGTGACATCGACGGCCACCAGGCTGGTGAAGCGGCTGACCAGGTGATGGCGCAATGCCAACCCGATCACCTCGTCACGCAATGTCTTGCGTTCCTCATCAACACCGGAACGTCGGTGCCGGTCCATCAACTGCGCGATTTTCGATCGTGCCCAGAGTCGGCCGATGCCGTTGGCCTCGGCCGCATCGAGCTGCAGGTCGGCCTTCCATTCGCGGCTACCAATGCGGCCGGTCAGAATCGCCGTGTCCGGAAGTGCCGGCATCCGCAGCAGCACCTGCACCGGCTCGCCGAGGTAGAGGTCGGGCACCGGATCGGGCAACACTTCGGCCGCCATTTCGTCCGGCAGTGCCAGCCGGACGTCGATCAACGCCGGGTGATCGAGCTTGCGCAGCAGCAGGTCGATGCGTTCGCCGACCTGGGCACTGTTGCCGACGTGGACGAAGCTGCCGCGCCCGAGCTGTGCGGCGCGGCGCATGAAGTGGCTGTTCGGTGCCGAACCGATGCCGACGGTAAACAGCCTGGACGCACCGAGCCGGGCCTCGATCAGCTTGAACAGCCCCTCCTCGTTGCCGACCGCGCCGTCGGTTAGGAACACCACCTGGCGCAGGCGTCCCTGG
The DNA here is from genome assembly GCA_964195335.1 of uncultured Gammaproteobacteria bacterium. Classification (GTDB taxonomy): domain Bacteria; phylum Pseudomonadota; class Gammaproteobacteria; order QNFN01; family QNFN01; genus QNFN01. The sequence continues at coordinate 5,855 of CAXMPC010000056.1, read as the reverse complement.
CCCTGTTCGGCACCGGTCGCCAGCGCCATCCGTAAGGCCGAGGCCATCTCGGTCCCACCGGAGGCGTCGAGCCGTCCGACCCAGCGCCTTGCCGTGCTGACGTTGCCGGGCGTCGCCGACCGAAGCTCCGAAAAGAGACTCCAGGCGCTGTTGTTGAAAGCGATAACATTGAAACGGTCGCCAGGATCGAGGCGGGCGAGCGCGGAATCGAGCGCCTCTCTTGCCTGGACAATCGATTCCCCGTGCATGGAACCGGAGACGTCGACCACCAGCAGCAGGTCGCGCGACGGTCGTGGCTGACCCGCCGCGAGACGTTCCGGGGGCAGTACCGTCAGCATGGCGTAATGCTCGCCATCCACGGTCTCACGGAACAACGAGGCGCGCGGCAGCTGGGCCGGCACCGGGCGCCAGGTCAGCTCGAAATCACGGTTAGCCGGCACCGGTCCCTCGGCCAGGGTCACGATGTGAAGCTCGCCCTGCTGCTCCTCGCGCACGGCGTGGTGAGCGCTGGCCACCGTCGCCAGTGGCACCCCCGGCCGCAGGCGGACCTCGATCCGCAACAGGTTGGCGGGACCTTCACCCGGCTCACGTACCGGCGGCGTAATGCGCGGGGCGTCGGGTACGGCGTCGGTCACGGTCGCCCAGCCGCCGGCCAGTCGCACCTCCTCGCTGACAACCTCCTCCGGCATCGCCTGCCCGGGGATGTAGCGTGGCCCGATTACCGTTGGGAAACGCAGCCGGAACTCGCCATCGCGGAAATCGACCGCCTGTTGGTAGCTGATCTCGACCTCGACCTCTTCGCCCGGGCCGAGATTGGCCACCGAGGTGGTGAAGACGTTGGGTCGCTCCTGCTCGACCAGGCTGGCCCGGCGTCCGCTCTTCTTCGCCGCCTCGTAGGTGCGCCGCGCCTCGGCCCGCTCCTTGACCTGGCCTTCGATCACCCGCTCACCGATGCGCAGTTTCAGGCCGTCGACCGCGGCGGTCTCCGGCAGCGGAAAGACATAGACGCCCTCGACCCAGTCACGACCCGGGTTGCGGAACCGCTGGCGAACGGTGGCCCTCGCGACCATGGCGGTCACTTCGATCGTCACCTCGGTCGCCAGTCCCGGTGCCGAACTGTAGGCGCCGTTGTCGTCCTCCAGCCAGAGCGTGCCGCGGGTCGTCTCGCCCAGGACCCGGTCGTGCGGTGTCGCGCTGGCCGTTCCCGTTAGCGCGGCCAGCAACAGGAACGTCAGCAACAGCAGCCAGAGGCTCAACAGGCGTGTCAGGGCGTGGGTCATCACGGCTCTCCTTGTCGTGGGGTGACGCGCCCTCGGCGCGATCGCATGGAAGATCGACCGAGAACGGCACCAGCGGGCCGCTGATGCGCTCGGGGTGGTCGAAAAGCATTTCGTCGGTCAGAGGTACGAACATGTGCATCTTTCGCTCCTTTCGGGCCTCGGCCCGCCGTTGAACCAGCCCCGCCTTCCCTGGCGGTCATCGGCCTCTGCGCCGACGGCATCCACACCCGCGCCGGTGAGGCCATTGCACCGCAATGGCGGCGGCGAAGCTTGCGAGGAAGGTGGAGCAACCGTGGAGAAAACGTGGAGACGGCCAGCACGAGCGCAGTGGCCCACTTACGGACGGTAGAATGGCCCGAACACTGGACCAACCCACCCACCGCCATGCCGAGCACCGTCGCCATCGTCGAGGACGATCCGGACCAGCGCGAGAATTGCGCTGATGCCCTGCGCCGCCGTGGCTACCAGGTGATCGCCTGCGCCGGTGTCGACGAGGCCCGGGCAGGCCTGGGTGAAACACCTATCGACCTCGTGATCCTCGACATCATGCTCGGCGATGACCACGACGGCGGCTTCACCCTGTGTCGGGAACTGCTGGCCCGCACGCCGGAACTGCCGGTGCTGTTCCTGAGCAGTCGCAGCGACGATATCGACCGCATCTCGGGACTGCGCCTGGGTGCTTGCGACTACCAGATCAAGCCGGTGTCGCTCGATTTCCTGGTCGAGAAGGTGGCCGCGCTGCTGCGCATGCGCCAGACGGTCACGCTTACCGATCAGGTGCAGGAGCACGGCGACCTGCAACTTGACGACGAGCGCTGTGCCGCGGCATGGCATGGCACGCCACTGCTCCTGACCTTGACCGAGTTCCGGGTGCTGCACGCCATCGTCGACCCGGGCCACGCCCGTGGCGCCAGCTACGACCGGCTGGCCGCGGCGACCCGGCAGACGGTGGTGACCAACAACACCATCAACACCCACATCCGCAACCTGCGCCACAAGTTCCGTGAGCTCGACCCGGAGTTTGCCGCCATCTGCAACGTCTACGGCTTCGGTTACCGCTGGGACGGCTGATGGCGCGTCGCGGACTCTCCCTGGGCAGCAAGCTCCTCCTCGTCAGCCTGCTGCTGCTGACCTTGCCTTGGCTCGCCTGGCGTGGTCTGGACACAGTGGAGTCGTTCCTGGTCGATGGTCAGCTCCGCGCCCTGGAACTGATCGCCAGTGGCAGCTCGACACTGCTCAAGGAGCACACCGGACGTCTCGGTGGCAGCACCGGTTCAGGCACGACCGCGATCTACGCCTGGCCGCTCGACGCCACGCTCAGCTTCGATGGCTATGCCGGTGACTGGGATGGGATGCCCGGTCCCGGGCTCATGCGCGGCACCATCGACGGCAGCGCCACGGCGACCGGCTTCGGGTTTCACCTTCAGCTCGGCAGCCGGGACGGTTGGCTGTTTGGCCTGGTGCGGGTGCACGACCCAGACGTGATCTACCGCAATCCGGGACAGATCGACCCAGGTGGGAGCGACCAGGTGCGCCTGGAACTCCATGCCGACGACGGCACCACGCTCTACCGCGCCTTCGCCGCGGAGGGGCCGGGACAGGTGGCGGCATTGCTAGGCACGCCGGACTGGGACCAACTGGACGAGGTAGCCGATGAGGGCATGCAGGCAAACTGGCAGCCAACCGCCGGCGGCTACGCCGTGGAGTTCCGCCTGCCCCTCTCCAGGCTCGCCAGCCACCCGGTACTGCGGCTGGTGGTGCTCGACGCCAGATCGGGAACCGCCACGCAGCAGCTCGCCACCCCACCGCTGCGACCACGTTATCGCGAGCCAGAACTCGAGGCGCTGCTCGCCGGACTCGCCGCCGGCCCGGCCCGGGTCTGGGTGGTCGACCAGGACGGGTGGGTCAGGGCGAGCATCGGCGGCCCGACTGGCCTCGGCGGATCGCACCGTCAGCAGGCCCGTCTCGACCTGGCGCCACTTGACCAGGCCTTGGCTGGAAAAGCCGCCAGCGCACGCCTTGACCATGCCGGTGGCCTGCTGGTCAGCGCCGTGCCCCTGATGGACGCGGGGCGGGTCTCAGGGGCGGTGGTGGTGGAACAGGGGCTCGATGACCTGCTCCGGCTGCGTTACCGCACCTTCGCCGAGTTCGCTGTCGCCAGCCTGGCCCTGATCGGTCTCAGCCTGGTCGCTCTGCTGCTGTTCGCCGCCCGCCTCGCCTGGCGTATCCGCAGGCTCGGCCGCGAAGCCGGTGAGGCGATCGATGTCCGTGGCCGCCAGATGGCGGCCCGGCTCGAAGCCGATGCCGGCAGCGGTGACGAACTCGGCGAACTTTCCCGCGCCGTCTCAGGGCTGCTGGCACGGCTGCAGCGGCACACCCGTTTCCTCGAGAGTCTGCCGCGCACCCTGCGCCACGAGATCAGCAACCCATTGAACACCCTGGCCACGGCGCTGCAGAACCTGGCCGAGGAAGCGGACCCGGAGGCTCGCGGGCGCTTCCTCGAACGCGCCGGCCGTGGCCTGGAACGCCTGGAACGAACGCTTTACGCCCTGACCGAGGCCGCCAACATGGAAGAGGCGCTGCAGGGCGACCCTCACGCCCGACTCGATCTGGCCGCGCTGGTCAGAGCCTATCTCGAGAGCTTCGTCATGCAGCACCCCGGGCGTCACCTCGACGTGGTGCTGCCCAGGGACCCGACGTGGATGGCCGGGGTCGACCACCGGATCGAGCAGCTGCTGGACAAGCTATTCGACAACGCCGCCGATTTCACCCCCGACGATGGCCGTATCGGCGTGACACTTCGCCGGGAGGGCGAATGGCTGCGGCTGGAAGTGGCCAACGATGGCCCACCCCTGCCGACCACGGCACACGGCGAACTGTTCGAGACGTTGGTGTCGAACCGGGCACGGCGCCCGGACGGGCCGCCGCACCTCGGCATCGGCCTCTACGTCGTGCGCCGGATCGCCGAGGCGCACGGCGGCCGGGCCGAGGCCGAAAACGGCCCCGGTGACCAGGGTGCGGTGTTCACTGTCTGGTTGCCCGTGGCGGAGTGATCCACGGGCGACGGGGTCACTCGGTAGGCACGACCATGACCGGGCAGGTGGCGTGCTGGGTGACGTAGCGCGCGGTCGAGCCGATCAGCATGCGCTTGAGCCCGCTGACACCGCGGTGAGTGCCAACGACGATCAGGTCAACCTCGTGAGTCTGCGCCTCGTAGACGATGACCTCACCAGGCAGCCCCTCCTTGACCACCAGGTTGGAGACGTGAGTCGATTTGTCCTCGGTACTCTCGAGTTCCTCGGCACAGAAGGCCTTGAGACGCTCACGCATCTGCTCGAGCACCCGCTGCTGCCCCTCCTGGTAGACCGCCTCGAGGTCATCACTGGAGACGTAGGTCTCGATCAGTGCACGGCCGTAGGCGCCGACCGGCTCGAGCGCATGGACCATGACTATGGAGGCGCCATACTGCCGGGCGAGGCCGATAGCTATTCTGGAGGCTGGGCGGGTTTGCTCGCCGAGGTCGCTAGCGTAGAGTATCTTCTGGAACTTGGGCAGCATCGGTAGTCCCTCGGTTATGGATTGATCGGGCGGCGGATTATCCCATGTCGTAGACGCGCAGGGTAGGGAAATCGCCCGTAATGGCCTGTTCACAGCAGGGTTGTCAGTTGCTAATCTTTCACCATGGGCGGATGCGTGGCACGAAGCCCAGCGGATGACCCCGGAATCCATGGAAAAGAAAATAAACGCCAGCGAACTCGAGATCGGGATGTATGTCTCCCGGGTCGACCGCCCGTGGCTGGACACACCGTTCCTGTTCCAGGGCTTCCGCATTCGCACCGATCACGACATTACCAACCTGCGCAAGTACTGCCAGCACGCCTTCATCGATGAATCGAAGGCAGACGACCAGGAAGAACGCGAGCCTCTTCTCACCTTCGGCACGCTGCCGCTGACCGAGGAGATGAAGGCGATCCCGGGGATGCCCAAGCAGCGCGTCGCCTACGAGGACTCGGCCCCGATCGAAAAGGAGATGTCGCGTGCCCGCGACACCAAGCACCAACTCGGGCAGGTGGTCGCGAGCCTGATCAGCGACATCCAGGTCGACAAAAAGGTCGACGTCGCCACCATGGAAACCGCCGTCACCGACATGGTGCAGAGCGTTATCCGCAACCCCGACGCCCTACTCTGGCTGACCAAGCTGCGTAGCGTCGACACCTACGCCTACGATCACGCCATCGACACCTCGGTCCTGGCCGTGATGTTCGGCCGTCACCTCGGGCTGCCCAAGGAACAACTCCAGGAACTCGGCCTGACCGGCCTGCTGTTCGACATAGGCAAGGTCAAGCTGCCGCCAGACCTGCTGACCAAGCCGGGCAAGCTGACCGACGAAGAGTTTGCACTGGTCAAGAAACATGTCGATTTCGGCGTCGAGATCCTGAGCCAGAGTCCGGGAGTGTCGGACCGGGTCATCGACGGCGTACGCAACCACCACGAACGCCACGACGGTCACGGCTATCCGAATGGTGTGCGCGGAGGCGACATCCCGATCTTCGCCCGCGTCATCGCCATCGTCGA
>CAXMPC010000055.1:0-3973 GCA_964195335.1 uncultured Gammaproteobacteria bacterium | reverse complement strand
ACGAATGCGCCGTTCGATCGCCTCGACCCGGTCGAGGGTCTTGTCCAGCGAGGTTCCCGCCGGCATCTCGACATTGACGTAGAACAGGCGCACCGGGTCGAAGGCAAAGAACTCCAGCCGGATCATGCCGGCAGCGAGTGTCGAAAATGTGGCAGCCATGAACAGCAGCACCAGCACCAGCGCCAGTTTCGGCCAACGCAGCACCTTGATCAGCAGTCGCGTGTACTTGACCCGGATCCAGTGGATGGCGCGGGTACGCGCCTGTTGCACCTTGCCGGGCCGGTCGAAGTTGACGCGGAAGGCGTGAACGTGGGCCGGCAGCATCCAGTAGGCCTCGACCAGGCTGATCGCCAGCGCCGTGGTCACCACCAGCGGCACCACCAGCATGAACTTGCCGACGATGCCCGGCATCAGCATTAGCGGTGAGAACGCGGCGATGGTGGTCAACACCGAGGTAGTCACCGGTGCGAACACCTCGCGCAGGGAGTCGCGTGCCGCATCCAGTGCCCGGGCACCGCGCACCATGCGGTAGTAGATCGCCTCGACCACGACCACGGCGTCGTCGACCAGCATGCCGAGGCAGATGACCACACCGAGCAGCACCATGACGTTCAGCGTCATGCCAATGGAGCCGAGTACCCAGAAGGTGCCGGCAAGGGTGAACGGGATGCCGATACTGGTCAGCAGGGCGATACGCGAACCGAGGAACAGCCAGGTGACCAGCAGCACCAGCGCCAGGCCGAGCAGGGCGTTGCGCTCCATCACCTGCAGTGCCGAGCGGGTGATGGTGGTCTGGTCGTCGACCAGCGTCAGGGAGACGCCGGTAGCGGCCACGTTGGGCGCCTGCGCCTCGATGTAGCCACTCAGCCGCTCGACCAGTTCGATGATGTTGGCCTCGGGCTGCTTGAATACCATCATCATCACCGCCGGCGCGCCGCCGAAGCTAACCAGGCGGTCGGCGTCCTCGCGTGCCCGCACCACCTCGGCGACCTGGTCGAGCGGCACCTCGCCGTGGGCGGTCAACAGCGGGATGCCGGCCAGGTAGTCGGGATCGGCGCGCTTGCCGACCAATCGCAGCAGCCACTCCTGTTCGCCAATACGCAGCGTGCCGCCGGCGGTGTCACGAAAGTAGCGGGCGACACTGTCGGCCACCGTGACCGGGTTCAGTCCGAGGGCTGCAACCCGATCCGGGTCGTAGCGCACCTGCAGTTCCGGGTCGCGCAGGCCGATGGCGTCGACCCGGTCGACCCCGCTCAACCGCTCGATGTCGCGCTCGATCCGGCGTGCCTCGCGGCGCAGGGTTTCGGGCGCCAGGTCACCGACCACCACCAGCGTCGCCGTCGGGTAGGCGTTGGCGGTGGTGATCTCCTGGATGAAAGGGTCCTCGACCTCGGCGGGCAGTTCGCTGTTGGTCTTGGCCTGGATCTCGCGTCGCAGGTCGGTGACCCGCTTGTCGAAATCACGCTCGCCGAGGTCGTTGAAGCGGATCAGGATGCTGGAGACGCTCTCGCGGCTGGAGCTGGAGATGAAGCGGATGTCGGAGATGCCGGTCAGTGCCTCCTCGAGCGGATCGGTGACCAGCTTCTCGACATCCTCGGCCGACGCCCCGGGCAGGAACGTCTGCACTTGGATCCAGTTGAAGTTGATGGTCGGATCCTGCTCGCGCGGGAGTAACTGGTAGGAGACCACGCCCATCACCAGCACCAGTATGAAGGCCAGGTTGGTGAGGACGTGGTTGCGAAGCAGCTGTTCGTACACGTCAGAGCCTGTGACCGAATTGCCCGCCGTCGCGAGACGTCCACCGGGCGTTCCTGGCAAGGCGTGGGGGCGCACATGATCGTGCACTTAGCCCAGCTACGTAATCGAACTTGGGCGTCCCGGCAACGCTGGCAGTGGCGTCCAGAGGGCGTCGCAGAAGGCGCGGTAACTCTTTCACGGGATCTCAGTCGACGATGCGAACCGGGTCACCGTCCCGCAGCCCGGCGCGCCCGTCGACCACCAGCAGTGTCTCCGGCGACAGGTCGACAGCCACCGGCCGGCCCTCCTGCACGGCGGCCAGCGGCACGAAACGGGCATGACCGTCGACCACGGTGAATACTCCCGGGGTGCCGTCGCGCTGCTCGACCAGGTAGGGCGCTAACGCCAGTCCCTTGCCGCGCCAGACCAGCCGCCCAGGGGTGCCTGGCGCGGCCCGTCCGTCGATGAAACGCAGTCTCAGCTCGACGCTGTCGCCACGCGGATCGACTTCGGGCAGCACGGCCCGCCGCACGAGTGGGTACTCAGCCAGGCCATCGCTGAACGTGACCGCGGCAGCGGCGTCAAGCCCGTGCAGCAGGCTGCGGCGCACCCGTGCGCGAACCTCGACCGAGTCAACGTCGAGCAGATCGACCAACGGGGTGCCCGGGTTCGCCAGCGCACCGAGCTGTGCCTGTCGCGCCACCACGACTGCGGCGAACGGCGCACGCACCGAGCAGCGATCGACCTGGAGCCGTGCCGAGCCGAGTGCCGCCTGCTGGCCGTCACGCTCGGCAACAAGGCGGGCCAGCGTACTTTCGCGTTCGCGCAGCGCTTCCTCCGCCACGGCGTTGCGCTCGGAGAGGGTACGGGCCCGTTCGAGCCGGTAGTCGGCAAAATCGATCTCGGCCGCCAGCGCCGCCAGTGTCGCCGTGGCCTGGTCGGCTCGCGCAACGTAGTCGCGGCAGTCGAGTTCGACCAGCACGGCATCGGCCTGGACCCGGTCGCCGACCTCGGCGCGCACCGCAACGATGCGTGCGTTGAGCTCGGCACTGAGCGTCGCGTAATTGAGGCTGACCACCTCGGCCGGGGCATCACGAGAGGCGGAGACTGCCAACTCGCCTAGCGGCGCCGTGGTGACCGGCCGTGCCTTCTCGGCGTTTGCCGCGCTGGACAGCGCCAGACAGGTGATGAGCACGGACAGCAGATGCCACCGTACCGGTAGGATGGTGATGCGCATTGATCCGGATTCTAACCGAAGAGTGGTTTACAATTTCAGCCCGCTGCAAATGGATGGAATGGCGTGGACGCCACAGAAAAAGCATTCGCAAAGGCACTGGCCATGCACCAGGAAGGCCGCCAGGACGACGCCATCCGCGCCTGCCGCAAGCTGCTGAAAAAAACGCCCACCAATCGGCACGCCCTCGGCCTGCTCGCCCATGCGGCCCTCGATGCCGGCCGGCCGATCCTGGCCGAAGAAGCCGCCGATCGCCTCAATCGCATACACCCGGACGACGCCGGTGGCTGGAACCTCAAGGGCCGCGTGCGACTGATCGATGGCGATGCGGAGGGGGCCATCACCGCCCAGAAGAAGGCGGTCGAACACGCACCCGAACACCCTTTGGCCTGGCATCAGCTCGGACTGGCGCAAAAAATACTCGGCGACACCGACTCCGCCGTCGGCTCCTTTCGCAAAGCACACCATCTTGCGCCAGACGCGGTCGTGATGCGCTACAACTACGCCCTGGCGCTGATCGATAGCGGCAGCGCCGAGGAGGCCGAGCAGTTCTGCTGCGAAACGCTGGAAGACGGCCAGGGCCCGGCCGAGATCGAGCACGCGCTGGGCATGAGCCTGCTCGCCCAGGAGCGATTGCACGAAGCCGTGCGCCAACTTGGCGACGCGGTCGCACGTCACCCAGGGCACTCCGGCTTGCGTACCGATTACGGCAGCGTGCTCGCCTCGATCGGTGATGAACATCACGGATTGGTGCAACTGCGCGAAGCGGTGCACCTCGACCCGCGCCACCTGATCGCGCGCGACCATCTGGTCCAGACGCTAAGCGACCTCGGCCACATCGAAGAGGCGCTCGAGGAACTGGATCGGCTGGTGGCGACCCCCGGATTCCGGGACAACGAGGCCCTGCGGCGCGCGGCGCTACTCGTCATTCTCGGTCGGCACCCCGAGGCGACCGCGCTGGCCGAGCCCTACCTCGACGACCCTGAAAATCGCCTGGTCGCC
>CAXMPC010000054.1:0-2689 GCA_964195335.1 uncultured Gammaproteobacteria bacterium | reverse complement strand
AAACCACCAGCGTGGCCGCCTGTGCCAGGGCGATGAAACCGAGATCCAGTTTCATCCCACGCTTGCCGGGCTTGAACAGGATCAGGGTGAGCAGCGGCCCGAGCCCAAGCTGCACGACCCATACCACCAGGAGCAATTCGTGCAGGGCCTGGCCGCGCCAGTAGGGCCAGGGAAACCAGACCGCGTAGGCGGCCAGCGAGAGCAAGGCCAACAGGGCGAGAGTGCCGGTCAAATGGTATGAGAATGCCCTGGCGCGCTTCACACGGTCCTACCTGTAGGGAATGGCGGATGGGGCGAAGAGCAACTCCGCCTGGCAGCGATACTACGACACCTGTCTATCTGCCACGTGTCAACGCGGCGGAGATGCGCGCAGTACCGGCTGGACTTCCCCATCCATCAGCCGGTCCAGATCGGCCACGCTCAGCGGCTTACTGAAGTAGAACCCCTGGATTTCATCGATCCGGTTGCGGCTGAGGATGTCGAGCTGTTCCCGGGTCTCCACACCCTCGACGTTGACCCGCTTGCCCAACGCATTGCCGAGTTCGACGATGGTCTTGACGATACTCTGTTGCACCAGGTCACTGGTGATGCCGTCCACGAACGATCGATCGATCTTGATCTTGTCCACCGGCAGTGTCGTCAGGTAACTCAACGACGAGTAGCCGGTGCCGAAGTCGTCGAGCACGATGTGGACACCCATCTCCCGGAGTGCATGCAGCAAACCAAGGTTGGTCTCGGTCTCCTGCATGACCACCGATTCGGTGATCTCGAGATTCAGGCCGCTCGGTGGCAGCCCGGTTCGCTTCAGCACGTCACTGACCATGCCAAGCAGATCATGGTGCTTGAACTGGATCGGAGACAGGTTGACCGCGACGGTCATCGGGTCGTCACCCCGGTCGAGCCAGCGCTTGGCCTGCATGCAGGCCTGCTCCAGCACCCATTCGCCAATCGGCACGATCAACCCGCTGCGCTCGGCTACCGGGATGAACTCGGCCGGTGACATGTTCCCCTGTTCGGGGTGGTTCCAGCGCAGCAGTGCCTCGGCTCCGATCACCCGGTGATTGATGGCGTCGATCTGCGGCTGGTAGACCAGGTAGAACTCCTCGTTGTCGAGGGCGGCACGCATCGCCGTCTCGATGGTCTTGCGCTGTTGCACCTCGCGATCCATCGAAGACATGAAAAAGTTGTAGGTTCCGCGTCCTCGACCCTTGGCGCGGTACATCGCCAGATCGGCGTGCTTTAGCAACTCGTCGACGTCCTGGCCGTCATCCGGGTACATCGCGATACCGATGCTGGCGCTGACGTAGAGGTCGATCTCCTCGAGGACATAAGGCTGTGAAATAATTTCGATCAGGCGCCGGACAGCCGTGTCGACCGCATCGGGACCGCCGACGTCGGGCAGGATCATGGTGAATTCATCGCCGCCGAGACGGGCGACGATATCGCCCTGGCGCATGGTTGAATGCAGCCGGGTCGCAACCAGCTTGAGCAACTCGTCGCCAACCGCATGGCCCAGCGAATCGTTGACGTCCTTGAAGTCGTCGAGGTCGAGCATCAACAGCGCGACCGGGTTGGTGTGGCGTTTCGCGCCGGCGAGGATCTGCCGTGACTGGGCGTGGAACAACGCCCGGTTTGGCAACTCGGTCAGGCTGTCGAAGTGGGCCAGATGCTCGATCTGCTGCTCGGCCTCCTTGCGCTCGCTGATGTCCTCGGCGATACCGAGGTAATGGGTAATGGTGCCGTCCTGGTCACGGATCGGTGAAATCGAGGTCGCGGCCCAGTAACTCTCACCGTTTTTCTTGAGGTTGCGAAACTCGCCGCGCCAGTCGTGGCCGCTGCTGATCCGGGCCCACATCTTGCCGTAGGCTTCGGTGTCGGTGTGGCCGGACTTCAGCAGGTTCGGGGTATGGCCTATCACCTCTTCCGGTCGGTAACAGGTAATTGCCGAAAATTCCGGATTGATGTACTCGATCACCCCGCGCAGGTCGGTAATCATGACCATCACCGGGCTCTGCTCGACGGCCTGGCGCAGCTTGTTCATCGCCATCAACGACCGCTTGCGCTCTGTGACCCGGCCTAGTTGGGTCGCCAGACTGGTGACCGCATCGAGCAACGCCGTGTCGCAAGGTTGCGGCTGGTCGGAGAAGAACTCGAGCACGGCGACCACCCGGTCCTGCTCGAGCACCGGAAAGGCGCAGGCAGCATGGATGCCTACCCGTTCGGCAACCGGCCGACGCGGAAAGTTGGCGTCGTTCTGCACGTCCTCGATCCAGACCGGCTTGCCGCTGGCCCAGACCTGGCCTGGGAGGCCGACACCGTGACCGAAACGCATGGCCGACGAGATATCCCGGAACGGTCGGTAGCGTTCCGGGTCACGCATGGTCCAGAGGTCGGTCGACAGCAGTTCCTTCGCGTCATCACCGTCGCTGTCCGGGAGGTAGGCGTGACCAAGGACGAACCCGGAGTGGAAACAGACCTTGTCCAGGCAACTCTGGATCGCGGCTTCGATGTCGGCGGCCTCGTTGGTCTCCAGTGCGATCTCGCGAAGCATCTGCACCAGGGCGGTTCGCCGCAGGAGATCCTGCTGGGCACGACGGCGCTCGGTGATGTCGGTGTGGATGCAGACCGTTCCGCCATCCTGGGTGCGGTACTCGGAGATGTTGATCCAGCGGCCGTTGCGCAACCGGCG
>CAXMPC010000053.1:0-3751 GCA_964195335.1 uncultured Gammaproteobacteria bacterium | reverse complement strand
CGCGACGCCGGCATGGAAGTCGTCTACACCGGCCCATGGCAGTCGATCCCGGCGGTGGTCAAGCTGGCCACCGAAGAGGACGTCGACCTGATCGGTCTCAGTTCGCTGGCCACCGACCACTTGATCGTGCCGCAGTTGATGGACGCGCTGCGTGAAGCCGGGCTCGATGAAATCCCGGTGATCGTCGGCGGCATCGTCCCTGACGACGATGAGCGGGTGCTGCTCGCCGCCGGTGTGGCCCGTGTCTACCACCCGGGCAGTGCCCTGACGACCATCGCCAGCGACGTCGCCACGCTCTGCGCCGAGGTGCGTGAAGGGGTGACGGCATGAGTTCGTCAGCTCACGACAAGATCACCCCAACGGCGGCGAACGACAGCGGGCGCGACCGGTGGGAACGGGAGTTCGACTCCATCCCCGGCGCGGCCGAGCCACGGCACAACCGCTCCGGCATCGAGATCAAGCCGCTCTACACGCCGCTGGACTGGGACGCCTCGCGCCACGACGCCGTGCTCGGCTACCCCGGTCAGGCACCGTTCACCCGGGGCATCTACCCGAGCATGCACCGGGGACGACACTGGACTCAGCGCCAGCTGATCGGCCTCGGCACACCGAGCGACTACAACGCACGACTGAAGACCCTGCTCGACGCCGGCACCTCGGCGATCAGCCTGATCCCGTGCAATTCCGTCTACCGTGGCGTCGACGCCGACACCGTCGACCCGCTGCTGCTCGGCACCTGCGGCACGGTGATCAACACCCCAGAGGACTTCGCCGCGGCCCTCGACGGCATCCCGATCGAGAAACTGTCGATTGGCCTCAACGACCCGCTGCCGTTCACGCTACTGGCGCAGTTGCTGGTGCTGGCGAAAAATCGCGGGGTGCCGTGGACGGCGCTGCGCGGTACTTCCAACCAGAGTGACTACCTGTCGCACTACGTCGCCAACCACATGTTCTTCCGTCTCGCCCTGCCCGGGTCGCGCCGCGTGCTGGTCGATGCCATCGACTTCCTCGGCCGCGAGGTGCCGAACTGGAACCCGCTCTCCGTGGTTGGACAGCACATGCAGCAGGCCGGCGCGACCCCGGCCCAGGCCATGGCGTTCACCCTTTGCACTGCCATCCAGTGTGCCGAGGATTGCCTTGCGCGTGGCATGGACCCCGATGCCTTCCTGCCCCGGTTCACCTTCTTCTACGACATCTCGATCAGCTTTTTCGAAGAGATCGCCAAGTTCCGCGCCGGCCGCCGATTGTGGGCACGCATCACCCGCGATCGCCTCGGCGCACGTGATCCAAAGAGCTGGCGCTTCAAGTTTCACGCCCAGACTTCGGGTGTCGACCTGACCCGCCAACAACCGCTGAACAACATCGCCCGGGTCACCGCACAGGCGATCGCCGGACTGTTCGGTGGCCTGCAGTCGCTGCACACCGACAGTTACGACGAGGTGCTGTCGACTCCGACCGAGGACGCGGCGCGTATCGCCATCAACACCCAGAACATCCTGCGCGAAGAGGCGGGACTGGCCGACGTCATCGACCCGCTCGGCGGCAGTTACTACGTCGAAAACCTTACCGACCAGATGGAGGCCGAGATCGAGGCGGTGATCGCCGAAATCGATGCCGTCGGCGGCATGTATGCCGCCGTCGAACAGGGACTGGTGCAGCGCCTGGTCGGTGACTCGGCCATCGCCTTCCAGGGACGGATCGAACGTGGCGAGCAGAAGATCGTCGGCGTCAACGCCTACGTCGCCCCGGACAAGCCGGATGAGCGGGTGCCGCTGGAGCGGCCCGACCCGGCCGCCATCGCCGCCCTGGTCGACCGGCTTCGCGTCTACAAGGCGGAACGCGACCCGGTCGCGGTTAGCGATGCCGAGGCCGCGTTGGTCAGCGCGGCACGTGATCCGAATGCCAACCTGTTCGCCGCGGTGGTCGCGGCGACCGACACCGGACTGACCCAGGGCGAGATCGTCGCCCGGCTGCAGGACGAACTCGGTTTCGGCCAGCCACTGGCGATGGTCTGACCCGGTGACAAAGGGAGCCGTCGATCTGGATGCCCTGCTCGCCGGCGACCGGCGGGCGTTGGCGCGCGCACTGACCGCGGTCGAGAACGAGACCACGGCCGGCCTGGAACTGCTCGGCCGCCTCGACGGTCATCTCGGCCATGCCCGCGTCATCGGCCTGACCGGCCCGCCCGGAGCCGGCAAGTCGACCCTGGTTGGTGCCTGCCTCGGCGAATTGCTGGCACGCGACCTGCGGGTCGCCGTGGTCGCCGTCGACCCGAGCAGCCCCTACACCGGTGGCGCCATCCTTGGCGACCGCCTGCGCATGGACCGCCACGCCGCCGACCCGCGCATTTTCATCCGCTCGCTGGCGGCACGCGGGCACCTGGGCGGCCTGTCACGCAGCACGGCCTGGGTGGTCGACCTGTTCGACGCCGCCGGTTACGACGTGGTGGTCGTCGAGACGGTCGGCACCGGGCAGTCGGAAACCGAAATCGTCGACCTCGCCCAGGTCCGGGTGGTGCTCTGCGCGCCGGGACTCGGCGACGATGTCCAAGCCATGAAGTCCGGCATTCTCGAGATTGCCGACCTGCTGGTGGTCAACAAGGCCGACCTGCCCGGGGCGGCGGAGACGCTCAACCAGCTGCACGGCATGCTGGCGGTGTTCGGCCGCGAACGCCCGGTACTCGGCACCTCGGCCACCCGCGGCGAGGGCATCGGCGAACTCGTTGATGCCTGCCTCGCGGGTCCGGGCGCGGACGGACCGGCACGTGACCCCGAGCGACGCCTGCGCCACGTCATTGCACGGCTCGCCGGCGAACAGGTTCGGGGACGGCTGCTGAACGGCGGAGACTCGGCTGTCGCCGCGCTCTGCACGGCGGTGCACCGGGGTGAACTCGGTCTCGAGGCGGCCGCGCGCCAGGCATTGGCTCACGCACTGGGGTGATTGGATGGGAACGAGTGCAACAGCCGTCCGCCAGTCGCTCGACCTCCATGTCGGTGGCCGCCGGCTCGAGGCCGCCTGGTGGGGTCCGCTGCCCGACGCGGCTCCGACCCTGGTGCTGCTGCACGAGGGGCTGGGTTGTGTCGACATGTGGCGTGACTTGCCCGGCAAGCTCGCCGCGGCGACCGGCTACGGTGTCCTTGTCTACTCGCGTCTCGGCTACGGCCGCTCCGACCCCTGCCCCCTACCACGGCCGCTTACCTACATGCACGACGAGGCACTCGAGGTGCTGCCCGCGCTCCTCGCCACCGCCCGTGTCCGCGACTGCGTTCTGGTGGGCCACTCAGATGGTGGCTCCATCGCCCTGGTCTACGCCGGCGGCACAAAGGCCCCGCCACTGCGTGGCGTGGTGACGCTCGCCGGCCACGTCTTCTGCGAAGAGTTGAGCGTGACCTCGATCGCCGCGGCGAAAGACGCCTACGAACACGATGGCCTGCGTGAACGGCTGGCGCGCTACCACGGCAGCAATGTCGACTGCGCATTCTGGGGCTGGAACAGGGCCTGGCTCGAACCGGAATTCATGCGCTGGAACCTGGAGTCTTACCTGCCCGACATCGACGTGCCGGTACTTGCCGTTCAGGGCATCGACGACGAGTACGGTACCGGCGCCCAGGTCGATGCCATCGTTGCCGGGGCGGGCGCCGAGTCGTTACTACTGGAGAATTGCGGCCATTCGCCGCAGCGTGATCGTGAGCAGGCGACGATCGAGGCCGTGGCCGGGTTCGTGCGCCGCCTGGCAGCTGCCGCGGCGTGA
>CAXMPC010000052.1:0-59605 GCA_964195335.1 uncultured Gammaproteobacteria bacterium | reverse complement strand
CGCCATGATCTCGTCACGCTCGGGGTCGACCAGCGCGACCTCCTGACCCTCGTTGAGGCTGTCGGCCAGGGCCCGGTCGGCGGAGAGGGTGATCGGGATCGGCCAGAACAGGCCACTCGCGGTCTGCATGGCGTCGCAGACCCGCTCCCAGTCGAGGCGCGTCATAAAACCGTCGAGCGGGGTGAAACCGCCGATGCCGAGCATGATCAGGTCGCCCACCTCACGCGAACTGAGCGGGACCCGCGGCAGGGTCGCGGCGCGCGCGCGCTCGACCTCGAGCTCGGCGCCCGTAAGCAGCAACGGCTTGAGTTCATCGCCGCCGTGCGGCTTGACCAGCGTGGACATGGTGCTCCTTCCCCCTCGTTACTATCCCTGTAAACAGGCAACCGGAAATGCCGGGGCTGTGAACGGGAGGGCCACCTTGCGTGATCGCCACGCGAAAATCCAAGTGAATTTATCTAGCCACCCATAAGTGGATTTTATCGTTGCCGTTGCGGCAGCTTATGGATGTATAAACGGAGTTGCGATAAACCGATAAATTAGCCGAATATCAATGCCTTGGTGCTGGTAAATTCGCGACATCCTGCCTCGCCCAGAAGGCGTCCAAAACCGGATGGCCCGACCCCGCCGGCCGGAATGGCCGAGTCTTCGGCCACCGGGGCGTTGATGTAGACCTGGCCGCAGCGCAGCCGCTGGCCGATCCCGAGCGCCCGTTCCGGGTCGGCCGACCAGACGCTGGCGCCGATTCCGATCGGGGCGTGATTGGCGATCTCGGCCATATCAATATCGTCGGCGACGCGGATTATCGCCGCCACGGGACCGAACAACTCCTCATCGTAGGCCGGCATGCCGGGAGCGACATGATCGAGGATCGAACCCTGGTAAAAAGCGCCCGGCGGCTCACCAGGCATACAGCCGGTGACGACGCGCGCGCCCTGGGTGCGCGAGCCGGAGACCTGGCGATGCAGGCGGTCACGGAGCTCGTGGCTCGCCAGCGGAGCGAAGCGGGTTGTCTCCTGCATCGGGTCGCCATAGATCAGATCGGACTCGACCGGCTGCAACAGCCGCTCGACGAAGGCATCGGCCAACTCCTCGGCGACGATGAAACGCTTAGCCGCCGCCGCACGCTGGCCGGCATTGGTGAAGCGGGCGGCAAATGCGGCCGGAATGGCTCGGTCGAGATCGGCGTCGGCAAGGACGATGAAAGGGTCGCTGCCACCGAGGTGCAGGGTCACCTTCTTGCCCTCTTCGCCGGCCAGTGCGGCCACCTCGCGGCCGGCACGGGCGCTGCCGCAGAAACTGATCGCCGAGACCATCGGCGCGGCGATCACACTCGGGACCTGGGCGGCATTGATCTGCAGCGTACGAAAGGCGGCGGATGCACCGAGCCCTTCGCGCAGCAGCTCGTCGATCGCCATGGCGCACTGGGTCACCGCGCTGGCGTGCTTCAACACCACGCCGTTGCCGGCCAGCAGCGCCGGTATGGCGACGCGGAACACCAGCCAGAACGGGGCGTAGCGCGGCGTGATCGCCAGCACGATGCCGAACGGCGCATGGTCGAGTGTCACGCGGTGACCGTCGCTGTCGGCCAGCTGCCCTTGTCCCAGGTAGTCGCCGGCGACACGCGCCAGGTGCTCACACAGCAGCGCGCAGTCTTCCACCTCCTGCATGGCCTCGCTGCGCAACTTGCCCATCTCGAACGAGATCAGGCGCGAAAGTTCGCCTTTGTCGCTGCGCAGCATGCCGGCGACCTGCACCAGGCGTTCGGCACGCTCAGCCAGTGCCAGGGTGCACCACTCGGCCGTGCCGGTCGCGACCTCGTCAAGCGTTTCGCGGAGCTTGTACCCGGTCCATTCCTTGAATACCGACAACGTCGATCCGTCGAGTGGCGATGTCGAGCGCAGTGCCATTGGATCCCCATCCTTAATAATTATTATGCGTTACCATACTAGTATAAAAATCCCGTGTTTAGGCCCCCTTCCCGAGAATTGAGCCCATGTCCAAGCATACCCTCTGCGTCCTCGGCGGCACCGGTTTCGTCGGCCGCCACCTCGTTCGTCGGCTGCATGACGAGGGGCACACCGTCCGCGTCCTGACCCGACGCCGTGAGCGTCACCGCGAACTGCTGGTCATGCCACGGGTGACCGTCGACGAGGTAGACAGCGACAGCGTCGAGGCCCTGGCCACCGCGTTCTCCGGCTGCACGGCGGTGGTCAACCTGGTCGGCATTCTCAACGAGCGCGCCCGCGACGGCAGCGGTTTCGAGGCAGCCCATGTCACCCTGCCGGAACGGATCGTCGCCGCCTGTCACAAGGCAGGCGTCGGACGCCTGCTGCACATGAGCGCTCTCAATGCCGGCCCCGACGGCCCGAGCCACTACCTGCGCAGCAAGGGCCGCGGCGAGGCACTGGTGCATGCCGCCCATGGCACCGACCTCGCCGTCACCAGCTTCCGGCCGTCGGTGATCTTCGGTCCGGGTGACGGGCTGTTCAGCCGCTTCGCCGGCCTGCTCGCGTACGGCCCGGTCTTCCCACTGGCCTGTGCCAAGGCCCGCTTCGCCCCGGTCTGGGTCGACGACGTGACCCACTGCTTTGTCCAGGCGCTGGGCGACCCGGCCACCTTCGGCCAGCGCTACGATCTCTGCGGCCCGGAGGTCTGGAGCCTGCACCAGCTGGTCGAGTACACCGCCCGTCAGGCCGCGATGTGCCGCTGGGTCATGCCGCTCGGCGAAAGCCTGTCGAACCTGCAGGCCTGGTTCATGGAGTGGGTCCCGGGCAAGCCGTTCTCGCGCGACAATGTCGCCTCGACCAGGGTCGACAGCGTCTGCAGCGGCCCGTTCCCGGAAATCTTCGGCCGCACCCCGGCAACCATCGAGCAGGTCGTGCCAGGCTACCTCGGCCGGCGCCAGAAGAACCCGCGTTACAGCGGACTGCGCCGCCACGCCAGGCGCTGAGCCCGTAACAGACGATTACTCGGCGCGCAGTGCCTGCACCGGTTCGAGGCTGGCCGCGCGACGGGCCGGGACGACCCCGGCCAGCAGGCCGATGACCACCGCCAATCCCTCGGCCAGCGCGAGGTAAAACAGCGATACCGCGACCGGCAGGGCCGGCACCAACAGCCCGAGCAACAGCGCACCACCAAGGCCGAGCAGCAGCCCGAGGGCACCTCCCAGTGCGGCCAGTACCACCGCCTCGCCGAGGAACATGCCGAGCACCTGCCATTGACCGGCACCGAGCGCGCGCAACAGCCCTACCTCGGCCGTGCGCTCGGTCACGGCGATGGTCATGATGGTCAGCACCCCGACACCCCCGACCAGCAGCGAGATACCGCCCAGTGCCCCGACGGCGAAGGTGAGCACACCAAGCACCGAGTCGAGCACGTCGAGCATCTGCTGCTGCGTCACCACGGTGAAGTCCTCCTGGCCGTGACGTGCGACAAGCCTTTCTGTCACCGACTTCTCGAGCTGGTCGACATCGCTACCGGCGGCGTAGAGCAGGTCGATCTCGTGCACCCCGCCGAGGTCGAACAGGCGCAGGGCCCGCGCCACCGGGATGTAGACCGTGTCGTCCATGTCGAACCCGAGCAACTGCCCCTTGGCCGCCATGACGCCGACGACCCGGTAACGCTCACCACCGATGCGCACCGCCTGGCCGAGAACCGGGCCGTCACCGAACAGTTCGCGCCGCAGCCGTTCGCCGAGCACCGCCTGGGCCCGTTCCGCGCCGGACGCGCCCGGATCGAGAAAGCGCCCTTCGGCCACCTCCAGTCGCCACACTTCGGGCGCGCTGGCACCGACACCGAATACCATCGACTGACGCCGGCGTCCCGTCCACTCGATGTCGGCATTGCCCTGCACGGCCGGGACCACGGCGACCACCCGTGGCAGGCGCGCCAAGGCGTCGACATCGTCGAGTGTCAGCGGCCGGGTGGTATGGACCACCGCCGCCGACATGCCGAAGGTGCTGGTGCGGCCGGGCATCACTCCCATCAGGTTGGTACCGAACTGGGTGAACTCGCCAAGGACGAACCCGCGCACCCCCTGGCCGATGGAGGTCAGCAGCACCACCGCCGCGATACCAACCCCGATCCCGAGCATGGTCAGGGCGCTGCGCAGCGGGTGGGCGAGGACGCCACGCCATGCCATTTGTGCCTGGTCGGTGAGGCGCATGGCTACCTCCGCGCCAGTGCCGCGACCGGATCGAGATGGGCCGCGTGGCGCGCCGGCAGGGCGCCGAACAGCAGGCCCATGCCCAGCGCCAGCAACAAGGCTGCCGGTGGCGCCCAGGCTGGAGCGGCGAAATCGAGCGCCGGGTAGAACTGGCCGAGCAGAGTTGCAACCACCAGCCCGACCCCGAGACCGAGCAGTGCCCCGCCAAGCGCCAGCAGGCCCGACTCGGCGAGGAACAGGCCGAGGATCTGACTGGGTGGCGCGCCGAGCGCCTTGAGCAGACCGATTTCCGCGGTGCGTTGCGATACCGCCACCAGCATCACGTTCATGATCAGGATGCCGGCTACGGCCAGGCTGATGGCACCGATGCCACCGACCGCCAGGGTCAGCGTGCCGAGGATGCGGTCGAAGGTCGCCAACATGGCGTCCTGGGTGATCACGGTGACGTCGTCCTTGCCGTCGTGGCGCGCGCGGACGGTCGCCAGGATGGCGTCGCGCGCGCGCTCCAGGGCCGTGCGGTCACGCGCCTGCACCAGGATGCGAAACAGCGACGGGGCGTCGAACAGCGCCTGGGCGGTGGCCACCGGCACCAGGATCAGTTCGTCCAGCTGCAGGTCGAGCGAACGGCCGCTCGACGCCAGAACGCCGACCACGCGGCAACGGCGATCGCCGAGCCGAAGGGTGTCGCCTACGGCTTGGGCGCCACCGAACAGCTCACGCTCGATGGTCTGGCCGATGACGCAGACCGGCCGCGCCCGACGCGGATCGCCGACCGGCAGGAACTGGCCGCGCACCACCTCGATGCGGCGGATGGGCGCAAAATCGGCCGTGGTTCCGACCACCATCG
The DNA here is from genome assembly GCA_964195335.1 of uncultured Gammaproteobacteria bacterium. GTDB lineage: Bacteria > Pseudomonadota > Gammaproteobacteria > QNFN01 > QNFN01 > QNFN01. The sequence goes on along the minus strand of CAXMPC010000052.1, from coordinate 54,590 downwards.
ACTCACGCTCACGACCGGGGGTAGTCACCGGCACCGAGCCGATGACGATTGGCGCTACCCGCGCCACCGCCGGGTCACGCAGCAGCGCCAGAGCGTCATCGAGAGTCAGGTCACGTGGCGTAATGCCGAGCAGAGGCGGCGGCCCTCCGACGGTCTCCGAACGCCCCGGCAGCACTACCAGCAGGTCGGTGCCGAGGCTCGAGAACTCGCCGATGACATAGCGCCGCGCCGCCTCGCCGAGGCCGGTCAACAGCACCACCGAGGCGACCCCGATGGCCATCGCCAGCAGCATCAGTGCGGTACGCATGCGGAAGCCGCGCAGCGCATCCCAGGCAAAACGGAAGCGGTCGGTGGCGGTCATCCAGCGTGCTCCTCGACCCAGCCGTCAACGACGCGGATGCGGCGCGACGCGCGGCGGCCGATCTCTGGATCGTGAGTCACCACCAGCAGGGTCAGACCGTCAGCGTGCAGTGCCTCGATCAGGTCGAGCACCTCGGCGCCGGAGTGGCGATCGAGATTACCGGTCGGTTCGTCGGCGAGCAGCAACCGCGGACCCATGATGGTCGCGCGGGCAATGGCGACTCGCTGTCGCTGACCGCCGGAGAGCTGATCCGGACGGTGGTCGGCGCGTTCAGCGAGGCCGAGGCTCTCGAGCGCCACGGCCACGCGCTCGCGGCGCTCTGCCGGGGCGATGCCAGCCAGCACCAACGGCAGGGCGACGTTGTCGGCCGCCGTCAGCCGCGGCACCAGGTGGAAGAACTGGAAGACGAAGCCGACCTTGTCGCGGCGCACCTCGGCCCGCCCTGCGCTGTCGAGCGCGGTCACGTCCACGTCGTCGAGCAGGTAGTGTCCTCGTGACGGCCGATCGAGCAGGCCGATGACGTTGAGCAGCGTCGACTTGCCGGAGCCCGACGGTCCCATGATCGACAGGTACTCACCGGCGGCGACCTCCAGGTCCACTCCCTGCAGGGCATGGACCGTCTGCTCGCCGACCTCGAACTCGCGGTCGATCCCGGCGAGTTCGATCATCGGTCCGGGCCAGGATCCCGCGGCGACACCGTGGCGCCGGCGGCCACTCCTTCGTCAGGCAGCGCCAGCCGGTCGCCGGCGGCGAGTCCATCCAGCACCTCGACGAACTGCCAGTTACGCAGCCCGACGCTCAGTTCAACGTCTTCGAGCGTGCTATCGGCGGGTCGGTAGCGCAGCACCCGGTCGCCGCTGGTGACGGCGGCGGTCGGCACCCGCAGCACCTTCTCACGCACCTCGAGCAGCACCTCGACGTCGGCGGTGTAACCCGGCAACAGGCCGCCAAGCTCGCCCGGCGCCAGTTCGATCTCGATCTCCACCGTGCGCGCCTGCTTCTCCAGTTCGCGGACGTAGGGGGCGACGCGACGCACTTCGCCGCTGAAATGGCGCCCGCGGAAGGCGTCCAGCGTCACCCGTGCCGGCATGCCGCGACGCACTTCGGGGGCGTCGACCTCATCTATGGGTGCGCTGACGTAGAGGCAACCCGACTCGACCAGGTCCACCGCCGGCGGGGTCGGGATACCAGGCGGTGACGGCGTCACGAACTCACCGAGTTCGCCGGTCACCTCGGCGATGATGCCGGCGAACGGGGCACGGATCTCACTCCGCTCCAGCGCCGCGCGGGCGACGGCGATGCGACTGCGCGCCACCTCGGCCTGGGCACGGGCCGCCGTGCAGGCCGCATCACGTACCGCGGCCTCGGTCACCGCCTGGTCGGTGCGCTCCTCGGAGATCAGCTTGTTCTTGCGCAACTGCACCAGGCGGTCGGCCTCGCGGCGACCGACCTCGGCCCGCAGGCACGCCTGGACGGTGTTGGACTGGGCGGCACGCGCCTCGCTCTCGGCCAGCGTCACCTGGGCGAGCAGGTCACGGTTCCACAGGCTCAGCAGCAGCTGGCCCGGCTTGACCACGTCACCTTCGCGTACCGCCAGCACCTCGATGGTGCCCCCGGCCGCAGGGGCCAGGCGCGCCCGCCGGCAAGCGTTGACCGTCCCCCCACGGGTGTTGGCGACCAGCGACTCGACCGGCCCGTAGGCCACCGTGACCAGTGTCGCGGCGATCGGCTGGGAACGGGAGAACCACCAGGCCACGGCAGCCATGACAACGACGACCGCAGCCAGTGTTAGCAATCGGTTCCAGGCTCTGTTCATCTCAACGGTTCCCCTGGCGCGTCCCGTGCGCCACCGCCCGCTTTCAGTCTAGCCCGGCTGTGGCCGTTGGGCGGTAGGCAACGGTGCCGTAAGCCCTTTGAATCGCTGGCCTCCTGGTCACCGGCGAGGGGCCTTGCCGAGACCCGGGACCGTCGCCCCAGAGCGGCGCCAGCTCCTCGAGCCGGGCGAGGCGGCGTGCCTCTGGCATCGCGGCCAGCGCCTCGACGGCGACGTAGAAGGCCTCGAACTCCCCGCCGTGCTGTACCAGCAGCGCCCGGAATGCGGGCACCAGGCGATGATAGAGGCCGACGGTGTTGAGCTTGGCGTTGTTCAGGCCGCCCGCCATCCAGGCATCGTAACCGGCATCGCCGTCCCAGTCGGCACGCAATCCAGCGTAGTCGGCCTGTGCAGCAGCGATCAGCCCGGCCTTATCGTGGCGCATCACCGCCTCATCCGCACCCGAGGCGTAGAGCCGCTCGAGTTTCTGGCGCAGCTCCAGCAGCAGGTCGACCACAGCCTGGCGACGCACCGATTCGACCTCGCGCCGTACCAGCAGATCACCATCGCCACGCCTTTCCAACCAACGGCTCACCCCCTCGATGGCGACTGCGGTGGCGAACGATTCGTTGAACAGGGTATCGCCAGAAACGAACAACCGCCGGTGAGCGAGCTCATGGAACAGCAGCGCGGCAAGGCGGTCGTCGCGTCGGAAAAGGAAGGTGTCGAGCAGCGGGTCGTCGAACCAGCCCAGCGTCGAGTAGGCAAGTACGCCACCGACGTGGACATCGTGGCCCAGTGCGCGTTGGCGGTCGGCATCGTGTGCGGCGGCGGCCGGGTCGAAATGGCCGCGGTAGGCGAGGCAGCCAACCAGCGGGTAGCACCACTGTTCGGGCTGCAGCGAGAATTCCGGTGCCGCAAAGACGTTCCAGGCGACGAACGGGCGGTCGATGGCAGCGTAGTCGGCGTAGCTGCCCCCGGCCGGCAGGCCGAGCTCATCACCGGCGAAATCGACCATCGCCCGCGCCGTCCGCAGCCGTTCGGCCAAACCCGGATCGGTGGCGGGATCAGCGAGCAGTTCCTTTACCGGATGCGCCGCGCGCATCAGCTCGAGCTGGCCGTTGGCCGCACCGGCGTAGTAACCGAACGTGGTACAGCCGCCGGTAACCAGGGCCAGAAGCAGGATCACGATGTGGTGCCATCCCATGCTTGGGGAAAATAGCACGCACCGCTACCATGCCCCGATGGAAACCTATCTGGTCGGCGGTGCGGTACGTGACCGCCTGCTCGGGATCGAGCCCGACGAACGCGACTGGGTCGTCGTCGGAACGACGGCCGAGGAGATGCTGGCGGCCGGCTACCGCCAGGTCGGACGCGACTTCCCGGTCTTTCTCCACCCCGAGACTGGTGACGAGTACGCCCTGGCGCGTACCGAGCGCAAGTCGGCGCCCGGCTACCGCGGTTTCACCGTCCACGCCAGCCCGGAGGTGACCCTCGAGGAAGACCTGCGGCGCCGCGACCTGACCATCAATGCCATCGCCCAGACCGCCGATGGCACCCTGATCGATCCCTTCGGCGGTGCCGATGATCTGCGCCTGGGTCGGCTGCGGCACGTCTCGCCAGCCTTCGTCGAGGACCCGGTCCGGGTGCTGCGCTGCGCCCGCTTCGCCGCCCAGTTCGCCCAGCAGGGTTTCCGCGTCAGCCACGCGACCCAGAAACTGATGTGCCAAATGGTCGCCGATGGCGAGGTCGACGCCCTGACCCCGGAACGGGTCTGGGCGGAGTTGGTACGCGCCCTCGGTTCCGCTACCCCGGGCCGCTTTTTCGAGGTGCTGCAGCTCTGCGGCGCCTTGGCCCATGTGCTGCCGGAGATCGACCGCCTGCTCGGTCCCGTGCCATCAACCCATGACGGCGAGGCTCCACAGCCTCCGGCGCTGCATGCTCTTATGCGCGCGGTGAAGTTGAGCGACCGTCACGAGATCCGCTTCGCCGCCCTGGTCCTCGGCTTCGACCGGGCTGAACCGGTGGAATCGCTCTGCGACCGGCTGCGGGCACCGAACACCTTCCGCGATCTCGGCCGGCTCGGCGCCCGGCACCATGCCGCGGTCCGCTCTGCCGCCACGCTCGAACCCGAACCGCTGCTCGACCTCCTCGAGCGCCTCGACGCCTTCCGCCGCCCCGAGCGCCTTGCCGACCTGGTACTTGCTGTCCAGGCCAACGACGAGGCCTACCCAGAGCAGCCCTACCCGCCGGGCGAACGGCTCGCTGCCGCCCAGGCCGTGGCCGCCTCGGTCACCGCCGGCGACCTGGCCGCGGCCGGTCTTGAAGGATCGGCCATCGCCACCGAATTACGTGCCCGTCGCCTCGCCGCACTCGACGGCCTGCCCGATCCGACCTGATTTCCAACTCCGCCCCGCCTGGCGATTCCGGACCGGAGCTATCCCGGTCTGTCGTATTAATCCGACATCACAATCTGCCGGTTGACGGTACAGTGATCGAACCATGGACCGGTGAAAATAATGCAAGGGAGTGGCCGATGACATAAAAGAAAACAAGGGGTATTTCCTGATGAATCATAACGATAGCAACCACCACGCCTCTATTCATGCGCTGTTCCAGCAGCTGACGACCCGGTTCGATCCCGAGGACGGCGTCATCTGGCTCGACATGCAGTCCGAGCCGCGGCCCTGTTTCACGCCGCAACTGCTGGACGAACTGCGCAAGTACCAGCGCACCCTCGAGAACCATGGGGGCAAGCTGCGGCACGAGGGAGAACTGAGGCAGGTCCACTACCAGGTGCTGACCTCGTCGGTGCCCGGCATTTTCAACCTCGGCGGCGACCTCAACCGCTTCCTCGACTGGATCCGCCAGCGTGACCGTGGCGCCCTCGCCGCCTACGGCCGCGCCTGCATCGACGTCCTCTATCCGAACGCCGTCAACTACCAGCTGCCGATCACCACCATCTCGCTGGTGCGTGGCCAGGCGCTCGGTGGCGGCTTCGAAGCGGCGCTGTCGAGCAGCGTGATCATCGCCGAGGCCAGTGCCCAGCTCGGTCTGCCGGAGATCCTGTTCAACCTGTTCCCGGGAATGGGCGCTTACAACCTGCTCTGCCGCCGGGTCACGCCACACCAGGCCGAGCAGATGATCCTCAGCGGCCGCCTCTACTCGGCGCAGGAGCTGATGGAACTCGGCATCGTCGACGTGGTCGCCGAGGACGGCGCCGGACCCGACGAGGTGGCGCGGTTCATCCACCGGCACCGGCGCCAGCGCAACGGCTACCTGGCGTTGCAGCGCGCCCGCCAGCGCGCCCACCGCATCTCCTACCAAGAACTGATCGACATCACCGACATCTGGGTCGACGCGGCGCTGGCCCTGAGTCCCAAGGACATGAAGGTGATCGAGCGGCTGGTGCGGGCACAGAACCGGGTCACGGCCCCGGTGGCAGACACCGGCCGCCAGGCGCAGAGCGCCTGACAACCAGACCGGTCAGGCGCTGGTGTCTCGCGCCTGTTCACGGCGGGCGCTGAAGGCCTCGGCTGTACGGTCGATCAGCAATGCCAGGGCGGCAGCGGCGGCCCTGGCATCGCCGTGCCGCTGTTCTCGGCACAGGCCGGAAAGCCGGCCACAGGCGGCGAACAGCCCCTGGGCGCCGACACTGCCGGCCGAGCCACGCAGGGCATGCAGTTCGTCGCGCGCCTGACGGAAACGGCCGACCTCGACATCCGCGACCACCTTCTGCTGCAAGCCGCGGGCGTCGCTGATGAAACCGGCGAACAGCTCGGCGAGGAAGCCGTCGGCACCACCGAGCTGCTCGATGTGCTGCAGCACGCGCTCTTCGAGCAAGCTGTTCGACTCCTCGGTTTCAGCTGGAGGCCTGTCGTCTGTTGCCAACTCCTGCCCGGTGGCGACAGCCGACTCCGAGACCGTTCCGGGCTCGGCCAGGCGGTCGACGGCCTGTAGCAGCGTGGCCGTCTCCACCGGCTTGCTCAGGTAGGCGTCGGCCCCGGCGGCATGGGCCTCTTCGTCAGCCTCACGGGTGGCGTTGGCCGACAGCACCAGCCACGGGGTCCGTGGCTGACCGGCCTCGAGCACCCGGTGCAACTTCAACGCCTCGATGCCGCCCATCTCCGGCATCTGGATGTCGGCGATCACCAGGTCGAAGCGCCCCGCCTCGAGCAGGTCGAGCAGTTCCTCGCCGTTGCCGGCCAGCTTGACCCGGTGACCGGCCCGGCGCAGCAACAACGACAGCACTTTCTGGTTGGTCGGGTTGTCCTCGGCCAGCGCGATGTCGAGTTGGCGGCGTGCGATTGCCGGTTCATGCAGCCGCTCCGCCAGACGCACCACCCCTCCGATCGGCTCGTGCTCGGTGCGTGCGGCGTGCAGGGCGTTGTACAGCAGCCGCTTGTCGAACGGCACACCGAGCACCGACGAATAGCCGGCATGCAGCAGGTCGACCTCAGCGGTGCCGGTGGTCCGGCCGAGCAGGATTGCCGAAACCTCGTGGAAGCGTGAATCGTCGCGCAGCAGCGCGGCGAACTCGAGCGGCGAGAAGTCGAGTGCCGAGCCTTCGACCAGCACGATCTGGTAGGGCAGGTCGCCGCGCAGTCCGTCGGCCAGCTGGGTGAACGTCTCGGCGCTGGTGGCGGTGATGCACGGCTCGATGCCCCAACCGCGCAGTACCTCGTGCAGTTCGTTCGCCTCCACCGCCAGCAGCAACACACGGGTTGCCTCGAGATTCACCCGTGCCTGCTGGCCAAGCTCCTCGACCGGTGGCTGCTTGCCCAGGGTGAGCTCGAACCAGAAGGTGGTGCCCTTGCCGACCTCGCTGTCAAAACCGATGCGGCCACCGAGCCGCTCGACCAGCTGACGGGCGATGGTGGTGCCGAGACCGGTGCCGCCGAAGCGGCGCGTGGTGGTCTCGTCGGCCTGGGTGAAACTGTCGAACACCCGATTGCGCACCTCGGGCGGGATCCCGACCCCGGTGTCGATCACTTCGAACCGCGCGGTCACCGACCCGGCCTCCTCGACCACCGGCGTGACCCGGATCTCAATGGTCCCCTTCTCGGTGAACTTGATGGCGTTGCCGACCAGGTTGATCAGCACCTGGCGCAGGTGCTGCGCGTCACCGTGGCAGAGGAACGGGGTCTTCGGGTCGATGTGCACCTGGCAGTCGAGCCCCTTGGCCGCCGCCTGTGGCGCGAGCATCCGCGCCGTTGAATTGACCAGGGCGTGGAGGTCGAAATCGATCTCTTCCATCGCCACCTTGTCGGCCTCGATCCGCGCCAGGTCGAGCACCTTGTCGATCAGGGTCAGCAGCGTACGTGCCGACGCCTGGATGGTGCGGGCGAAATCTTTCTGCTCGCTGGAGAGCCGGGTATCCATCAGCAGGTCGGACATGCCGATGACGCCGTTCAGCGGCGTGCGCATCTCGTGACTCATGTTGGCGACGAAGCGGCTCTTGGCCTCGCTCGCCAGCCGCGCCCGGTCGACCGCCTCCTCGAGGCGCCGGATCAGGGTGGCGATGTAGAACGGTAGCACCAGCAGCGTCACCAGCAGGCCGATGCCGAGCACCCGGTGACCGGCCCAGAAGTTACTGGTCAGCAATACCGTCCCGAACCCGATCAGGCTGAGGGCCATCGCCAGGTAGAGGTAACGCGAGCCGTAACGGAAGCCGTTGCCGACCACCACCCAGAGGTAGACCCCGTAGAGCGGGGTCGCCGCCTCGCCGGCGAGGTAGAGCGCCACGCTGGTGGCACCGAAATCAACCAGCATGCCGGCGATGCGCCGCGGCGGCGACGGCAGGGGGGCCCAGGCGATCCAGCCGAGGATTCCGAACGCGCCGGTGATAAACAGCACCACCGCCACCAGCAACGCCCGGTCGGTGCCGTCGACGGCCCTGTCGGCCAGGACCGACACGGTCAGGTAGCTGACCAGCAGCAAACCGAGAGCGATACGGATCAGTGCCTGCTCGTGCTCGCTGTCGAGGCGGCCGTGGAAACGAGCGGCAAAGCGCGCCAACAGGGTTGGGTTGCGCGGGGCGTCCATCAGCTCAGGGGATCGCCTGGGCGTTTTCGGCAACGGCCGGCAGCTCGTCGGCGAGCCGGGTCTGAATCTCGATCACCTTCGCCTCGTTGCCGAGGAACAGGTCCAGGCAGTCGGGGTCGAAGTGGCGCCCCCGTTCGCTGGCCAGCAGCTCGAAAGCGCGTTCGCTCGGCCACGCCTCCTTGTACGGACGCACGCATGTCAGCGCATCGTAGACGTCGGCCACGGCGACGACGCGCGCGATCTGCGGGATAGCCTCGCCGCCCAGGCCACGTGGGTAGCCGCCGCCGTCGAAGCGCTCGTGGTGGTTCAGAGCGACGATCGCCCCGCTCTGCAGGTACTTCGACGGGCTGTCCTTGAGGATCTCGTAGCCGATCAGCGAGTGGCGTTTCATCACCTCGCGCTCTTCCGGGGTGTGGCGGCCGTTCTTGAGCAGGATGGTGTCGGAAATGCCGACCTTGCCGATGTCGTGCATCGGCGCGGCACACTCGATGATCTCGCACTCGGCCTCGGGCAAGCTGAGGCCCTCAGCGATCAGGCGCGAGAAATGGGCGACGCGCAGTACGTGGTTGCCGGTGTCCTCGTCGCGGTGCTCGCCGGCTCGCGCCAGGCGCAGCAGGGTCTCGCGTTCGCGTTGCAGGATCTGCCGGGTCGCCAGCTGCACCTGCTGCTCGAGCCAGGCGGCGCGGTCGGCGATGATCTTCTGCTGTCGACGCAGCGTCAGCAGGTTGCGGCAGCGCGCCAGGCACTCGAAGTGGTCGACCGGCTTGGTCAGGAAGTCGGTGGCACCGGCCTCCAGCGCCTCGTAGCAGATCGCCTTATCCTCGACGATGGTGATCATCACCAGCGGGACTTCCCGGTAGCCAGGAAGGCGGCGCAGAAGGCGGGTGAACTCGACGCCGTCGATGCCCGGCATCTTGTAGTCGGTCAGGACAAGGTCACAGACCTCGTCCCGGGCCCAGGCGAGCGCCTGTTCCGCCGTTCCGAAATCGACGACCCGCACATCGGTATCGACCTTGCGCATCAGCTCGCCAAGGAGCCGGCGACTGGTCGACTGGTCGTCGACGATCACAATCGTGGGCAATTGGCCTCCAGTCCGGTCCGCCGGCATCTTTGCGCCGCTCGGCCGGAACCCCTGGTGGACGGCCAGTTTGCCGGCCCGTTCCCGCGCTGGCAAGCACGCAAGGTATTGAAGCAGATGGTGACCTAGAGCCGCGCCCGCAGGTCGCGCAGTTTGAAACCGCACAGCGGCCTTTCGACGCCGCGGGTCAGGGCGATGGCCTGAAAGCACTCGCCCATCTCCCCCGGCAAGATTAGCGTCTTGGCTTCACTCATCAGTGTGAGATGGGCGGCGGTGTCGTCCGGATCACTGGCCTCGAGCAGGGTATCGAGGCCGCAGCCAAGCAGGAAATTGGCCTGGGTGGTGTAACCGGATACCGCCAACCCGGCAGCGTGACCCGCTTCGGCGATGGCGGTGAAATCGACGTGGGCGGTGATGTCCTGCAGGCCGGCGAGACGCAGCGGATCGGAGTGCGCTCGCTGACGGTAGTGGCACTGCAGCGTGCCGTCGATACGCTGCAGGTGGTAGTACTCGCGCCGCGGGTAGCCGTAGTCGACCAGCAGCAACGCGCCGGCCTCCAGCACGTCCGCCAGCGAGGTGATCCATGGCGTCAGGCGCAGGCAGAGTTCCGAGGTGTAACCGTCGGCCAGCGGTTCGACCTGGTCGGCCAGCGCGGCCACCCCTGCCGCAAGAGGGCCGGGGGCTGGCCGCCAGTTCCATGCAAAACCGTCACCGTCGGTCACGACGCACGCCTCCTCGGCGACACCACCAATGACGCGGAAACGGCTGACCGGCAGCGCGTCGGCGACTTCGTTGCCGACGATCAGACCGCGGAAACCATCCTCCGGCAGCGCGTCGAGCCAGGTGACCCGGTCGGCCAGCTGCGGCACCCGCCGCGCCAGCATCTCGCGCTGCTCCTCGCGCAGCGTGCCGCTCAGTTCGAGAATCAGGTAGCGCCCCGGCAACCGATCGGCCGTGGCCAGTGCCGTGAGCAGGTCGGCGGCGAGGGTGCCGCGACCGGCACCAAGCTCCAGCAGGTCACCGCCGCCGAGGGCATCGAACAACTCCACCGCCTGCCTGGCAATGCAGCCGCCGAACAACGATGACAGCTCCGGCGCGGTGACGAAGTCGCCACTGGTGCCAAAACGACTCGCGCCGGCACTGTAGTAACCAAGCCCAGGCGCGTAGAGCGCCAGCTCCATGAAACGGTCGAACGGCAGGATGCCCCCGGCATCTGCGATAGCCTCGCGGATGGCAGCAGCCACGCGGGCTCCATGAGCGCGTGCATCGGCATCCGGTTCGGGCAGCTGCTGGAAGGCATTGGGGCGCATCGGGCACAGACTCGCGGTGGCGGGAACGTTGGGCTAGAGTGGCGGGACACCCATCCCGCGGCAGGCTCGATGGACGATTCTACACCCCGGCTCGACGGCCAGGCCGCGCTGGTCACCGGCGCCGCGCACCGCATTGGTGCCGCCATTGCCCGCCGGCTGCACGCCGCCGGCATGAACCTGGCGATCCACTACCGCAGCTCGGCCACGGCCGCCGAAATCCTGGCGACCGAACTGAATGCCGAGCGCGCCGGCTCAGTGACGCTGCTCGACGCCGACCTGCTCGATCCCAACGCGCTGAAACCGCTGGTCGAGGATGCCGCCGGCGCCTTCGGCCGCCTCGACCTGCTGGTCAACAACGCCTCGTCGTTCTACCCGACGCCATTCGCCGAGACGACGTCGGCGCAGTGGGACGATCTGGTCGGTACCAACCTGCGGGCACCGTTCTTTCTGGCCCAGGCAGCCCTGCCGCACCTTAAAGCGAGCCGCGGCGCCATCATCAACATCGTCGACATCCACGCCGAACGGCCGCTGGCCGACCATCCGGTCTACTCCATCGCCAAGGCCGGGCTGTCGATGTTGACCAAGTCGCTGGCGCGCGACCTCGGCCCCGAGGTACGGGTCAATGGCGTCGCACCGGGGGCGATCCTCTGGCCCGAGGCCGGCATGTCGCCTGAGGAGCAGCAGGCGATCCTCGACCGCGCACTGCTCGGCCGGCTCGGCGACCCCGACGACATCGCCCGCGCGGTGCTCTACCTCTATCGCGACGCCGGTTACGTCACCGGCCACGTGCTGCCGGTCGACGGTGGGCAGTCAGTGGTGCACCGCTGACCTGGACCGCGCGCGCCTGAACAGACCGCCCATCTCACCGTCTGAAGATGGTCCGCGGTCAGACCATCGGGTCAATGCGGCCCGTGCAGCGTCACCCGGCTGTCGGGCCGTGGCAAGCGTGCTCCGAACGCCTCGCCGCAGGTGTTGACGGCCGCCAGCTCGGCCGGTCCGGTGTAGTCGCCGACCCCGAAGTGGAGCGTGACGTCGTCCTGGCTGCCGGTGCCACGACCGATGCGTACCGTACGCGCCTGCACCCGGCCGGCGGCCCGCAACGTCACCCGGGCGCCGACCCCGGCCCGGTTGCACGACGGGTCGTCGAGACGCACTCCGAGCCAGTGGCCACCTGGTCCACGGTTGCGCAACAGGCGTACGCCGTCGACGCTGGCCACCAGCAGGTCGAGCGCCCCGTCACCGTCGGCATCGGCGAAAGCCGCTCCCCAGCCGTTGGCGACCCGGGTGCCTGCGAGCCAGCTGACGTCGGTGAAGCGGCCATAGCCCTCGTTCAGGTAGAGCCGCGACAGCCGTCCCGGGTAGATGGCCGTGACGAACAGGTCGAGGTCGCCGTCGTTGTCGACATCGCCGAGGGCGGCATCGGACTCGGTCTCCGCGAAGTGCAGTTGCGACGCCTCACGCCGGTCGGGCAGCGGTGGCGACGTGCCCGCCCCGGTCAGCAGCAGTTGGGTGCGATCGGAGAATTCGATAAAGCGCGGGTGGGCCAGGTTGGACAGCACCAGGTCCTCGCGGCCGTCGCCGTCGAGATCACCCGGGGCGACGGCGATGGTGTGGCCGAAGGCCCCCCCGATGTTGTCGCCGCGTACCCCCCACACCGCCCCAGCCTCCTCGAAACGGCCGCCACCGAGGTTGCGCCAGAGCAGGTTGGGATCGAGCCGGTAGTTGCCGACCACGGCGTCGGGAAGGCCGTCGCCGTCGACGTCGCTCCAGGCCATGCCGCGGCCACATAGGGGTTTCTCGAGGATCATCCCGGCCGCCTCGCTGGCATCGACGAAGGTCCCGGCGCCGTCGTTGAGCAGCAGCTGGTCGGGATTGCAGAGGCCGCGTCGGCTGCCGCCGCGCTCGTAGTTGGCCAGGTAGAGGTCGAGGTCGCCGTCGGCATCGATGTCGGCAAAGGCCGCCGCCTCGGTGTGCCGCTGTGCAGCGCCGGGCAGCGGCCGCGCCTCCCACCCGGCCACGCCCCGGTTCAGTAGCAGCCGGTTACGCTCGCCGCCAGTCAGCAGCAGGTCGGACGCGCCGTCACCGTCGACGTCGGCCCAGAGACCGCCGGTGGCGGTTGGACCGGCCGGCAGGGCGGCCTCGGCGAAGCGACCCTGGCCGTCGTTCAGAAACAGCCGGCCATCAAGCAGCAGGTCCGGGTCAGCATCCGCGTCCGGGTCGCCCCAGGCGACACGCTGAGCCTTGACCCCGTCAAGGCCCGCCGCCGTGGTGAAATCGTCGAAGGCGGGGCCGCCGTCGCGGGCCAGGAACCAGTCACGCGGGGGCCCGGCATGGCCCTTCCCGGCGGCCAGCAGTTCACCCAGCCGCGTCTCGGCCTCGGGCTGGTCGCCATTGACCAACGCCTCCCGGTAATGGGCTATCGCCTCATCGAAACGTCCGTCCGCCTCGGCCAGCGATCCCAGCAGGTAGGGCACCTCTGCCGATGGCGGGTCGGCGACCGGGGCCGCACGCAGAACCGCCTCGGCCCGAGCCGGATCCCCGCCCCGCTGCCAGGTGCGTGCCCGGGCAACCGCCAGCCGTACCGCGACCCGGTCCCAGAGCCACGCCCGCGATTCCGGATCGAGTCCCGAGGGTGGTGGCTCGAGCGCCGCCGGCCCGGCATCGGCCTCCGCCCGGTCGAGCAGCCGCGCGATCTCGGCCGCGGGCACGGCATCGTCCTGTTTGAGCGCCCACTCGGCCAGCGCGAGAGCGATCCGCCATGAAGGGAGCGGCCCGTCGTCGAGACCGAGCCGTGCCCGTGCCGACGCCAGGTCAGGCGGCGCCGCCTCACCGAGGACCCAGTGGATAACGCTGTCGGCCTGGCGGTGGTCTGGCGCCAGCACCAGCAGGTCACGGGCGATCTGCTGGCGCACCTCCGGGGAACTCGCCCCCAACGCTTCGTCGAACAGGATGCCGGCGACCTGGCGACGTTCCAGTGGGGTCCTTGCGGCGGCAGCCAACCGTTCTAGCAAGAGCTGGCGGGCAGCGCGATCCTGGCGGGCCAGGTGACCGCTATAGGCGGCCGACAAGTGGCGATAAGCTTCCGGCGACCGGGCCAGCAGGGCGTCGATCTCACCGGCGACCTCGGCAGAGGCCGATGCACGATCGTCTGCACTCTCGAGCGTCACCTCCCAGCAGGCGGGGCGCCAACCGGGATCGTCCTGGGCCACAGTGGCGAGGCGGGCACAGTCGCTGGCGGCGCGGGAGAGCCGCCCGGCATCGAATGCCGCCCCGACCTGGGCCAGCAGCAAGTGTGCGGCCAGGCCGGCTTCCGTCGGCTCGGGCAGCTGGTCGAGTACGGCCAGCGCCGAGTGCGGGCGGCGCTCCTGGCGCAGCCGCGACGCCTCGATCAGCGCCTGTTCGAATGCGGCCTCGCTCGTGGCTGGTGAGGTCCGCTGCAGCGGGGCGCAGGCGGCGGCGAAGAGACTGAAAAGAAAGGGCGCGAGCGTGACTACGCGGTGCACAAGAGTGCAGTATAATCGCCGGCCCTCGCTCCCCGGTAATTCCCGCATGCTCCAGCACCTGCGCAATGTCGCCATCATAGCTCACGTCGATCACGGCAAGACGACGCTGGTCGACAAGCTCTTGGGCCAGTCGGGCATGTTGGGCGAGCGCTCTACCGCACCCGAGCGGGCGATGGACAGCAATGACATCGAGCGTGAGCGTGGCATCACCATCCTGTCCAAGAATACCGCGCTGACCTGGAACGATTACCGTATCAACATCGTCGACACCCCGGGCCACGCCGACTTCGGCGGCGAGGTCGAGCGCGTGCTGTCGATGGTCGACTCGGTGCTACTGCTGGTCGATGCCGTCGACGGGCCGATGCCACAGACCCGTTTCGTCACCCAGAAGGCATTCGCCCTCGGCCTCAAGCCGATCGTCGTCATCAACAAGGTCGACCGCCCCGGGGCGCGCTCGCACTGGGTGCTCGACCAGACCTTCGAGCTGTTCGACCGTCTCGGCGCCACCGACGAGCAGCTCGACTTCCCGGTCGTCTACGCCTCGGCCCTGAATGGCACGTCCTCGCTCAGCGCCGAGACCCAGGGACCCGACATGGAGGCCCTGTTCCAGGCCATCGTCGACCATGTCCCGCCGCCGCCGGCCGATCCCGACGGCCCGTTCCGGATGCAGATCTCGACCCTGGACTACTCCAGCTACGTCGGCGTCATCGGCATCGGTCGCATCGCCCGCGGCACCGCGCACCGCAACATGCCAGTCACCGTGGTCCCCGCTGACGGCGACCGCCGCTCCGGCCGCGTGCTGCAGATCCTCGGTTTCCACGGACTCGAACGGACCGAGGTCGAGGAGGCCTCAGCCGGGGACATCGTCGCCGTCACCGGCCTCGAGACCCTCGACATCTCCGACACCCTGTGCAACCCGGCCGCCCCCGAGGCGCTGCCGCCGTTGACCGTCGACCAGCCGACGGTGTCGATGACCTTCCAGGTCAACATGTCACCGCTCGCCGGCAAGGACGGCAAGTACCTCACCTCGCGCCAGATCCGCGAGCGGTTGCTGCGCGAGATCAAGCACAACGTCGCCCTGCACGTCGCGCCCACCGACGACCCGGACAAGTTCCGCGTCTCCGGCCGCGGCGAGCTGCACCTGTCGATCCTGATCGAGAACATGCGCCGCGAGGGCTACGAGCTGGCGGTATCACGTCCCGAGGTGATCGTGCGCACCATCGACGAAGAGCGCTGCGAGCCGTTCGAGCTGCTCACCGTCGATGTCGAAGAGCCGCACCAGGGCGGCATCATGGAGGCGCTCGGCGCCCGCCGTGCCGAGCTTCTGGACATGCAGCCCGACGGCCAGGGCCGGGTACGCATCGACTACCAGATCCCGGCGCGCGGGCTGATCGGCTTCCAGACCGAGTTCCTGACGCTGACCCGCGGCACCGGCCTGCTGCACCATGTCTTCGATCACTACGGTCCGTGCGCGGCAGAGGCGATCGCTTCACGACGCAACGGCGTGCTGGTCGCCAACGGTGCCGGCAAGAGCCTCGGCTTCGCGCTGTTCAACCTGCAGGAGCGCGGACGGCTGTTCGTAGGCCCCAGCGAGGAGATCTACGAGGGCATGGTGGTCGGCATCCACTCGCGCGACAACGACCTGGTGGTCAACCCGTTGAAGGCCAAGCAGCTGACCAACGTCCGCGCCTCGGGCACCGACGAGAACATCATGCTGACCCCGCCGACCCGGCTGACGCTGGAGCAGGCGCTGGAGTTCATCGACGATGACGAACTGGTCGAGGTGACGCCGAAGGCGATCCGCGTGCGCAAGAAGTTCCTCAAAGAGCACGAGCGCAAGAAGGCGGCACGCGGGGCGGCGTAAGCCGAACCCATTCGGTTAACGCCAGCCCTCGGCCATGATCGCGGCGTGGGCGCCGCTCCTACAATCTTGATCGGCGACCTGGCTCCAACCCGTAGGAGCAGCGCCCACGCCGCAATTTCCCGTTTACACCTGCCCCCGACGGTGTTCAATCAGGGAGCACGACCCGTATCATGAGCCGCATGACCACGTCCATCTACATCGACGGTGAAGCCGGCACCACCGGCCTGGAGATCCGCGAACGGCTCGCCGCACGCGACGATCTCGAGCTGCTGTCGATCGACCCGGCGCGGCGCAAGGATCCCGACGCCCGGCGTGAGCTGCTCGACACAGCCGACGTCGCCATCCTCTGCCTGCCCGACGACGCCGCACGCGAAGCGGTGGCAATCTGCGACAGCGACACCACCCGCTTCATCGATGCCAGCACCGCCCATCGCACCGCAGACGGCTGGGCCTACGGCTTCCCGGAGCTGTCGCCCGCCCACCGCAACGCCATCGCCAGGGCACGCTACCTGACCAACCCCGGCTGCCACGCCTCCGGTTTTATCGCCGCGGTCTACCCGCTGCTCGACGCCGGCGTGCTCGATGACGCGGCCGCTTTGTCGTGCACCTCGCTGACCGGCTACAGCGGTGGCGGCAAAGGCATGATCGAGGCCTACGATGCCGCCCCCGCCGACGACCCGCACATGGACTCGCCGCGCCACTACGCCCTCGGCCTGGCGCACAAGCATCTGCCGGAAATGACCCACGTCTGCGGGCTGACCCATGCACCGGTGTTCCTGCCGGTGGTCGGCCGCTTCTACCGCGGCATGCTGGTGACGGTGCCGCTGCAGGTGCGCACCCTGGCCAAGCCGATGGATGCTCTCTCCATCCACGAACTCATCAGCGCTCACTACGCTGACGAGCACTATGTCCAGGTGAAACCGTTCGCCGGTGAAGGCGTGATCGAGGCCGGATTCCTCGACGCCACCGCCTGCAACGGCAGCAACGACCTGCAACTGTTCGTCTTCGGCCACGACGAGCAGGTGGTGCTCGCCACCCGCCTCGACAACCTCGGCAAGGGGGCCTCGGGCGCGGCGGTGCAGAACCTCAACATCATGCTCGGCATCGACGAGACCACCGGTCTGGAGTGACCACGCCCGGTCACGGCGACCTCCGGCTTCACCCGCGTGATTCCACCCATTTCAGGAGATGGCTCCAGCCGGCACCGTTCATTAGAATAATTCAACAAACTAAAATACCAACGCCTGTTGGCACCTCTTACAGAAGACCCAGACCCCGGTGACGGGACAGCAGACACGAGGGAGACGATTCGATGACTGAAGAGAAACGGAGGTTCAGGCGAACTGACGCCCGAGGCACCTGAGCCGACCGAAGCCAAGGCACAGACAGCGCGCAGCAACGGCGTCACCCACTGGCTGGTCGCCGCCGGCGCCATCGCCAGCATCCTTTTCGTCGCCGCTCTCTGGACCATCAAGGGCGGCAGCCTGGAGGCGTTCAAGTTCGATGGCACCGAAGTGGCCGAGGTTGCGCCATCAGCAACGCCTGCCACCATGGCCCCGAACTGGAATATGGCTCCTGCTCCAGCTCCGAACCAGGCCCTGGTTCCAGTCATCCCGACCGTGCCGGCACCCGTCCATGGATCAGCTGGCGCCGTAGCCGGCACCCCGCAGCCGATGGTTCCGGTGGCGATCGCCCCCAACGGTATGCCGGTCTTCGCTGCACCTCACGGGGTGATCAACCCGCTGACCATAATGCACGACCCGCGCTACTACCAGCAGTGGGGCCAGGTGGGGGCTACTTTCATCAACCCGTTCACCTATCAGCACATCATGAACCAGATGATGCTGAACTCGATGCAGGCGTGGGGCCTGTCGCAACCGATCACGGTTTCGACCACCTCCGACACTGACCCCCAGAGCTAGAACCGACGGGCGGGTGCCGGACCGCGTCGCGGTCCAGCTGGTTCCAGCCAAAAGAAAAGCGGGTGGCCTGTTGGCCACCCGCTTTTCTTTTGCTGATCCGGCTCGAGGTATAGGTCAGTTGAAGGCATGCCCCGGCTTGAGGCCAGCCAGGCGCAGTATCAGCGCCATCGGGCAGAAACGGGTGAAGGCCGACTGGAACATCACCACCCCGACGAAGGCGGTGAAGATCAGCCACAGCGGTGAGTGGACCTGCGACAGCCCCAGGCTGGCCAGGATGAAGAGGCCGGCAAAAGCCATCAGGAACCCGGTTTGAGCCGATGCGGTTCGAAGTCGAGGCAGGCGAATTCGGCCGCCGGCGCTTCGACCCACTCGACTGCACCGGGCTTCCGCTCCCGGAGCTGCCAGGCGCCGGGACCGTGCCAACTGAGTTCGATCACCGGCCCGGTGACCCGCCCAGCGTCGGCCAGGCGCATGGCCCGCTCCGCCGGCCCGTCGATGCGCTGATCGGAGGCCAGGGGGACACGCTCTGCGACGAGCCTTGCGAGCAGTCGGTCCTGTTCTGCATCAGAGCCAATGGCGATCCGATGCTCCGGTTGCCCACCCCCGTCGAAGCGCCATTCACCGCGTTCGCGGTGGATCGACGCCAGGTGGCGTGGTGGAGTGCCTTTGCCACGGGCATAGCGCGGCAGGTCGCCGCCACTTGCAGCATTACCCATCGTCGAGCACCCCGGCCGCCCGGATGACGGCGTCGCGGTCGAAAAATGGCTTGATCGTAGGCCACTGGTTGAGGGAATTGTCGTAGTGGACCCCGAGACCGGTCACCAGCCCACCGACAGCACCGACCAGCGCGGCAATCCAGACCGGCCAGGCTCCCGCAAGCAGGGCCGCACCGGCAACGACGATCAAACCGGTCCAATAAAGCAGCGAGCGCAGACGGCGCAGTTTGGCCAGTTCGTGGGCCTCGTTGGCAGCCAGTGCCGCCATGGCCTTGATGATCACGCGGCGTCGTTTCTCTTCGCGGTCCATGAAGCGATCTCCTTTTCAGGATCACCATAGAACAGACCCGGCAAGGAGTGAGTCCACCCTCCGGGGACTACATGAAAAGTCCGCAACGGGTTACCTTGGGATGTGGCGCGGTAGCCGGTCCAATTCTGCATGAACAACCTTGTCGTAGCGCAATGATCGTCCTGTTGATCGGCATCGGCCTGTTCGCTTGCCTGGTCGGCCTGTTCTGGATCAAGGGCGTGTCCCGAAGACCGTGGCTCGCTCGCCTGGCCTACAGCGAATTCATCGCGCGGCTGGGCATCATCGCCCTTGCGTTGATGATGGTCGGGTTGATCGCCACGATCGGCGAGTTTTTTGGCTAGAGCCGCCGCTGAAGCACGCCCTGGTTCAGCCGATCCTGGGGCGGGTCAGTGCCGCCACGACGGCGAACAGCAGCGACCCGATCGCCACCACTCCCAGCCCACCTATGGCCACGATCACCAGGGACCGCGCGTACGCCTCGCCGATCAGGGCTGAGCCGGTCAGTTCCTCGACACCGACCAGCACCAGGAACACGCCGACATACAACAGCACCGGAACGGCCGAGAAGATGGCGTAGAGCAGTGTCGCCTTGAGGCGGGAACGGGTGCCACGCCGTACCTTGCGGTACTGCCAGGCGAACGCGAGCACAGGCACGCAAAGCACCAGCAGGGCACTGAGCGGAACGAGCAGGTGGTTCATCGGAAACGTTCCGAAAGGTCAGCCGGCGCGCCCTGGCTCATGATCGCCAGCGATCGCTTCCTGTTTCGGTTCAGATTTGTCGAAAACGACGGGTTCGGGCCGCTTGTTCCTTATCACGACTGTGCCGGCCAGCTTGTCGTGCCATCCTTGCTTGCGCTTGTCGATACCGACCCAGATAAGGCCTAGCAGCAGCGGAATCGTCGACACGTAATAGCCGAAGTAGCGCCCGATGAACTGGCCGGTGGACGGCTTGCCGCCGGTCTTGGCGTCGACGATGGTGAGACGGGTTGCCATTTTTCCAGGCGTCGCGGACTTGTAGACCCAGAAAATGACTATGGCAATCGCGGGCAGGACGTAGTTGATGATGAAGTCCAAGGGACCGACGAACAACGCCTCGTTCATCCAGTATTCCGACCCGTAGATCGCCGTGAGAAGCGGCGCGATCACGAGCATGATCAGGATCGAGTCGATGATCGAGGCGCCGACCCTGATCCAGAATCCGGCATATTCATGTTCGTCCATATCTGTTACTTCCTGGCGACTCAGGTCACCTGCATTGATGTTCGTGTGTTAGAGCAATATATCCCCATTTCCTTGCAAACTTCATTGCCCTTTGTGACGTGGACGGTTATGCATTGGGGCGGCAGACAAAGCAACTACCATGACAAGACCATTAAATCGCGGAAACCGTGAGTTGCTTGCTGGATAAGATATGTTTGAGAGCGTGCATTGAGATTATCCGAATGACCGCCCTCACCACAGTCATTTATAAAACTTTAATTTTGAGGTGCTTTCAATTAGATGCAAAACATCTACATAGGTGTCAGGTTGTCGATTTTTGCATGCGACATGTTGACACTTAACATAAGCGGTCATTCAAAATGAAAGCACATTCCACCGCACCTGACATTAGCCATACCCTCAATCGTGACACACCTCACCCGAGCACCATTACCGCCGCGAACACGGCCGCCGCAATCGGCACCACGATCACCAACCCGGCCAGGATAGAGTTGCCGAGCGCCTTCCAGGCCGAGAAGCCCTGCACCTGGCCAAGGCATTCCAGGAACACCACGATCGACCAGATCGTGATGACGATCTCGATCATTACGATCACAAGAAGGACTACCTGTAACGTCGGATCGGCGTCGATGCGTGGCGTCTGCTCGGTGAACATCTCCGAACCGAACAACCACAATTCTGGAACCCACAGCAGCATCGCCCAGATTGCCGGCACCTGAGACCAGGCCGAAGCACAGCGGATCTCGACCTGGCTGGCGTGACCGCCGATCCAGCGCCCGGTCCAACGCAGCAGCGCCCCGACAGCATAGAGGCCTAGGATGCCCAAAAGCGGCCCAGCGATAACGGCAATGATGAAAATGCTGGGCAGATCGAGACTGTCGCCGGACGAACGCGTGCTGGCATCGTTGAGCGTCTGGCCGATGCCAGCAATGGCGGCAAGGGCTAGGACCCAACCCTCGGGATCGTCGTCGATGATCTGCTGAATGGTCGCCCGCGGCCGGGTCCAGATGGCCAATAACGGGTTGAGCCCGCGGGTCTTCCGGTGATCCATCTTTGCCCCTGGTTACTGCGGGGACACTCTGTACGATGCAGGCGACATGCGCAAAAGGACGGGTGGGTGATGGTACGGGCTTCGGGGCTCTTTATGGCCCCTTTACCCCTTGTTGTTATCTACCCCTGGTGACCCCGCATACCGCCACATGGCTTTATTGTGGTTCTAATCCGACGGCAGCCGGTCAACAAATCTCTTTTCGGGGCATAGAGATATCACCCGGAGTTGGGGCTGTCTGTCGTATAAGTTCTACAAACCGTGTGGCAATTGATCTACGGCGTTTCGAATTCCAGGCATCGGAAGATCTGTACCCAGGGTACTTGGCCTCTTACGGACAACTCGGTGTACTACCCGCTTGTCGCCGCAATCCGTCGAGACTCTGGGAAACCCAGCTGCCAGAAACTTCCCGGAAACGGACGACATCCAACGTGCTCAGATCAGGATAACTGGCGTCCATATTCTTGACGCTGGCGTTGAACCGGACGATGGCCTCCCGGTGCCGACACAGGCAGACCGGGTGCGCTTCGCCTGAATCCATGCAGGACATGACCTCATTTGAAATCGCGTCCAGCTGCAGCTGGATAGCGCCTAGTGCCGCGACCCGGTCCGGCTCGGTAATGTCGACGCCCTGGCCGGCGGAAATTGGATCGACGAGCAGCACGAGAATCAGCGCAAGTGTATTTTTCATGCCGATGTCGTTCCTTCCCCGGGCCTGTGAGGAACTTCGATGACAATTCCCATCCACCGCAAAAGCGGCTCGGTAACGAAAACCGCGACCACGGCGAGAGGAAAGCCGTACATCACCACGGCGACGTAGACCATCGACGCCCCACCGCCGGAGTACGGCACCACGCAGTCGGTGTAGAACGCCAACAAGTAGAAGCCGATCGCCACCAGCGAACCACCGACCGCGCGCAACGGGTTGCCCGAACCGAGGGCGATCAGCGCAGGGAACAGCGGAATCGCCGGGAACCAGAGCGTCGACAGGGCCTCGAGAAACCCCCGCTCGTAGCAGGCGAAGTCGTTGAACAGCTGCACACCGAGGGCGAGGACGATCGAGCCTGCAGCCAGGGCTCGCGCACGTTTCCGAGTGATGACCATCTACCTACGCTCCAGGCGGCAGCATACGGGCTGCACCGCAGGGAGTACTGGATGGATACGCCTTCAATCGTACCCAAACAGCCACACCGTGGTTGCATCATGGACATTGCGTACCGAATGGGCGGCCCGGCGTGGAATGAATACCTCGTCCCCGGGGCCGAGGATCCAGGTTCGGCCCTCGATTTCCATCTCCAGGCGACCCTCGACAACAGTCACCAGTTCGTTGGTCGCATGGACGAAATCATTCCATTCACGACCCGGTGGGTCGACGAAGGTGTCGCAGGAATAACCTCTCTCGCCCCAGTCCCTGGTCACCAGCCCCTTGTCGATCGGTGGCGGAAACTTGCCGGTGGTTACCCAGTCATCCATGGCCGACCTCCTACTGGCTTGCCGTGATGCCCTGTCGCATAGAGCGTGTGGCCGGTAATGGAAGTCGGAGCCGGGGGCGCAGAAGAACAGCACCACGCTCGAGACCGACAAGACGGCCGGGCTTGGTTCGGCCTCACAGTCGCTCAGCAATCTCCGCGTCAAGCGCCTCCGGCGTGACGAACGGCTGGTAGCGCGCCAGAACCGTGCCGTCCCGGGCGACCAGGAACTTGGTGAAGTTCCAGCGTACGGCGTCGCCCTCGAGCAGTTCCGGGAAGTGCTTCAGCAGTATTCCGTGGAGTTGCTCGCCGCCCGGGGTGTCGGCGTCGAGCGCACCCGGCTGCTCCGTGCGCAGGTGGCGGTAAAGCGGGTTGGCATCATCGCCGTTGACGTCGATCTTGGCGAACAGCGGGAAGGTGACGTCGTAGGTGGTCGAGCAGAACTCACGGATGGCGTCGGCGTCACCCGGTTCCTGGTGCGCGAACTGGTCGCACGGAAAGCCGAGCACCTCCAGCCCCTGGCCGTGGTACTTGCGGTAGAGCGCCTCCAGCCCGGTGTACTGCGGCGTAAAGCCGCACTTGCTGGCAAGGTTGACGACCAGCAGCAGCTTGCCAGCGTAGTCGGCGAGACCCACGGGGCGGCCGTCGAGAGAGTCGACTGTGAAATCCTGGATGTTCATGGGCGCTCCGCTGGATAGTCAATAGGAGTGGCCCAAGGTTAGTCGATGCGCCCTCCCCGCGAGGCGCTCATGGAAGCCTTGAAGATCTGAATTCCCCTCTTCCCCTATCGGCAGTACGCCATGTGAAGCTGAATATTGCCGCGAAGAGGCTACTGCCGTTCCCGAGGGGCAGGCGCCATTCGAGCCTGGATTCACAACTCGCTTCGACAATTCAGTCGACGTCACCTTGCTATCTCACCTGTCATGCACGGCCCCACGCACCGCCACTGGACTTGATCGACCCGGCCGCCGGTGGCCCAATCCCCTCATGTCCCAGGCCAACCCGTCGTCCACATCGTGATCGCCCTGCTACAGCGGGTCAGCGAGGCCCGTGTCAGCGTGGCCGGTATGACCGTCGGCGCCATCGACGCGGGCGTGCTGGTGCTGCTCGGGGTCGAGCGCGGTGACGGCGAAGCCGAGGTGGCACGGCTGGTCGAGCGCGTCCTAGGCTATCGTGTGTTCGGAGACGCAGACGGCCGGATGAACCGCTCGCTGGCCGATACCGGCGGCGGACTGCTGGTGGTGCCGCAGTTCACGCTGGCCGCCGACACCAACAAGGGCACGCGCGCAAGCTTCACCCCGGCGGCCCCGCCCGAGGAAGGCGAGCGGCTGTTCGGGCACTTCGTCGCGCTGGCGCGTGAGGTCCACGCCGAGGTGGCCACCGGCCGCTTCGGTGCCGACATGCAGGTGCAGCTGGTCAACGACGGCCCGGTCACCTTCTGGCTACAGGTGACGCCTCGATGAACCGCATGCTGCTCCGCGTATTCATCATCGCGGTGATACTGACCGGGGTGATGCTGTTGCTGCGTCCGCCGGAGCGATCTGGAGACGAACGCACGGCGACTCACCCGTGGGAGGTGCAACTCGACGGTCGTGGCGGCAGCCATGCCTTCGGCCTCGAACTCGGGGTGGCCACGCTAACCGAGGCCGAACAGCGCCTCGGTAGCGAGGCCAAGGTGACGCTGTTCCAGCCGGAGCACGGCGGGTTGGTGCTGGAGGCGTTCTTCGACGACCTCCGGCCCGGCGGACTCAAGGCCGACTTCGTGCTGGTGCTGGACCTGCCCGGCGAACAACTCGAGGCGATCCACGGCCGTGGCCTGCGCATCGCGCGTGGTCGCGAAGGGGTGAACCGGGTACAGATCAACCCGGTCGACATGCCGGCGGTGCGCGCAGCACCGATCACCACCATCACCTACCTGCCGGCGATCAACCTCGACCCGGAAGCGTTGGAGTGGCGCTTCGGCCCACCGGTGGAGCAGATCGCCGAAGGTTCGGGCGTGACCCATTGGCTCTACCCTGCGACCGGCCTCGACATCGTCGTCAACGACGATGGGAAAGAGGTGCTGCAGTACGTGGCGCCGCGCGATTTCGATCGGCTCGCCGCCCCGCTCAGGGGTGATCCGGCCGAGCGTTGACGGGATCGCGGCCTGGAGGCCGCACCTGCAAGGATGGGCTTCATGTAGGAGGCCACCCACGGGCCGATGGACGGAACGGTCGAACCGGATGCTGATCGCGGCCTGGGGGCCGCTCCTACAGGGATGAGGTCCAGCGTCGGACCCGTCGCGACCGGGGATGCGAGCGGCCCGGTCGTTCGGCTCAGAGCACCGGTTCGGCGTCGTCGCCCGGGTCGTGGTACGGCACGCTGAGCTCGTGGACCGCCTCGATGAAGGCGCCGGCGTGGGCCGGGTCGACGTGCTGGTGGATGCCATGGCCTAGGTTGAAGACGTGGCCATCGCCTGGCCCGAACGCCTCGAGGATGGTCGCGACCTCCTCGCGGATCCGTTCCGGCGGCGCGTAGAGCACGCTCGGATCCATATTGCCCTGCAGGGCGACGCGGTCACCGACGCGGCGGCGGGCATCGCCGATGTTGGTCGTCCAGTCGACGCCGAGGGCATCGGCCCCGGTGTCGGCCATGGCCTCGAGCCAGGTGCCGCCGCCCTTGGTGAACAGGATCACCGGCACCTTGCGCCCCTCGGCCTCGCGAGTCAGGCCGGCGACGATGCGGCGCATGTAATCGAGGGAAAAGGCATGGTAGTCGCGCGGTGTCAGCACGCCACCCCAGGTGTCGAAAATCATCACCGCCTGGGCACCGGCGGCGATCTGGGCGTTGAGGTAGACGGTGACGGCATCGGCGACGGTGCTGAGCAGTTGATGGAGCAGCGCCGGCTCACCGTAGAGCATGCCCTTGATGTTGGCGTACTCCTTGGTCGAACCGCCCTCGACCATGTAGGTCGCCAGCGTCCACGGACTGCCGGAGAAACCGATCAGCGGCACGCGACCGTCGAGCTCACGACGGATGGTACGCACCGCGTCGACGACATAGCGCAATTCGCCCTCGGGATCGGGCACGCCGAGGGCACGCACGGCGGCGGCATCGCGCACCGGGCGCGCGAACCGTGGCCCCTCACCCGCCTCGAAGCTCAGGCCCAGGCCCATGGCGTCGGGGATGGTGAGGATGTCGGAAAAGAGGATCGCGGCATCGAGCGGGTAGCGCTCGAGCGGCTGCATGGTCACCTCGCACGCCAGGTCGGGGTTCTTGCACAGCGTCATGAAGTCACCGGCCTTGGCCCGCGTGGCACGGTACTCGGGCAGGTAACGGCCGGCCTGGCGCATCATCCAGACCGGGGTGACATCCACCGGCTGGCGCAGCAGGGCACGCAGGAAACGGTCGTTTTGCAGGTCGGCCATGGTGTGGTTCTCTTTCCTTGACGGGTGGTTCAGACCTCGAGGTAATCGAGTAGGCCCTCGGCCGCCTGGCGGCCTTCCCAGATCGCGGTGACCACCAGGTCGGAACCGCGCACCATGTCGCCACCGGCGAACACCTTCGGATTGGTGGTCTGGAACGGGTAGGCGTTGTCGGCCGGAGCGCGTACGCGGCCACCGTCATCGGTCTCGATGCCGTACTCGGTGAACCAGGGTGCCGGGCTCGGGCGGAAGCCGAAGGCGACGATGACGCGGTCCGCGGGGATGATCTGCTCGCTGCCGGGGACGACCACCGGGCTGCGCCGGCCGCGCGCGTCGGGCTCGCCCAACTCGGTGGTGACCACCTTGACCCCTTCGACGCTGATATCGCCGACGATCTCGACCGGTTGCCGGTTCCAGAGGAAGCGCACCCCCTCTTCCTTGGCGTTGGCTACCTCGCGCCGGCTGCCGGGCATGTTGCGCTCGTCGCGACGGTAGGCGCAGGTCACCGATGTGGCGTCCTGGCGGATGGCGGTGCGGTTGCAGTCCATTGCCGTGTCGCCGCCGCCGAGGACCACGACCCGCTGCCCTTCCATGTTGACCAGCCGCTCGCCGGGGCCCTTCAGGCCGAGGGTGTGGCGCGCGGTGGAGACCAGGTACGGCAGCGCCTCGTAGACGCCGGGCAGGTTCTCGCCGGGGAAACCGCCCTTCATGGAGTTGTAGGTGCCCATGCCGAGGAACACCGCGTCGTAGTCGTCGAGCAATTGCTGGAACGGCACGCCGGTGCCGACCTCGGTGTTGAGGAAGAAACGGATGCCCATGCCCTCGAGCACCTGGCGCCGGCGCCTGACCACCTCCTTCTCGAGCTTGAACTCGGGGATGCCGAAGGTCAGCAGGCCGCCGATCTCCGGGTAGCGGTCGTAGACGTGGGCCTTGACGCCATTGCGTGCCAGCACGTCGGCACAGCCGATGCCGGCCGGGCCGGCGCCGATGATCGCGACCCGCTTGCCGGTGGCGCGCACCGCGGAGAGGTCGGGCTTCCAGCCCTGCTCAAGGGCGGTGTCAGTGATGTACTTCTCGACCGCGCCGATGGTGACCGCGCCGAAACCGTCGTTGAGCGTGCAGGCGCCCTCGCACAGGCGGTCCTGCGGGCAGACGCGGCCGCAGATCTCGGGCAACGCGTTGGTCCGGTGCGCCAGCTCCGCGGCCTGCTGCAGGTTGCCCTCGGCGACCAGCTTGAGCCAGTTCGGGATGTAGTTGTGCACCGGGCACTTCCACTCGCAGTACGGGTTGCCGCAGGCGATGCAGCGCTCGGCCTGCGCGGCGGCGACCTGGGCGTCGAACTCGCCGTAGATTTCGCAGAAGCGCCGGATGCGCTCGTCGACCGGCATCTTCTCCGGATCCTGACGCGGCACCTCGACGAACTGGAAGACATTGCTTGCCATGTTTATGTTTTCCGTCCGTTGCCTCAGGCGGCCAGGCTCAAAGAGTCGACCAGTTCTTCGAGGCTGGTCGCCTTCGGCTTGACCAGCCAGAACTTGCCGATCATGTCGGCGAAGTTGTCGAGCACCTCACGCCCCCAGGCGCTGCCGGTCTCGGCGACGTAGGCCTCGATCATCGCCTCGAGGTAGTTGCGGTGTTCCTCCATCGACTCGGTGCGGATGCGGTAGATGTCGATCAGTTCGTGATTGTAGAAATCGACGAACCGGTTGCGCTGGTCGAGCACGTAGGCGAAGCCGCCGGTCATGCCGGCACCGAAGTTGAGCCCGGTGTCGCCGAGCACGACGACGACGCCGCCGGTCATGTACTCGCAGCCGTGGTCGCCGACGCCTTCGACCACCGCGTGGGCGCCGGAGTTGCGCACCGCGAAGCGCTCGCCACCCTGGCCGGCGGCGTAGAGCGTGCCCCCGGTCGCGCCGTAGAGGCAGGTGTTGCCGATGATCACGTTGTCACGGCTGTCGAAGGTCGCCTCGGGCGCCGGGCGCACGACAATCTGGCCGCCGGCCATGCCCTTGCCGACATAGTCGTTGGCGTCACCCTCGAGGTGCAGGTTCAGGCCACCGGCGTTCCAGACGCCGAAACTCTGTCCGGCGTGGCCACGCAGACGCACGTTGAGAGGCGCTTCCGCCATGCCGTGGTTGCCCCAGCGACGGGCGATCTCGCCTGAGATACGGGCGCCGATCGAACGGTTGTAGTTCCTGATCTCGAACTCGAACTCGCCACCGCTCTTGGCCTCGATAGCCGGCAGCATGGTGGCGACCATCTGCTCGGCCAGCTTGCCCTCGTCGAACGGCGCGTTGCCCGGCGTGCCGCACAGGTGCGGGCTCGATTCCGGCGCACTGCCCTTGGACAGGATCGGCGCCAGGTCGAGATGCTGCTGCTTGTCGGTGCCCCCGGGGAGCGCCTGCAACAGTTCGGTGCGACCGATCACCTCGTCGAGGCTGCGGTAACCAAGACCGGCCAGCAGCTCGCGCACCTCGTTGGCGATGAAGCGGAAGTAGTTCATCACCATCTCGGGCAGGCCGATGAAGTGGTGCTGGCGCAGGACGTTGTTCTGCGTCGCAACACCGGTCGCGCAGTTGTTCAGGTGGCAGATGCGCAGGTACTTGCAGCCGAGTGCGACCATCGGCCCGGTGCCGAAGCCGAAGCTCTCGGCGCCGAGGATCGCCGCCTTGATGACGTCGAGGCCGGTCTTGAGACCACCGTCGGTCTGCAACCGCACCTTGTCGCGCAGGTTGTTGGCACGCAGCACCTGGTGAGTCTCGGACAGGCCGAGCTCCCACGGACTGCCGGCGTACTTGACCGAGGTCAGCGGGCTGGCGCCGGTGCCGCCGTCGTAGCCGGCGATGGTGATCAGGTCGGCGTAGGCCTTGGCGACGCCGGCGGCGATGGTGCCGACACCGGCCTCGGCGACCAGCTTGACCGAGACCAGCGCCTCCGGGTTGACCTGCTTGAGGTCGTAGATCAACTGGGCCAGGTCTTCGATGGAGTAGATGTCGTGGTGCGGCGGCGGCGAGATCAGGGCCACGCCGGGCCGCGCGTAGCGCAGCCGCGCGATCATGTCGTTGACCTTGTGCCCGGGCAGCTGGCCGCCCTCGCCCGGCTTGGCGCCCTGGGCCACCTTGATCTGCAGCACCTCGGCGTTGACCAGGTAATGCGGGGTGACGCCGAAACGGCCGGAGGCGACCTGCTTGATCTTGGAGCTCTTCTCAGTGCCGTAGCGGACGATGTCCTCGCCGCCCTCACCCGAGTTGGAGCGGCCGCCGAGGCGGTTCATGGCGATCGCCAGCGCCTCGTGTGCCTCCGGTGACAGCGCGCCGAGTGACATCGCCGCGGTATCGAAACGCTTGTAGATCACCTCGACCGGCTCGACCTCGTCCACTGACAACGGTTGACGATTCCCGACCAAGGTGAGCAGGTCACGCAGCGAACAGGCCGGGCGGTTGTTGACCAGTTCGGCGTAGACCCGGTAATCGGCCTGGTCGCCGCTGCGCACCGCCTTCTGCAGCGTGCCGACGACGTCCGGGTTGTAGGCGTGGTACTCGGTGTCGTGGACGTACTTGAGCAGGCCGCCGGCCTCGACCGGCTTGCGCACGTTCCAGGCCCGTGCCGCCATCATCCGGCTGTCGGCCTCGAGGTCGGCGAAGCCGATGCCCTGCAGCCGGCAGGTGGTGCCGGTGAAACAGAGGTCGACGACGTCGCGGTGCACCCCGACCGCCTCGAACAGCTGGGCGCCGCGGTAGCTGGTGATGGTCGAGATGCCCATCTTCGACAGGATCTTGTACAGCCCCTTGTTGATCCCCTTGCGGTACTGGCGCGCCAGCTTGGCCAGGTCGCTGTTGGCGATCTCGCCGGTATCGACCAGGTCCTGGATCACCTCGTAGGCGAGATAGGGGTGGACGGCGGTCGCGCCGTAGCCGATCAGCACCGCGAAGTGGTGCGGATCGCGCGCGGTGGCGGTCTCGACCACCAGGTTGGCGTCGCAGCGCAGACCCTCGCGCACCAGGCGGTGGTGCACCGCGCCGGTGGCGAGCAGGGCGTGCACCGGCAGTCGCTCGGCGGAGATATTACGGTCGCTGAGGACCAGCACCACCTTGCCGGCATGCACCGCCCCCACCGCCTGCTCGCAGATGGCGTCGAGCGCCGCGCGCAGGGTGCCGTCGAGCGGGTAGGTCAGGTCGATGCGCTCATGAGCGTAGTCCGGATCGGAGACGTCGAGCAGAGCCTGGAAGCGCGCCTCGGCGAGCACCGGCGATTCGACCACCAGCCGCTTGGCGTGCGCCTCGGTCTCCTCGAACAGGTTCTTCTCCGAGCCGAAGATGGTCTCCAGCGACATGACGATCTGCTCGCGCAGCGGATCGATCGGCGGGTTGGTGACCTGTGCGAACTGCTGGCGGAAGGAGTCGTAGAGCGAGCGCACGCGACCGGAGAGCACCGGCAGCGGGGTGTCGTCGCCCATGGACCCGATCGCCTCCTGGCCGGTCTGGGCCAGTACGCGCAACACCTGGTCACGCTCCTCGAAGCTGACCTGGTACTGCTTTTCGAAACTGCGCAGCACCTTCTTGTCCAGCGGCTCGAGTACCGGGCGTTGCTCGGTGTAGGCCGGCTTGAGCATGCGCGCGTGGGCGCTGAGCCACTTCTTGTACGGCTGGCGCTGGCTCAACCGCTCGCTGATCTCCTTCGGGTAAATCACCTCGCCGGTCTCGGTGTCGGCGGCGATCATCTGGCCCGGTTTCAGGCGGCCGTTGACCACCACGTCGGCCGGGTCGTAGTCGTAGACGCCGATCTCCGAGGCCAGGGTGATGACGCGGTCACGGGTGATGACGAAACGTGCCGGGCGCAGGCCGTTACGGTCGAGGATGCAGGCCGCGTGGCGGCCGTCGGTCAACACGATGCCGGCCGGGCCGTCCCACGGCTCCATGTGCATGGAATAGAACTCGTGGAAGGCGCGCACGTCGGGGTCCATCAGGTCGACGTTCTGCCACGCCGGCGGGATCAGCAGGCGCATGGCACGGAAGATGTCCATGCCGCCGGCGAGCATCCCCTCGAGCATGTTGTCGAGACTGTAGGAGTCGGAGCTGGTCATGTCGACCAGCGGCCGCACCGCCGCCATGTCGAGCAGCGGCGACTCGAACTTGTACCCGCGCGCCAGCGACCAGTTGCGGTTGCCCTGGATGGTGTTGATCTCGCCGTTGTGCGCCAGGTAGCGGAACGGCTGCGCCAGCCGCCACTGCGGCAGGGTGTTGGTCGAGAAACGCTGGTGGAAGACGCACACCTTGGCCTCGAGCCGCTCGTCGTTCAGGTCGGGGTAGAAGACCGGCAGGTTGGCCGGCATCACCAGCCCCTTGTAGGAGACGACGCGCGCCGACATGCTGGCCACGTAGAAGTGGTTGCCGGCACCCCCTCGGGCCATCTCGGCCTGGCGGCGGGCGACGAACAGGGCGCGCTCGAAGGCGTCGCCATCGAGCTCTTCGGGAGCATTGACGAACACCTGCTCGATGGTCGGCAGCGTCGTCAGGGCTTCTTCGCCGCAGGCTGAGGTATCGAGCGGGACCACACGCCAACCGGCGACAACCAGCTGCTGCGCGACCAGCGCCGCCTCGACATCGGCACGCGCGGCAGCCACGTCGGCCCCGGAGCCGTGAAACAGCACGCCGATACCGTAGGACGCGGCCAGGTCGATGCCGGCCTCGTCGGTCACGGCACGCAGGAAACGGTCGGGCTTGCTCATCAGCAGGCCGCACCCGTCACCGCTTTTGCCGTCAGCAGCCACGGCACCGCGGTGGGTCATGCGCGTCAGCGCACGGATCGCCGAGCGCACGATGTGGTGGCTGGCGACGCCGTCCATCTGGGCGATCAGCCCGAATCCGCAGCTGTCGTGCTCGAATTCGGGCCGGTAGAGGCCGGGATGGTCGTTGTGAGGTGTCGGTTCGCTCATACTTCTCGCCTCGAGATCACGGCGCGGCGGGCCCGTAGCGTTGCGGCCGCCCGGCGGCACACCGTGACCAACACGGCGGCGCGTAATCCCCTGGAATTGTGCTTGCGCCGGTTGACCAGGCGCCCTGCATGGGGCCTGCCACTCGCGGGCAAAAGGCCGCACAGTATATCGTCGAGGGTACTTTGCCGGCAAACGCCGGCCCCGGCTCAGCCGCCGCGCGGGTTACGCGGGCCGACAGTCACGGTCACCATCCTCGCGGGATCGACCCGGCGCTCGAGGGCCTCGGCGACCTGCTCCCGATCGACCGCTTCGATGCGCTCGATGAAGCGGTCGAGATAGTCGAGCGGCAGGCCGTAGAAACCGATCATGCCGAGGTAGCCGACCAGCTTGCCGTTGCTGTCGATGCGCATCGGGAAGCCGCCGGTGACGTTGCGCCGGGAGAAGGCGAACTCCTCGTCGGTCGGCCCTTCGGCAACGTAGCGCTGGAGATTGTCGTCGACCAGTGCCAACGCCTCGGCCGCCTGGTCACTGCGGGTCTGCAACAGCACCTGGAACGGACCGGCCTGGCGCATCGGCATGAAGTAGCTCGACACGCTGTAGGCCAGTCCGCGCTCCTCGCGCACCTCCTGGCTCAGGCGCGACACCAGTCCGCTGCCGCCGAACGAGTGGTTACCCAGGTAGAGGGCGAAGTAGTCGGGATCGCCACGCCGGATACCGGGCTGGCCGACCATAATGTGGGTCTGTGCAGATGGATGGTCGACGTGGACACTGATCGGGACCAGCAGCTTCGGTACCGGTGGCAGGTCGGCGGCCGCCTCCCCCGCGGCAAGACCGGAGGTGACCCGCTCGGCGATCGCCTCGGCAGCGGCCCGGTCGAGATCGCCGACGATTGCGACCAGCGCATTGCGCGCCACGTAATATTGCTCGAAGTAGGCCACCACGTCGTCACGGGTCAGGGCCGCCAGGCTGGCCGGGGTGCCGTTGGGCGGATTGCCGTAGGGGTGGTCATCGTACAGGGCGCGGTAGAACGCCTTCCGCGCCAGCGCCCCCGGAGACTGCTGCTCTGCCTGCAGGGCGATCTGCATCTGGCCGCGCAGCCGCTCGAGCGCATCTGCCGGGAAGGTCGGCTGCCCGAGGACGGTCTCGAGCAGTTCGAGTGCCGGGTCGAGCAGAGCCGGGTCGGTCAGGCTGCGCAGCGTGACCGCTGCCATGTCCCGCTCGGCGTTGTACCCGAAGCGTGCCCCGAGCCCCTCGAAGGTCGCGGCGATGGCGTCGGCGTCGAGCGTTCCCGCCCCCTCGCCAAGCAGTTCGCTGGTCAGCTGGGCGACGCCGTAGCGGGTGCCGTCGCGGGCACTGCCGGCGTCGAACACCACCTGGATATCGATCATTGGTAGAGCGTCGGCGGCAATGAACAGCACCCGCGCCCCGTTCGGTGTCGTCCACTCCTGGATGTCAGGGGCAGCGGCCAGCGGGGCCGCCATGAACAGGGCCAGCGCGGCGAGCAGGGTGCGCAGCAGGGTCTGTGTCTTACTGAGCATCGGAACGCTCCTCCTTGGTCTCATCGGCCTCGACAATCTCGTCGGTCTGACCACTTCCTTCCTCTGTCTCGACGACGATCGGCAGCGGCTCGAGGACCGCGACCGTGAGGGTGTCGTCGTCGAAATACTTCCGCGCCGCCTGCTGCAACTGCTCCGGGGACACCGCGTTGACTCTCTCGACGTAGGCGTCGAGTTGCTCCCAGCCGAGTCCGACGGTCTCCAGGGTGCCGATCTGCATCGCCTGGTAGAAGACCGAATCACGCTCGTAGACCTTGCCCGCGACCACCTGGGCCTTGATCCGCGCCAACTCGTCGGCGGTCACCGGCTCCTCCTGCAGGCGCCGGACCTGGTCGCGCAGTGCCTGCTCCAGCGTGGCGACGTCGTGGCCATTGGCCGGCGTACCGTCGAGCAGGAACAGTCCCGGCAGCCGCCCGTGCAGCGAGTAGCCAGCGCCGGCACTGGCAGCGATGGCGCTGCCACGCACCAGGTCGCGGGCCAGGCGGGCACTGTTGCCGCCGTCGAGCACCCCGGCGAGTACCTCCAGCGCGTAGGCGTCGTCGCTCTCTTCGGCCGTACCCAGCACCGGCACCTTGTAGCCCATGACCAGGTAGGGCAGTTCGGCGGGCAGGCGCACGGTCAACCGTCGCGTGCCCCGCTGGTCGATCTCAGGACGAGGCTTGGGCGGCACGATCACGCTCGGCTCAAGCGGGCCGAAATGCTTCTGTACCAGGGCATGGACCGCCTCCGGGTCGACATCGCCGACCACCACGAGGGTGGCGTTGTTGGGCGCGTACCACTGCCGGTACCAGGTCTGCAGATCCTCGACGCGCAGGCTCTCGAGGTCGTCCATCCAGCCGATCACCGGATTGCGAATCGGGCTGGTCAGGAAGGCGGTGGCGTTGAAGCGTTCGTAGGTGAGCGAGGTCGGGCTGTCCTCGGTGCGCAGCCGGCGCTCCTCCATGACCACGCGAACCTCCTTGGCGAACTCCTCGGGGTCGAGCAGCAGGCCGCGCATGCGGTCGGCCTCGAGTTCGAAGGCGGTCTCCAGTCGCGAGCGCTCCAGGGTCTGGAAGTAGGCAGTGTAGTCGCGGCTGGTGAAGGCGTTCTCGCGGCCACCAAGTTCGGCGATACGGCGTGAGAACTCGCCGGTAGGCACCTTCTCCGTCCCCTTGAACATCATGTGCTCGAGCACGTGGGAGGCGCCGGTGATGCCGTCGTGTTCGTAGCTCGAACCGACCTTGTACCAGACCTGCGAGACCACCACCGGGGCCCGGTGATCCTCCTGGACCAGCAGCCGTAGCCCGTTGTCGAGGTTGAACTCGTGCACTTTGGTTGCAGCGACGAGTCCGGCCGGGAGAAGACCCAGGGCCAGCAAGGCGATCCGTGCGAGCATGCTCCACTCCTACGTTGGATGAGGTACCGCCACGCTTACCGGGCGCTGGCGGGGGTGCTAGGATACCGGCTCCGCGGGCCCCGACGGGAACCGCGCCGGCCACCGGCAGCGCCAGTTAAGACAGTCACGCCGATGTTTGGTTTCAAGGACAAGCCGTCCCCGCCCAAAACACCCGAACCGCCCCGTCGCGGCCTGTTCGCTCGGCTGCGCGAGCGTCTGGGCAAGACCCGCAGTGGCCTGACCGACGGCCTCGCCGACCTGTTCAGCGGCCGGCAGATCGATGACGACCTGCTCGAGGAACTCGAGACCCGCCTGCTGCTGGCCGACGTCGGTATCGACGCGACGCGCCAGATCATCGCCGACCTGACCGCCCGGCTCAAGCGCCACCAGCTGACCCACGGCGAGGAACTGCTCGACGCCCTGCGCAAGGAGATGGAGGCGATCCTCGACCCTGTCACCCGACCGCTGGAGGTTGCCACCGCGGACGGCAGCACCTGCGTTGTGCTGATGGTCGGCGTCAACGGCGCCGGCAAGACCACCACCATCGGCAAGCTCGCCCGTCGGCTGCAGGCCGAGGGCCACTCGGTGATGCTCGCCGCCGGCGACACCTTCCGCGCTGCTGCCGTGGAGCAGTTGCAGGCCTGGGGCGGGCGCCACGACGTGCCGGTGATCGCCCAACAGACCGGGGCCGACAGCGCCTCGGTGATCTTCGATGCCCTGCAGGCGGCACGGGCACGTGACGTCGATGTCCTGATCGCCGATACCGCCGGACGCCTGCACACCCAGGCGAACCTGATGGAGGAGCTGAAGAAGGTGGTGCGGGTGTTGCGCAAGCTCGACCCGGCGGCACCACACGAGGTGATGTTGATCGTCGACGCCGGCACCGGCCAGAACGCCCTGGTCCAGGCCCGGCAATTCAACGAGGCCGTCGGTCTCAGTAGCATCACCCTGACCAAGCTCGACGGCACCGCCAAGGGCGGCATCGTGCTGGCGATCGCGCGCGAACTCGGGGTGCCGATCCGCTTCATCGGCATCGGCGAACAGGCCGAGGACCTGCGCCCGTTCGACGGCCACGAGTTCGTCGCCGCCCTGCTCGACCTCGACGCGGAGTGATCCGGACACTGCGATGATTCACTTCGACCGTGTGCACAAGCGCTATCCCGGAGGGCACGAGGCGCTGAAAAACGCCAACTTCCGGATCAATCCCGGCGAGTTGGTCTTCCTGACCGGCCATTCCGGAGCCGGCAAGAGTACCTTGCTGAAGCTGATCGCCCTGATCGAGAGGGTCAGCCAGGGACAGGTGGTGGTCGATGGCGAGAACCTGACCAGCATGCGCCACGGCCGCATCCCCTACCTGCGCCGCCGGCTCGGGATCATCTTCCAGGACCACCACCTGCTCTACGACCGCACGGTGTTCGACAACGTCGCGCTGCCGCTGGTGATCAGCGGCGTCTCCCACCACGAAATCGGCCGCCGGGTTCGCGCCGCGTTGGACAAGGTCGGCCTGCTCGGCAAAGAGCGGCTCTACCCGATCACGCTGTCGGGCGGCGAGCAGCAGCGGGTCGGCATCGCCCGCGCGGTGGTGCACAAGCCGGTGCTGCTGATTGCCGACGAACCGACCGGCAACCTCGATCCCGACCTGGCGCGCGAGATCATGCAGCTGTTCCTGCTATTCAACCAGGTCGGCGTCACCGTGCTGATCGCCACCCATGCCCTCGAACTGGTGCGCACCCTCGGCGAGCGCGTGCTGCACCTGGACCACGGCCGTCTCGGTGAACCGCTGGCGGACGCGCCGTGACGGCACTCGATCGCAAGGGCCCGCCCGGCCGCACCCCACGTCGGCCACCACCTCGCCGGGCGAACGGACCCAGCCGCCTGAGGGCGCGGCCCGACCCGAAGGTCTACCTGTTACGCCACGCCGAAGTCCTGGTTTCGAGCCTTGGCCGACTGTGGCGCAACCCGGTTGCCAGCCTGATGACCGTGGCCGTGATCGGCATCGCCCTGGCGCTACCGGCCGGACTGCACCTGCTGCTGGAGAACGCACGGGTGCTAAGCGGCGGTTGGGACGGCTCGACCCAGGTGTCGCTGTTCCTGCGCCGTGAACTGCCGGCGGCCGAGTCGCAGCGGCTCGCGGCGACGCTGCTGAAACGCCCCGGGATCGCTGAAACCAGGCTGATCCCGCGCGCCGAGGCGCTGCAGGAGTTCCGCACCCTCTCCGGCTTCGGTGGCGCCCTCGATGCCCTCGACGAAAACCCGCTTCCGGACGTCATCGTCGTCAGCCCGGCGCCGTCTCATGCCGCGCCCAAGGCGGTCGAGGCACTAATCACCGACCTCGCTGTCGAACCGGGGGTCGAACACGTGCGACTCGACATGCAGTGGGTCAAGCGGCTCTACGCCTTGATGGAGATCGTCAGGCGCGGGGTCGAAGTAATCGCGCTGCTGCTCGGCCTGGCGGTGCTGCTGGTGGTCGGCAACACCATCCGTCTCGACATCCAGAACCGCCGCCGGGAGATCGAGGTGGCCAAGTTGATCGGCGCCACCGACGCCTTCATTCGCCGCCCGTTCCTCTACAGCGGCGCCTGGTACGGCCTGCTCGGCGGCCTCGCCGCCTGGCTGCTGGTCAGCGGGGCGTTGTGGGCGACCGGCGGCCCGGTACAGCAGCTGGCCCTGCTCTACCAGAGCCAATTCCGGTTGGTAGCGGCCGACACGGACACCGTGCTGACGCTGCTTGTGGGTGGCGCCCTGCTCGGCCTGCTCGGCTCCTGGTTGGCGGTCGGGCGCCACCTGCGGGCGATCGAGCCGAACTGATCGCCACCCACAAGCAGCGTCTACGGAACCCTGCATCGGCACCCTGGTCAAAGCTTGCTGGAGACACTTGGCACTCTCCATACCAGAGTGCTAAAATGCGGTTTGAAAAGGAGATTTTTCGAAAATGCGTGACCTGATTCCGGCCCCGATTGCCACCCCGCAAGGCAGCCTCGACGCCTATATGGCGACGATCGGCCAGTTTGCCGTGCTCAACGTGGATGAGGAGCGCGCGCTCGCCGAACGGCTGCAGCGCGACAACGACCTCGACGCGGCGCGGGCACTGGTGATGGCCCACCTCCGCTTCGTCGTCCATGTGGCGCGCGGCTACAACGGCTACGGCCTGCCCCTCGGTGACCTGATCCAGGAAGGTAATATCGGCCTGATGAAGGCGGTGCGCCGCTTCGACCCGGCGTATAACGTGCGCCTGATCTCCTTCGCCGTACACTGGATCCGCGCCGAGATTCACGAATACATCCTACGCAACTGGCGCATCGTCAAGGTCGCCACCACCAAGGCCCAGCGCAAGCTCTTTTTCAACCTGCGCAAGGCGAAAAAACGCTTCGGCTGGCTCAACCGGGCCGAGGTCGAGGCGGTAGCCAGCGACCTCGGAGTCACGCCCGAGAACGTGGTCGAAATGGAGTCGCGGCTCAGTGCCTACGACGCCTCGTTCGACCCACTCGACAGCGACGACGATGACGCACCACCGGCCCCGGCCGGTTACCTGGCCGACCAGCGCGCCGACCCGGCTCAGCAGGTCGAAGCCATCGACAGCGCCAGCCACGGCAAGCGGCAGCTGACCGCGGCCCTCGCCGGTCTCGATCCGCGCAGCCGCGACATCGTCGAAAAACGTTGGCTGATCGAGCCGAAGACCACGCTGAAAGAGCTCGCTGGCGTCCACGGTGTGTCACTCGAGCGCATTCGCCAGCTGGAGAAGAACGCGCTCGGCAAGCTGCGCGGTGCCATCGCCGCCTGACCGCCGCGGGGCCCACACCAACCCCGCCGCCATCCTGCCGAACCCGTCACGCCGATGAGCCCCGAGGGCCTGGCGCTGTACCTGGCGGTCGTCGCCGCTGGCGCCTGGCTGCAATCGATCACCGGCTTCGCGCTTGCCCTGAGCCTGCTCGGCGCCATGACCGAGTTCAACCTTGCCCCGATCGAGGTCACCGCGGTGGTGGTCAGCCTGCTCGGCCTTGCCGGCAGCCTGGTGTCACTGGTCGGCCAATGGCGGGCCATCCAGTGGCGCCGCCTGGCGCCGATCGCTGTCGGCATGCTGCCGACCGTCGGGCTCGGCGTCTGGTTGATGGACTGGCTCGCCGCCGACGCCACCGACACGCTGCAACTGATTCTCGGGGCCTTCATCGTCCTTGGTGGCGTGCTGATGCTGCTGCAACCGGCAACCCGGGAACGGCCGGCACGCTGGCAGACCGGGACGCTCGCCGGACTGCTCGGTGGATTTTTCGGCGGCTTGTTCGCGGCCATCACTCCGCCGGTGGTCTACCACCTCTACCGCGAGCCGATGACGGTCGACGCAGTCCGGGCGACCTTGTTTGCGCTGATCGTCGTGGGCGTGGTGCTGCGCATGAGCTTCGTGGCGCTGTTATCTGAGATTCAGCCGCTCGCACTCGAGCTGGTGGCCTACGCCCTGCCGGTGGTAGTGCTGGCGACGATGGCCGGGCACCATTTCACACCGACCCTCTCCGGTCGCAGCCAACGTAGGGTTGCCGTAGTTCTGTTGATGCTGCTCGGCATGCCACTGCTGTTCATCTGAACCCGCGGCCGGCAACGGAGACTAATCCGGTGACGCCCCGCCAGCAATGGCTCGCATGAATCCGACCCGACCCCTTCACCTGCCGCTGCACCGACGGCAACTGCTGTTCCAGGCCCTGGCGCGGGCCGAACAGGCCGGCGTGCCTGTGACCCAGGCCCTGCAGCCACTGCAGGCCGAGAGCCGTGGCCACCTCGCACGGCGGCTTGAAACCATGCAGGCGGCGCTCGAGCGCGGCCTGCCGCTCGGCCGCGCCGGACGTCACGCCGGGCTGTTCACGCCGTGGGAGGGCCGCGTGCTTGAGAGTGCAGCCACCGCAGGCACCGTCGAGGCGGTACTGGAGCGTCTCGCCAGGCACCATGCCACCCGCCTGCGCTGGCAGCAGCGGCTGCGTAACCGCCTCGCCCTGCCACTGCTGTTGCTGGTGCTGATGGCGCTGGTCGCCCCGCTACCGGCCCTGGTCGGTGGCGACATCGATGGTCGCGGTTACCTGCTGCGTGCGCTGCTGCCGCCGGCCGGACTCGCCCTGTTGCTGCTCCTGGACCGACACGGTGCCCGTCGCCGCAGCGGCCGCGACCTGCCACACCTTTTGGAACGACTGCTGCTCCTGCTGCCGGGCCTCGGCCATCTGCTGCGGCTGCGTGCCCAGCGTGACCTGCTGCTCAACCTGGCACTGCTGCTCGCTGCGGGCCGGCCGGCGGTCGAGGCCCTGCGTGAAGCGGCGGAGACGGTACGCAACCCGGTGCTGCGCGGCGCCTGGGCCCAGGCCGCATTGGCGGTCGAGCAGGGCGCAACTGTGACCGACGCACTGGCAGATGCCGGCGGTCTCGACCGCCGTGCCGGGGTGCCACTGGTGGCTGCGGGTGAGTTCGCGGGCGCGCTCGACCAGATGATAGAACATCACGCCGAGCAGCTGAACGAGCGTCTGGACCTGATCGATGAGGCACTGGCCGAGTGGCTGCCGCGGCTGTTCTACCTCGGCGTGCTCGGGGTGCTCGCCTACGCGATCCTCGGCATGGTGCGGTGAACGGGCGCCGGAGTGGCGCGCCGGCGGCTCACCACTTGAGCTCGCGCCCGTTGTAAGAGTAGATCTTGCCGGTCTGCTCCATGGTGAACTCGTCGATCCGCGTCAGCATGCCTTTGACGCTCTCGGCCGGGCTCAGGGTCGCGCTCTCCCCACCCATGGCGGTCCTGACCCAACCGGGGTGCAGCAACAGGACACCGACATCACGCCGCCGCAACTCGTGGGCCATGCCGTGGAACATGGCGTTCAATCCCGCCTTGCTCGCCCGGTAGGCGTAACTGCCGGGCGAGGTGATGTTACTGACGCAGCCCATGTCACTGGAGATTCCGACGACCAGGCGCAGGTCACTGCGCGCCACCTGTTCGATCATGGCGTCGGTCACCCGGGCGGGGCCGAGCACGTTGACCTGCATTGTCTCTTCCCAGTCCTCGAAACGGAGCTTGCCGATACGCAGGGTCGAGTCCATGTCAAGCCAGACGCCGGCGTTGTGCAGCAGCACGTCGATCTTGGCCGTCGGCAGCCCACGTGCCAGCGTGGCGACCTGAGCCGGGTCGGTGACGTCGAGCCGGTGCATGCTGATGTGGTCGAGTTGCTCGTCAAGGCGGCGCAGTTCGCCGGCCTCGAATGGATCACGGCAGGTGGCGTAGACGCGCCAGCCCCGTTCGGCAAACTGCCGGGCACATTCCAGGCCGATGCCCCGACTGGCACCCGTGATCATGATACTCGGCACAGCTGACCTTCCCTGACCCCGTCACGTAGCGGACGGATAGCATACCCCGGTGCCGCCAATTCCGCAGTAACCGCCAGGGTTCTTGGCCAGGTACTGCTGGTGGTAGGCCTCGGCGAAGTAGAACGGCGGCGCGTCGATGATTTCCGTGGTGATG
Organism: uncultured Gammaproteobacteria bacterium; assembly: GCA_964195335.1. GTDB lineage: Bacteria > Pseudomonadota > Gammaproteobacteria > QNFN01 > QNFN01 > QNFN01. The sequence continues at coordinate 13,179 of CAXMPC010000052.1, read as the reverse complement.
CGCCCGCGGCCACGGGCATCGAGCGCCTGCTGGTAGGTGATACGAGAGGCCTCGGCGGTCGCTTGCTGGCCGGCGTCATGACAGTAGATGCCCGAGCGGTACTGGGTGCCCAGGTCGTTGCCCTGGCGCATTCCCTGGGTCGGGTCATGGGTCTCCCAGAAGGCCTGCAGCAACTCCGGGTAACCGATCTGTCCCGGGTCGAAGACCACCTGCACCACCTCGTTGTGACCGGTCTGGCCGCTGCACACCTCTTCGTAGGTCGGGTTCGGCGTGTAGCCGCCAGCGTAGCCGACCGCGGTGACGTGGACCCCGGGCAGTTCCCAGTAACGGCGCTCGGCACCCCAGAAACAGCCGAAACCGAACAGCGCGAGCTGCATGCCTTCCGGGTAGGGCGGCGCCATGCCGTGGCCGTTGACGTAGTGAGTCGCGGGGATCTCCAGCGCCTCGGCACGTCCCGGCAGGGCCGCGTCCGCTGACGGCATTTCAGGCGTGTTCTTCATCCATCCGAACATGGTCTGCGCCTAAATTCGACCGGAATGCCAAGCCCTTCGCGCGGCGGTATCTGCAGGTAGAAACCTTCCTCGCGCAGCGCGCGCATCACCTCGATGGCATCGGCCCGGGCCAGGATCCGCTCCGGGTGGAGTTCGACTTCGAGCACGGCCTCGAGCCGGCCCATCCGCGACAGCAGCTCCTCGGGCACGCGCGAGAAGTCGTCAGCTTGCTCGACATAGAGGTAGGTGTCCGCTTCGCGGTCACCACGATAGACGACACAGGGCAGGCGTTCCATGGCCACAAGTCTGTCACGCAACCCCGTTTCGCGCCACACCGGAGACCCCGTGGACCCCGTGTATACTCGATCGCGAACCCCCTCCGGGAGCCCACGATGGACCCGTCCACCACCAGCCAATCCGCGGCCGAGAGCCAGCAGACACTCGACAATGAACACCTGGTCCAGCTGGGTCTGGTCGATGCCGTGATCGAGGCGGTGTATGGAGGTGAGCCCGAGGCAAACGTGGCTCAGTTGCTGGGCCAGTTCGTCGACTACACCGAGCTGCACTTCATGTCCGAGCAAGTGCTGATGCGGCACCACGCCTACCCAGGCTACGACGAGCACACCAGGGACCACGACGCCATCATCGAGCGGCTCCACCAGCTGCGTGATGACTTCGACGCCGATACCGCAACCCTGACCGCGGAACGCGCATCACGGCTGAAAGGGGAATTGATGGGCCACATCCGCAACCGTGACGCGGCCCTTCACGCCTACATCGCCGAAGCCGGTAACCGCCGCCCCTGACCCCTGTCGCTCTCGCGAGTCCCGTCATGCCCGAAAAGCTGATCGCCCAACGCATCGGGGCCCATGCCGAGCTCTTCCGTGAAGGCGAGGCAGGCGACAGCGCCTACATCATCGAAAGCGGCCGGGTGGAAATCTCCTTGCGGCGCGAAGGACACAAGATGGTGATCGCCGAACTCGGCCCCGGCGCCCTGTTCGGAGAAATGGCCCTGGTCAGCGACGGCACCCGCTCGGCGACGGCCACGGCACTCGAAGAGACTCGCGTGGCAACCATCCATCGCGACCAACTCGACGCGGCGATGGGCGACGCCGATCCGGTGATCAAGCTGTTCATGCGCGTGCTGCTGGAGCGCTTCCATGAGGCCAACGAGAAACTGCACGGCCAAGGCAGTACGGAACGCCGCCCCCTTTCCGATGCCTATCGTGAGGATCTCGACCGCGCGGTAGAGAATCTGCACCTGCGCGACGAACTGCAGCGGGCGCTGGAGCAGCGCGAGTTCATTCTCTACTACCAGCCGATCATCGAACTGGTCAGCGGCCGCGTCGCCGGCTTCGAGTCGCTGATCCGCTGGCAGCACCCAGAGCGCGGCCTGGTCGGACCGTTCGAGTTCATCGGCTTCGCCGAAAAACACGGCCTGATCGGCAACATCGGCAGCTGGGTCATGGACGAGGCGTGCGCCGCCGCACAGCGACTGGTTGACGATGGTGGCCCGGACGCCCCGTTCATCACCCTCAACGTATCGGCCCAGCAGCTCGACGAGGAGGGCTTCATCGACCGCGCCGGGCAGAGCCTCGACCGGGCAGGCGTCGATCCGCAACGGATCAAGTTCGAGGTGACCGAAAGCCTGCTGCTGGACGATCCCGAGCGTGCCGCCGCCCAGCTCGCCGAGGTCAAGATGCTCGGTGTACGCCTGGCCCTGGACGACTTCGGCACCGGCTATTCGAGCCTGAGCTACCTCCACCGCTACCCGTTTGACACCCTGAAGATCGATCGCTCGTTCGTCATGACCATGCTGCAGAGCAGTGACAGTATGGAGATCGTCCGCTGCATCCTCGGCATGTCGCGCGGGCTGATGCTCGACGTCGTCGCCGAGGGGATCGAGAACGAAGACGAGCTGTCGCTGCTGGCGGACTTTGAGTGCACCTACGGCCAAGGCTATCACTTCGCCCGGCCGCTGCCGGAGGCCGAGGCCTTCTCCCTGCTACGGCGCTAGCCGTTCACGCCCGATCCTCCGCCTAGTCCGCCGCGACCAGGTCGCGGACCAGGGCGTCGGCACGCGGGTCGTCCCAATCGACGTAGCTGCGCAGGAAACGCACCACCCGCCCGCGACGGTCGAGGAAATAGCTGGCCGGCAGCACGTCGTCCGCCAGCGCCTCGCCGATCGCCCGGGCCGGGTCGACATAGAGCGTCAGGTGCTCGATGCCGAGGCGCTCGAAATAGGGAGCCGCCACGGCCGCACCACCGCTGTCGAGCGCCAGTGTCACCACCGCGAACGACTCCCCGGCGAGCCGATCCGCAAGGCGGTCGAGCGCCGGCAGTTCACGGACGCACGGCGGGCACCAGGTGGCCCAAAGGTTGAGCAGCACCACCTTGCCAGTGAAATCAGCCAGCGCGACAGGCCGTCCCGCCGCGTCGCTGAAGGTGACGCCAGGCAATTCGAAGGGCGGATCGACCGGTTTGAAGCTGGCAACCGTACCATCGGAAGGCTCGTCGGCCTCATGGTAAGCCAGGGCCGGCGAGGCGAGAAGCAGGGTGAGCAGGGCCGTGGTCCAGCGGAGCGGATGACAGAAACGCATGGCGCGCATCCTACCCGATCGTCGGGGTCGACGCGCTTCGCTATCATCGGCCCTGGAGCGACAGAAACGACCGTGATGAAGCTGGAAACCCTCGACATTGGCAAGCCCGCGCCGAACGGGTGCACTGCCGTCGCTACGGCATCGGCGGCAGCCACCGGGACGTGCACCTGGGACGTCACGATGGGTAGCTGGAGCTGTCCGCACGAACTGCGTAACCGGTGCATGAAGGTCGCCGGCCGCGCCTGCAGTCCCGGGATGAAGGGATGCGTCCTCTACGGCCGTTTCGTCTTCAGCCGGGAGGAAGAAAACAGCCCGACGGCGCTGAAACCAACACACCGGCGCTCCGACGGCTCGCGGATCGATGACTGAGATTCACCCGGACGGCGAAGCCTGCTGACGCTCGACCTCTTTTCGCAGGCAGTCCGGGCAGAGGCAGCCTGCCGTCGCCCCCGCTACCGGTAGCGGCATCACCGCCGGAAAATCACGGGCACACCAGCACGGCTCCGGATCGTGGCGACCGCAGCGGAAGGCGGCGCCGCAAGCGGCACAGCGTTCGTTCGGCGGCAGCGGGGTCGCGGAATCGTTCATGCTGGACGATTATAGTGGTGACGCCCGTTTCCTGAGCCACCACCATGAGCGCCTCCCTGCCACCACCGTTCCACAAGGAACTGTTCACCTTCCTGCGCCAGATCAGGCAACACAACGAGCGTGCCTGGTTCGATGCCAACAAGCCGCTCTACGAAACCGCCGTGCGCATGCCGGCGTTCGCCTTCATCAATGCCATGGGGCCTCGGCTGGCGACCGCCTCGCCCCACTTCCGGGCCGTGGCCAAGAAGAGCGGCGGTTCGCTGATGCGGATCTACCGCGACACCCGTTTCAGCAAGGACAAGACCCCCTACAAGACCAACGTTGGTATTCAGTTCCGTCACGAACTCGGCCGCGACGTCCATGCACCGGGCTACTACGTCCACCTCGAACCGGGCCGTTGTTTCCTCGGCGCCGGCATCTGGCGGCCGGAGTCAAAGGCGCTACGCAAGATACGAGACTTCATCGCCGACAACCCCGGGAGTTGGCGCAAAGTTGTCGATGACCGGAGGTTCAAGATGCGCTTCGTGCTCGACGGCGAATCGCTGATCCGCGCCCCGCGCGGCTACCCACCCGATCACCCGCTGATCGACGATCTCAAGCGCAAGGATTTCATCGCCCTCAACGATTTCGCCGACGCCAAGGCGCTCGACAACGATTTCGCCGACTGGGTGACGGCGTCGTTCCAGACCGCGACGCCGCTGATGCGCTACCTGTGCCAGGCACTCGAGGTGCCGTTCTAGGTCAAACAGGGGGCGGTTTCTACTCTCGTTTCAAGAACCTGACCACCTTGTGGGTCGGGTTTACCTCGACATGTCGGACTGGAGTCCGACCTACAAAAGCCCCTGCATATTTTCGCTTGTCCAGGTGGGCCGGAACGGTTCAGCCGGCGATGTCGAGCAGCGCGGCGACGATCGCCTCGGGTTCCATGCGGCTGGCGTAGTTCTTGTCGACGTAGGCGGCGCGTACCGTGCCGCCGGCATCGATGACATAGGTGGCCGGGATCGGCAGCACGTAGGAGTCGTCGCCGTTGGCTGCCGGGATGTCGAGTCCCCACTCGAGGTAGAGCGGTCGTACCGCCTCGTCGACGACCATCTCAAGGCCGTAATCGCCGGCCACCCGGTTGCCGACATCACTGAGGACGTCGAACTGCAGCGCATGCTTCTCGGCCGTCGCCAGCGAGTTGTCCGGGGTCTCCGGCGACACGCCGATCAGCCGTGCCCCGAGCTGCTGCATCTCCGGCAGGCGCTGCTGCAGGGCGCGGAATTCGAGATTGCAGAACGGGCACCAGCCGCCTCGGTAGAAGTTCAACACCACGGGACCCTGTGCCAGCGCGTCGGCGAGGCGCTGCTCGCCACCGCGGGCGTTGGGCAGGGTGAAATCAGGCGCCGTGTCGCCAACGTTGATGGCGTTGGCGCCGAAATCGGACGCCATCAGCCGGGCGAACGTCCCGCCCATGAGCTGCCTGGCGCTGTCGTCGAGCTGGCCCATGAAAGCCTCGCGCTGGGCGTCCGCCTGCTCGGCATAGGTGGGGAATGTCTGGCGGGCCTCAGTTGTCATGGCGCTGCTCCGGGGACAAGAGCCGGTGAACTGCCGGCTGATTGGTGGATGAGATGGCGATCGCCGGGCGCTCCGGTTTCGGTCAGGGCGAGCACACCCTGCTCCAGGGCTCCTGGTGCCAAGCAATGGGACCGCAATACCGGTTATTCGCTTACAGCGCGCATAAAAACGGGGGCCGATGTCGTCAACAAGGGCGCATTTCCAGAGAGTGCTCGGGCCGGTATCAGTGGGCGCGCTGTGACGGAGAGTCGTTGCCGTCGAGGCTCATACTGGCCAGGCCGGCGAGCAGCTGGGCCCGTGCGCCGACGTTCTCCGCCTCGAGCAGGGCCTGCTTCTCTTCGTCGGGAAGCGGCAGGTTCATCGCGAAGGCGTCGACGTAGACCGGGTCGGGCAACTCCTCGGCCTGCTCCCAATCGAGCTGCAAGCCGCGGAAATCGACCAGTCGCTCGAGCACTTCCCGCAACCCCTGGCGATCGATGCTGACGTCGCGGTCTGGATCGAGATCGGCGCTGAAGGCCGACCAGTCCGGTGCAACTCGCCGATAACCCTGTTGCGGCTCGAGTTCGACGGCGACGCCGAAACGGCAGACGCCGGTCAGGACGATCAGCAGACGGCCATCATCACTTTCCGAGAAACGGGTGATACGCCCTGCGCAGCCGATGCGCCGCACCGGGTCGTCGCCACTGCGAGTGGCTTCCGCAGCCGGTTGGATCATGCCGACCATTCGATTGTCGCCCAGGGCGTCGAAGACCATGCTCAGGTAGCGCGGCTCGAAAATGTTCAGCGGCAGTTGGCGTCCCGGCAGCACGATGGTGCCGCCGAGCGGAAAGATTGGCAGCTCCTCGGGAAGGTTGGCGAATTGCGGCGTGAATCGGCTGATCATGGGGAACTCCTGTGACCTCCAGCCTACCGGATCGCGTGACAGCATTCGCTGCCGTGGCTCAACTGTTTCGACCGGGCTCCCGGCATGGCGTTCCGACGCGACCGACGGCTGTGATCCGCTATGCTGATCGCAAACGGGAGGATCGATGGCACGAATCGCGATTCTCGGCTCCCTGGTGGCCGATCGCGTCGTCCGGCTCGGCAGGCCGTTGCAGGTCGGCGGTCATCAGCAGGGGACGGCACGGACGGCGCGCTGCGGTGGCGGTGCGGCCAACGCCGCCGTGGCGCTGGCGCGCGCGGGTCACCATGTCAGCCTGGTATCGGCGGTCGGCGACGATCCAACCGGGCACGCCCTGGTCGCGACCCTGCAACAGTCCGGTGTCGACACCTCGGAGATCGCCGTGGTCGATGCAGCGACCTCGAACTCACTGCTGCTGGTCGACCCGGCCGGCGAGCGGACCATCGTCAATCTGCAGCGCCTCCATGCGCCGACCCCGGAACGCCTGCTCGAACTCGAGGCCGACTGCGTCTACGTGCGCAGCCGCGCCGAGGGGCTGGCCCCTCTGTTACACCGTCTCGGCGCCATCACGCAGGTGGTCGCCCACATTCCGCCCAGTGGTAATGGCGCCGTCCCGGCGGGCATTTTGATCGGCTCGGCAGCCGACCTCGACCCGGCCTTCCTCAACGACCCCTGGCGTGCCGGCCAGGCCGTGAGCGACGGCAAGGCGACTTGGACCGTAATCACCCGCGGAGCCGACGGCGCCACCGCGCACGGCCGCAATGCCCTGCTGGAGCAGACCGCGCAAAAGGTCACCGCGGTCGACACCACCGGAGCCGGTGACTGTTTCGCCGCCGGCCTGGTCCACGGCCTCACTACCGCTCTGCCGATGGCGCGCTGCCTGACACTGGCGACGGCCTGGGGTGCGGCCGCAGTGGCGACAGATGATTCTTTACCGGGAACCGGTTTCCCGCCACCGGAACCGGCGTGAGCCCACGTCTGGACCCTCCCACACCGGTGCGCGCCGACCCGGGCATGCCTCCACCCTCGGCTACCACCATCGATGCGCTCGCCGACTTCGTCACCCGTCACCCACGCCTGTTCGTGCTCACCGGTGCCGGCGTCAGCACCGGCTCCGGCATCCCCGACTACCGCGACAACGGCGGTGCCTGGAAACGCCGCCCACCGGTGCAGTTCCAGGAGTTCGTCGACCTCGCGGCGACCCGACGGCGCTACTGGGCGCGCAGCCTGGTGGGCTGGCGCGCCTTCGCCGCCGCCTCGCCGAATCTCGCCCACCTGGCACTGACACGACTCGAACGGACCGGCCGCATCATTCAACTGGTGACGCAGAACGTCGACCGCCTCCATCAGCGGGCCGGCAGCAACCGGGTGATCGACCTGCACGGGCGACTCGATCGCATCACCTGTCTCGACTGCGGCACACCGGGCGAACGCTCAATACTGCAGGCACGGCTGGAAGCCGCCAACACGGCCTTCGCCGGACGCGCCGCGACCATGGCGCCGGATGGGGACGCTGATCTCGAGAATGACGACCTCGCCGGATTTACGGTGCCAGACTGCCCGGCCTGCGGTGGCCTGCTGAAGCCCGACGTGGTTTTTTTCGGCGAAAACGTTCCTCCGAAGCGAGTCGAAAATGCACGCGACGCACTCGCCGCGTCCGACGCCATGCTGGTCGTCGGCTCGTCACTGATGGTCTTCTCCGGATTCAGATTTGCACGCCTGGCCGCCGAGATTGGGCTGCCGGTCGCCGCGATCAATCTCGGCCGCACCCGTGCCGACGACCTGCTGTCGCTGAAGGTCGACACCGAGTGCGGCGCGGCACTCGATAGGCTGGCCCGACGACTCGACGGCGCCGGATAAGCCTGCGAGACGGCCGTAGCCATGCCGATCGGGCCGGGACGACCCTCGGGCACAGAGTGAAACTCCGGCTGCAGCTGCGGTCCCCGGCCACGATCAAGCCCTCCCCGCCTGCTAGACTGCGGCCGCACTACCCGGGCAGGCCCGCATGAACGTCATCTTTTTCGCACTGATCGCGATCGCCTTCGCGGTCACCGGCTACCACCAGCTGACCTGGGTCGCACCCGCCGCCGATGCCGTCTCGCCGATGCTGGCGCTCGGCAACGGCATGGTTGACTCGGCCAAGGGGGCGGTGACCCTCGCCATCGGCCTGGTCGGCGTCATGGCCTTTTTCCTCGGACTGATGAAAGTGGCCGAGGCCGGCGGCCTGCTGCTGATCATCGCCCGGCTGCTGCGCCCGCTGCTGGTACGCCTGTTCCCAGACGTCCCGGCCGACCACCCGGCGATGGGCGCGATGATCATGAACCTGTCGGCCAATGCGCTGGGCCTGGGCAACGCGGCGACACCGTTCGGCATCCGCGCCATGCAGGCACTCGACACCCTGAACCCGACCAAGGGCACGGCGACCAATGCCATGGCGCTGTTCCTGGCCATCAACACCTCGAGCATCACGCTGCTTCCGACCGGCGTCATCGCCTTGCGCGCCGCGGCCGGCTCGAGCGACCCGGCCGGCATTCTGCCAACGACGCTGTTCGCGACCCTCTGCTCGACCGTGGTGGCAATCGTCTCGTGCAAGTTCTACCAGCGTTACTGGCCGAGCGCGGCGGACGTAACGCCCGCTGAATCCCTGCCGGACACAGAACCGGCTGCGCCCGCGCCCGAGGTGACCCTGCCGGAGGCGCCGGAGGCCGGCTACTCTGGCTGGGTGTCGTCTCTCGCCCTGATCGTGCTGGTGTCGCTGATCCCGGTCGCCGTGGTGCTCGGCGCCTCACTCGGTCCGTGGATCATCCCCGGCCTGGCGGTGCTGCTGCTCGGTTTTGGCGTGGCCCGGCGAGTGCGGGTCTACGAGTGTTTCGTCGACGGGGCGCGCGACGGCTTCGAGGTGGCGGTGCGCATCATTCCGTACCTGGTGGCGATCCTGGTCGCGGTCGGGATGTTTCGCGCCAGTGGCGCCATGGACATCGTCGTCGGCGCCATCGGCGGCTTCACCACCGCCCTCGGCATGCCGGCCGAGGCACTGCCGATGGCGCTGCTGCGCCCGCTGTCAGGCTCGGGCGCCTATGGTGTGCTGGCGGCCACCATCGCCGAACCGGCGACCGGTCCCGACACCTACGTCGGCTACCTGGTCAGCACGCTGCAGGGTTCGACCGAGACCACCTTCTACGTGCTCGCGGTCTATTTCGGTGCGGTGCAGGTGCGCCGTGTGCGCCACGCGTTGGCGGCCGGGCTGACCGCCGACCTGGCCGGTATCGTCGCCGCGGTCGTGGCCTGCCTCTACCTGTACGGCTGAGTAGAGCGGAGCCTGGATCAGGCTTCGAGGTGAACACGACCCGGGTCAAACGGGTCACGACAAATCCAGTACATCGGCAGGATGGACTCGAGCCCGCGGCAGACCCGCCGCCAGTCGAAAAACGTATCCAACGGCGCGCCAACCAATTCCTCGGCGACCTGTTCCGCGTGAGCGCGGCCGGCGTAATCGTGGACCCAGGGAGCGACGACGTAGAAGCGAAGGTAGCGCGTCAGGTAGGGACGAATCCGTGCCGGCGAGGCCGGCAGATGGAAAGCTGCCGAGTAGGCCGCAAGGAAGAGCCGCTCGTAGTCGTCGTAGGTCGGCTGCGCCTCGTAGCGCGGGTCTAGTTCCCATATTGGGTGGGGAAACCGGCCGGTCTGCACATCCCCTCCTGAGACTCCAGCCGGGCCACGAACACTACCTGCCGTGGACCATCGCCAGAGTCACGTTGACTTACAACAAGATAGCCCCTGGCCGAGATTCCGCATTGACGTAGATCAATTTCTATTTTTGGCCACACGTGTCGCACCTGCCCCTAAGTGGCCGAGCGGGGTCCGCAGGCCACCTGCGACGGGATTGGGCGGCAACCATATTTTCGGTTGGACTGGTTGGTCGTGACCTCGTTACGCCTTGAGACACGACCTGCCCGGAGCGTCCCGGTGCAGCAGACGGTAGAGGTACCACCCCTGGCGCATGGTCCAGCGCACCGGTCCACGCCAGTCGACGGACGGATCCAGCGGCGCCTCGCCAATCTCCGCCAGGGCGTGCCCGGGGCGCGCCTCACGCAGGTAGCGCCTTACCCACGGCGCGACGACACCGTAGTGCAGGTAGCGCCCGAGGTAAGGGCGCACGCGCCCGGGCGTCGCGCGCAACTCGAAAGTCGCCTCGTAGGCCTCCAGGTAGAGGCGTTGGCATTCAGCGACGCTCAAGACGGCATCACCCTCGGCCGGATCGATCTCCCAGATGGAGAGGTGGATACGCTCACGGTCCATAAGCCGGTGCCTCCATTCACTGGCGGCCGCGATGACCACCACGTGCCGTGTCGACGCATGTCGAAACGGTTGATCCCTCCCTGTAAATTCATAGACCCGGTCACCGGAAACGGCAAGGGGTAACCTGGTGCCGGGCAGCCTTCGTTGACCGTGGTCACGCATCCGGAAAGAGACGGCACAACCGAACGGGAGGACAGGACAATACCCCGCCAACACCTGGGTATTTATCGGGAAATGAGCCCGGCAATATTTGTCATCGCCGCCATTTACCGGCATGATCGCAATGGTTCCGTTCCACTGATCGACGCACCATGAAATGTCTCGATGACTTCCGCCTGACACTGGGCGGCCGTGAATTCGTGCCGCTGATGGTCGGCGGCATGGGCGTCGACATCTCCACCTCCGACCTGGCCCTGGAAGCCGCGCGCCTCGGCGGCATCGGCCACATCTCCGACGCCATGGTGCCGACGGTCTCCGACCGCCGCTACGACACCCACTACGTCGCGGCGAAGATGAAGAAGTACAAGTTCAACGTCGGCAACGACGACAAGTCGGTCGCCCAGTTCGATCTCGGTGACCTGGCCGAGGCGCAGCGTCTGCACGTCGAGCACGCCATGGGGCGCAAGCAGGGCGACGGCCTGGTGTTCATCAACATCATGGAAAAGCTCGGCATGAACAACCCGAGCGCGACGCTGAAGGTGCGTCTCGACACCGCGCTCGACAACGGTATTGACGGTATCTCGCTCAGCGCCGGCCTGCACCTGGGCTCGTTCGCCATGATCCAGGATCACCCGCGCTTCCGCGATGCGCAGCTCGGCATCATCGTCTCCTCGGTACGCGCGTTGAACCTGTTCCTGCGCAAGACCAAGGCGCTCGACCGCCTGCCCGACTTCGTCGTCGTCGAAGGGCCTCTTGCCGGTGGCCACCTCGGTTTCGGCCTCGACTGGAAGAAGTACGACCTGGCCACCATCACCGCCGAGGTGATGGCGTTCCTCAAGGAGCACGAGCTGTCGATCCCGGTGATCCCGGCCGGCGGCATTTTCACCGGCTCCGACGGTGTCCGTTTCATGGAGATGGGCGTCGCCGCGGTCCAGGTCGCCACCCGCTTCACCATCTCCGACGAGTGCGGCCTGCCGGACAAGGTCAAGCAGGAGTACTTCAAGGCCGACGAGGAGGATGTCGTGGTCAACCTGGTCTCACCGACCGGTTACCCGATGCGCATGCTCAAGCAGTGTCCGGCGATCGGCGCCGGCCTCCGCCCCAACTGCGAGCAGTTCGGCTACCTGCTCGACCGCAACGGCCACTGCGCCTACATCGATGCCTACAATCGAGCGGTCGAAAAGGACCCCGACAACGTCCACGTCTACGAAAAGACCTGCCTCTGCACCCAGATGCGCAAGTTCAACTGCTGGACCTGCGGCGAGTACGTCTACCGGCTCAAGGACACCACCCGCAAGCTCGACGATGGCAGCTATGTCGTGCTGAGCGCCGAACACATCTTTGAGGACTACCGACTGAGCCGCGACGACAAAATCGTGCTGCCGGACGCCGGCGACTGAAACCTGACCTCACTGCACTCCGCCACGTCGGCTCGCCCAGGCGTGCAACTCCACACCCTCGACCGTGGTCAAACCCCTGATTTGAGCTTGTCCCACGACGGGAGTGTGTCCATGTCCGATCACCGCCCCGGTGTCACCACGGCACAGTGGAGCGCCCGACTCGCCGCCCCGCTGCTCGCCGGCCTGCTGATCACGACCCACGCCGGGCCGCTGCGCTTCGAATTGCAGGCGGCCAGCGAGGCGAACTACGACACGCCGCACGACATCGTCCTTGCCCCCGACGGCAACGCACTCTACGTCGCCGATAACGGCAACCACCGCATTGCCATCCTCGATCCGGTGACACTGCGCCAGCGTGGCAGTTTTGGCCAGGGCGAGGTGCGCGAACCGCACGACGTCGCCTTTGACCTTGACGGCCGGCTGCTGGTCGCCGACACCGGCAACAGCCGGATTGCCATCTACGAAGTTTCCAGTGACGGCGGCCGCCTGGTCGGTGAACTCCGTGGCCCCATCCGTCGCCCCGAGGGCGTCGCCGCCCACCCCGACGGTCGCGTCTTCGCCACCGGGGCCGCGACCGGCAACCTGGTCGTCTACCGGGACGGCGAGATTATCGGCGAAGCCGGCGGTTTTTCCGCCCCGCATGATGTCGCCTTCGACAATGAAGGCCGCGCCTGGATCGCCGATGCCGGCAACCACCGCATGGTCCGCGTCGACGAGCAACTGCAGGTCGACCGGATATTCGGCGGCGAGACCTATGCCTTCGCCGGACCGCGCTACCAAGATTTCGACCATGCCGGACGGATGTTCGTCGCCGACAAGTACAACCACGCCATCAAGGTGATTTCCCCGGACGGCACCCTGCTGCAGGTGCTCGGAGGCGAACGGGGACTCGGCGAGGGACGTTTCTACCAACCGGAGGGCGTCGAGATCCACGGCGACGTCGTCTGGTTCGCCGACACCTACAACGACCGTATCGTCCGCTACCGCGTCACGGAGGTACGTTGACCGGGCCTGAGCCTGCGGAATCAATTCTCACGTTTTCATCACGGCTGCAACGGCAGCCGCTCCCGCAAGGTCTACTGGGCGTGATCAACTTCCAAGCCAACGGAGAAATCCAGTGAAAACCGTCCTGCTCGGCCTGGCCCTCGCCACCGCCACCGCCCTCTCGCTGGTCGCTTATGGCG
>CAXMPC010000051.1:0-4424 GCA_964195335.1 uncultured Gammaproteobacteria bacterium | reverse complement strand
AGAGCGGACCGGCAATTACGCCGTGCGCATCGTCTTCAGCGACGGGCATCGCAACGGCCTGTTCACCTGGAAGGACTTCCTCGACCTGGCGCTGAACCATGACGACAAGTGGGCGGCCTACCTGGCCAGGCTGGACGAAGCGGGTTTGGGGCGGGATTGATCTGCTGGCGATTGATTCATGGTCGATCTCGTCGTTTGGCGAAGTGCCCAAGGGTGTAACTGCATGCAGGTCGGGCTTTCGTCCGACAATCGGCATGTCGGGCTGAAGCCCGACCCACAAATCAAATGGGCCTCGGAGCAACCCTTACATGAATATCCTGATCACCGGCGGTGCCGGATTTCTCGGCCAACGCCTGGCGCGTGAGCTGCTTGACCGGGGCGCGCTGAAGGATGCCGCTGGCCGTGACCAGACCGTCGAGCGCATCGTGCTGCTCGACGTCGTTGCCGCCCAGGGGTTCGACGATCCTCGTATCCGCCAGCTGGTCGGTGACTTCACCGATCCCGCGTTACTGGGCCTGGCTCTCGATGCCGGCACCGATGCCGTGTTCCATCTCGCCGCCGTGGTCAGTGGCCAGGCGGAGGCCGAGTTCGACCTCGGTATGCGCGTCAACCTGGACGGCTCGCATCGGTTGCTCGAACGCTGCCGTGAACTGGGCCACCGCCCGCGAGTGATCTTCACCAGCTCGGTGGCGGTCTACGGCGGTGAGTTACCCGCCACCGTTGCCGACGACCTGGCGCTGACCCCGCGCTCCTCCTACGGCACCCAGAAGGCAATGGCCGAACTGCTGCTCGGCGAGTACCACCGGCGCGGCTTTGTCGACGGTCGGGTGCTGCGGCTGCCGACCGTCAGCGTTCGTCCGGGAGCGCCCAACCGGGCGGCATCGTCGTTCGCCAGCGGCATAATTCGCGAACCGCTCGCCGGTCACGAGGCGGCCTGCCCGGTGGATCCGGAGACGCGCCTCTGGTTGCTGTCGCCACGAAGAGCGATCGACAACCTGGTCCATGGCTACGAGGTGGCGAGTGAAGAACTTGGGGCGTGCCGTGCGGTCAACCTGCCCGGCGTGTCGGTCACTGCCGGGGAGATGGTGCAGACCCTGGAACAGGTGGCCGGCGCCGAGGTGGCGGCCAGGGTGCGCTGGGAACGTGATCCGGAGATCGAGCGCATCGTCGGCAGTTGGCCTGGGGCCTGGGATATGTCGCGCGCACAGGCGCTCGGCTTTGCCGGCGATGCCGACTTCACCGGCATCGTTCGTGCCTACGTCGAGGACGACCTGCCGACGACGACGGCCGGCTAGAAACGACCGGCACCGGGCGAGTTCGGTACCCGACCGGCGCCTGTATGACCGTCTCAGTCGGCGGACTGCGGGGCGTCCGCCTTGGGTTTCAGGTGCGCGGCGAGCAGTTCGGTGACCCCCTCGACCACCACTGGCATCTCGTAGTGCTCCAGCGCCTCTTCCATGACAATACGGCAGTTGGCGCAGGCGGTGACCATGGTCTCGACTCCGACCGCCTCGAGCTGGCGCTTCTTGACCTTGAACACCGTGGTGCGCAGGTCGTGCGCCTCCTCGTTGGCGCTGAGGCCGCCACCACCACCGCAACACCAGTTCACTATGCCGCGGTCGGGCATTTCCTCGAAGTTTGGCGCGACCATGCCGAGCAGGTTGCGCGGCTCCTGTTCGACGCCACCGCGGCGGACGATCTGGCATGGGTCGTGGAAGGTCAGGTGGCGCTCGTCTATCCCCTCGGTCTGCAGTCGACCCTGCTGGCGCAGCTGGTCGAGCAGTTCGAGGATGTGCACCACCTCGAACTCGTAGGGGCGACCGATCAGGTTCGGGCCGTCCCAGCGGATGGCGGTGTAGGCGTGGCCGCACTCGGGGCTGATGACGTATTTGCAACCGAACCCCTCGGCGGCGTCGACCACCCGGCTGACCAGCTCGCGGGCGATCTCCGAGCTGCCGATCTGGATGCCGCTGTTGGTCGCCTCGAACGCCTTGCTCGAGACCGTCCAGCTGACCCCGGCGGCATCGAAGATGCGAGCGATCGCCTCGATGTACTCGGGGAAGTTCATGATCTCCATCGACGAGAACAGCGTCATGTAGTCGGCGCCCTGGACGTCGACCGGAATCATCAGGCCGGTCGCTTTCTCGACATGGCCGATCTGTGCCGACAGCGCCTTCCAGGTGACGCCCATCGGGCTGCCGATCTCGAGCGCGCGAGTCGAGGCCTCCTGCAGTCCTTTTGGGGTGTAGCCGGCGGCGGAAAACGCCTCGCGCTGCTTGCGGATCATGTAGGCGATGTCGTTGCCGACCGGGCAGACCATGGAGCAGCGCCCACATAGCGTGCAGCTGTCGTAGGTCATCTCCTGCCACTCGGCGAAGTCGGCCTCGGTCAGGTCGCGACCGAAACCGAGTGCCTTGCCGATCTTGCCGGCGAAGGTCTGCTCACGCTGCCACAACCGTCGCATCGGTTCGACCTTGTAGATCGGCGTGTAACGGGGGTCACCGGTCTCGGTATAGAACAGGCACGCCTCGGCGCACAGTCCACAGTTGACACAGCTCGAGAGGTAGGACGCGATCTTCGCGTCGATCTGGGTACGCAGCACCTCGATGCCGCGCTTGTAGTCGTGTTCCGTGACGACCTTGGCCATGATCTGGCTCCTTCCTTTTGTCGCGCCAGGCCTCAGGCCTGGACGCCCTTGCGGCCCATCACCGCCCCGGTGTAGCTGCGGCTGATGACGAAGGTGAATGCGTGCATCAACCGGCTGAAGGGGAAGTAGATCATCAGCATGCAGACGGTCAGCATGTGGATCGCGCGCAGGCTGTCATGGCTCAGCAGCAGGGCCATGCAGCCGGTGAACATCACCACGAAGGTGAGGACCGCGGCGGCGTGGTCATCGAAGGTCGAGATCTGGCGCATCACCGGATGCATCATCCGGCGCAGCCAGAGCAGCACCAGGCCGGCAAAGGCGAGGTCGGCGGCGACGATGAAGACCCAGTGCGGCGCCGGCGTCCAGCCGAAGCCGAGGATACGTTCCTCGATGAACACCACGTGTGGCGCCGCAAAGATGATCAGTACGAACAGGCCGATGTGGAACATGTAGCCGGCGATGAGGTGGAACACCGCGCCGCTGGAGAAGCCTTTTGCAGTCCACGAGCGGGTGACGATAGTGCGCAGCGCGCCGGCCATGCCGTCAGTGCGCGGGACAGCCAGGTCGGGTTTGACCCCGCGTGCCAGCACCTCGTAGATGCGGATGGCGATACCGACCAGGAAGATCACGACCGCGATGTACCAGAGCGGTCCTTCAACGAATTCCAGGAACATCGTTCAGCCCTCCGTGGTCGGGGCGTTCGGTGAGCCGAACCCCTTGAAATCGATATCGTCGTGGCGCTTGACCTCCTCGAGGGCGTTGG
Organism: uncultured Gammaproteobacteria bacterium; assembly: GCA_964195335.1. GTDB lineage: Bacteria > Pseudomonadota > Gammaproteobacteria > QNFN01 > QNFN01 > QNFN01. The sequence goes on along the minus strand of CAXMPC010000051.1, from coordinate 1,014 downwards.
GTTCCACGCCGACCATGCCGGCCTTCTCCATCTCGGCGAACCAGAGGTTGTGGTGCTCTTCCGCCCAGTTGGCATCGACGTAGCCAGTGGACATCGACTCGAAGGCCCCTTCCATGCCGACGATGCTGCCGATGTAAATGTGCCCGAGCGAGGCGGCGATAAAGACCACCGCAATGCCCCCGTGGACGACGTGGGCCAGGGCCATCATTTCGCGCGTCTGGCCGAAGATCGGGAAGTCGAGCACCAGGCCCGAGATAGAAATGGCCAGTCCGAACAGCACCGTCATCCAGAACCAACTCTTCTGGCCGCCGTTGTAATAACCGGAGTCGGCGGCATGGCCACCGAACAGGCCGCCGGCCTTGAGGAACCACTTGAAGTCGATGGCACGGAAGCCGTTGCCGCGGCCGAACATGACCATCAAGGCGATGAGTGCGAACGGGAAGATCGGCCCGAACAGGTTGTGTACCTCCTTGCAGGCCGACGCCGTAATGGCGAAGCCTTCGGCGCCGAACAGCGGGATCAGCACGTAGCGACCGTAGAGCAGTACCAACCCGGTGAGACCGAGGACGACGAACAGCCCGGCCGCAAACCAGTGGACGACGCGCTGGTTGGTGGCGAAGCGCGGTACCAGCTTGCCGGAGCGCCCGCCCTCGATGCGGATGCGGCCGCGGAAGAGGAAAAAGGCGGTGATCATGCCGAGGGTGCCGAGCAGCAGCCAACCACTGTAGGGGACCAGGATGTTGGTGCGGAAGTTGCGCCACTCCTCGCCGCGAACGTTGATCAATACGGCGGCTTCGCTACCCTGCGCCTGGGTACGGAAGGCGTCGGTCTGGGTGGTCTGGCGCGCGTCACGCCACAGGTCCGAGCTGGAACTGCGTAGCTGCGACTCGGCGGCGACAAAGCCATAGGGGATCAATGGCACGATCAGGACGAAGGCGAGCAGGGCGATGGCCCAGCGCAGCCCGCGACGGTAGCGCCGGCGTTTCTGTTCTTCAGGGGTGGGACTCACGGTGC
>CAXMPC010000050.1:0-23373 GCA_964195335.1 uncultured Gammaproteobacteria bacterium | reverse complement strand
CGGGGGCGCGATCGGCGGCTTGACGATATGGGTCGGCGGTTGGTGGCCGGTCAATGTGGTGCCCTCGACCGGGAAGAAGGCCACGCCACAGGCGGTGGCGACGAACAGGGTCAGTGCGGTGAGCTTGGTTTTCATGTCGTTCTCCTTGATCGTTTGTCGATTGTTCAGTGACGGACGGACAGTTCGCGCAGCGCGGCCTCGGCCGTACGGTGCGCCTGCTGGAAACGGTCGGAAGTGACTTCGTTGTCAGTCGTGGGGCGACGCGGGAAACGTGCCGGGATGGCGACGAAAAGCGCAGCGACCAGGAAAAAACACCAGATAGCGGCGCCGACACTGCCGGTGCGTGTCAGTGCCCAGCTGGCGGCAGCCAACCCGAGCACAGTGAGGCCGAGATCGGCCAGCGCGGCCAGGACACCGCCATGGAACAGCAGTGAACGCAGCAACCAGACGAAGCCGACTTGTATGAGCAGGTAGAGCAGCAGCGACGGGGTGAACCACCAGGCCGCCACGGTCGTTACCGCCCAGGCTACGACAGCGGTGACGCGGCCAGCGCGTGCGCCACTCCGGGCCAGCAGGTAGAGCAGGTAGGCAAGGGTCGACGTGGCGACCACGCCCTTCAGCACGACGCCGCCGGCGAGCAGCGGGACCAGCAGTACGAAGGTGACCCCACCCGCCACGGCGAACATGAGCGCGAGGCCGGCACCTTCGACAAATGATGGCCGGGTCATGGCTGCACCCTCCGCCGCTGTTCCTGCAGGAAGGCGATCTCGACCTCGTCATCACGGACGCGCAGGCCGCGCTCGAACTCGCGCTCCTGCCATGGCTCGTCATCACGCTCCGACGTCTCGTCCTCGGCCAGTAGTTCGGCCTTCTGGCGCATGGCCTCCAGCCGGGCCCGGTTCTCCTCAAGACGTCCGTCAACGCCGGCAAGCGTGGTCTCGACACTCTCGAGGCGACGGTCGAGCACGACGTGCAGTCGCTCCGCCTCGAGCCGACGCCGTACCAGTCCCCTGGCCAGCTTTTCGTTGCCGGCCTCGAAGCAGACGTCCAGCTCATGCGTGGTCGTGTCGACCGCACGCGCCAGTTCGGCCTGGCGAGTGACCAGCTGGGTGTGCTGCCGATCGAGGCGGCGCCGCTGCCGCTCGTCCTCTTCCAGCGCCGTTTCCATCTCCCGCACCGCCTGCCGCAGCAGGGTCACGGGTTCCTCCAGGCGGTCGAGCACCGCGTGGGCATCGGCGCGAAACAGCCTGGTCATACGTGTCATCAGTGCCATTTTTCAGTCTCCTTGACCGGTCGGTCTGGTGGATTTCGTGACCAGTCTAGAAACGTTGCGGCATTGATTGCAGACACGCTTCGGTAAAACGTAGCGGGCTATTTTTTACCTGTTTTTTACGTACCTTCCGCGCCCGACTGCTACGATGGATCACGCTATGAACAGGAAACTCCGACTCCTCGTCGTCGAGGACGAAATCGCCATCAGCAGCGGCCTGCGCGACGTCTTCGTCTACCACGGTTACGACGTGGCCTGCGTCGCCGACGGTCATGCCGGGCTCGAGCAGGCACTGACCGGCACCTATGACCTGGTGCTGCTCGACGTCATGCTGCCGGGTATGGACGGTTTCGCCATCTGCGAGCGCATACGCGCCGTCGACCGCGACCAGCCAATCATCATGCTGACGGCGAAATCGGGCGACGAGGAGACCATTCACGGTCTGATGCTCGGTGCCGACGACTACGTCACCAAGCCGTTCTCGGTCGCCCAGCTGGTGCTGCGGGTGCAGGCGGTGCTGCGCCGTTCCCGGGTCGGCGTCGAGCAGGCACGGACCCTGCGCCTCGGCGACTCGGTCGAAATCGATACCGCCAACCTGAGCGGCAAGCGTGGCGATGAGTCACTTGCCTTCACCCGCCGCGAAATGGCGATCCTCGAGTACCTCGCGGCTCACCACGAACGACCGGTGCCACGCGACGAGTTGCTGAACAAGGTCTGGGGCTACGCCCGTGATGCCGACCTCGAGACCCGCACCGTCGACATCCACATCGCCAAGCTGAGACGCAAGATCGAACCCGAGCCGGCGACCCCGGTCCACCTGGTGACGGTGCGCGGTGCCGGCTACCGGCTGCTGGTGGACTGAATGGCCCGTTCACGCCTGAGCGGATTGACGCCGGGGCGGTTGCGCCTCTGGCTCGGCCTGCTGTTCGTCGCGCTGGCGCTGCCGACGGCGGTCCTGGTCCATCACGCCTACGGCCAGCTCAAGTGGGAGGCATTCCACCGCCACAGCCTGCTGGCCGAGGAGCTCGCCACGCGCATCGATGCCCGCCTGGTCGAACTGGTCGCCAGCGAGGAATCGCGCGCCGTCACCGACTACGCCTTCCTGGTCGTCGCCGGCGATCCGAGTGCACGTTATATAGAACGATCGCCGCTGGCCGTGTTCCCGGCCGACAGCGTCATGCCGGGGGTGGTCGGCCACTTCCAGGTCGATGCCGACGGCCGCTTCAGTTCGCCGCTGCTGCCCGACACCGGACAGGACCCGGCACGCTACGGCGTCAGCGCTGACGAACTGGTCGCGCGACAACAACAGGTCGCGCGGATTCGTGACCTGCTAGGACGAAGCCGTCTGGCCGAAGGTGGGGCCATGGCGCTCTCCAGCGAACGGAACCGGCCAACAGAAGGTGATGCCGTCCGACACGATCTCGTCATGACGCCAGCCGACAAGGACATGGCCAGCAGTTACGCCGATTCGGCCCTGCGTAGTGATAAGAGCGCGTCGGGGAAGATCGTCCGGGAAGCCCTGGTGCCGGCGGAGACCGAGAAGAAGTCCGCGCCCTCCCAGGCGCTGTTCGATCGCCTCGAGGCCGAACCGTCTGAACCCGAACTGGCCAAGCGCGGCGAAGGTGTGCGCTCGCTTGGCCGGGTCGAGGCGTTGCAACTCGAGGAGAGCTATCGCAACAAGGCCGACGAGGCCCGGCAACAGAAAGCTGCGCCGGCAGCCGCGGCCCCGATGGCGCCCACCGTTTCTGCACCACGCCCGGCGCGCAAGGAACGCAACGTCCTGCTTGCGTCACCTGACGATGCCCGTTTCAGGGATCAGAAACTGGAGTCTGGTGGAGCCGATGCGACCATCGCCGACACTCCTGTCCCGATCCGAACTTTCGAAAGTGACGTCGACCCGTTCCGTTTCGCACTGCTCGACGATGAGCATTTGATTCTCTACCGCAATGTCTGGCGTGACGGGCAACGTATCGTCCAGGGTTTGCTGGTGGCGCGTGAACCGTTCCTACGCGTGCAGCTGCAACAACCATTTGCAGCCACCGCCCTGTCCCTGGCCAGCGACCTGCTGGTGGCCTGGCGAGGCGATGTCCTCGCCGCCTTCAGCGGCCCCGGTGGCGGCCGCTACTTTTCGCGTGCCGAGGAGTTGCAGGGCGCGCTGCTGCACCGGGCACGGCTGTCGGCGCCCCTCGGCGACATCGAGCTGATCTTCAGTGTCACCCACCTGCCATCGGGTCCGGGTGGCGCTGTGCTCGCCTGGGTCAGCGCTGTGCTCGCCGTGGTCTTCTGCGCCGGCTTCGTGCTGCTCTACCGGCTCGGGCTCGGCCAGATCCGCCTGGTGCGCCAGCAGCAGGATTTCGTCTCGGCCGTCAGCCACGAACTGAAAACGCCGCTGACCTCGATTCGCATGTACGGTGAAATGCTGCGCGAGGGCTGGGTCGACGAGGCCAAGCGGCACGACTACTACGACTACATCCACGGCGAGAGCGAACGGTTGTCGCGACTGATCGACAACGTCCTGCAGCTGGCGCGGATGAACCGCAACGGCCTGCGGGTCGCGCTGGAGAAAAGCTCCGGAGGCGAACTGTGCGACCTGGTGCGCTCCAAGGTCACCGCGCAGGTCGAGCGCGCCGGCTACGATATCGCGATCGATTGCAGCGACCTCAGTGCCGCAACCGTGATCGAGGTCGACAGCGACCTGTTCCTGCAGATCGTCATCAACCTGGTCGACAATGCGCTGAAGTTCTCCGCCGGGACAGAACAACGCCAGGTCGATCTCGGTTGCCGCCGGCAGCAGGACGGCAGCCTGGTCTTCACTGTCCGCGACTACGGCCCCGGCGTGCCGCCCGACCAGATGAAGAAGATCTTCCGCCTCTTCTACCGACCCGGCAACGAACTGACCCGCGAGACCGTCGGTACCGGCATTGGCCTGGCACTGGTGCACCAGCTGGTGGTGGCGATGGGCGGCCACGTCGATGTGGTCAACCGTGAACCGGGCGCGGAGTTCCGCGTGACCTTCCCGCCAGTCAGCCTCTGATCAAGTCTGTACAAAGTAGATTGCGATTCAGAATATTCGTATTTAAGGCGCAAAGCGCACGTAATAGCTGGCTATTGCGAAGGTTTGCAACGACAAAGATGGACATTGTGGGCGCAAGATTACGGGCTCATGACTTGATCAGAGACTCCCCATATTGAGCAGGTTCGCCACCGTCGTAGAAGAGTTGCCTGTCGGGCAGGTGCTCGACGAGCTCGACGCCCGGCTGTCGGAGCACGATACCGCCGTACTCGAGGCACCGCCCGGAGCCGGCAAGACCACCCTGGTGCCGCTGGCACTGCGAGAATCGGCGTGGCTTCAAGGACAGAAGATCGTCATGCTCGAGCCACGACGGCTGGCGGCCCGCGCGGCGGCCGGGCGTATGGCCGAGCTGCTCGGTGAACCGGTCGGACGTACCGTCGGTTACCGCGTCCGCCTCGAAAACAGGGTGTCGGCGGCAACCCGGGTCGAGGTGGTCACCGAGGGCATCCTGACCCGCATGCTCCAGTACGACCCGACGCTGGATGGGATCGGCCTGGTGATCTTCGACGAGTTCCACGAGCGAAGCCTCGACGCCGATCTCGGCCTGGCGCTAACCCTGCACGGACGCGAACTGTTTCGCGAAAGGACCTCGTTAAGGCTGCTGGTGATGTCGGCCACGCTCGATGGCGCTTCGGTTTCAAAACTGCTCGGAGACGCCCCGGTCGTGCGTTGCCAGGGCCGGCGCTTCCCTGTCGCCATGCACCACGACGCCCCTTGGAAGCCGACGGACGACACCTGTGCGCGAACGGTGGGCACGGTCCGACGGGTGCTGGCCAACGAGGCCGGCAGCCTGCTGGTGTTCCTGCCCGGACGACGTGAAATCCGCCGGGTGGCCGAACTGCTCGACGACCTCGCCTCCCCGTCACTGCAGATCCTGTCGCTCTACGGCGATCTCGATCTCGCCGCACAACACCGGATCATCGCTCCCGCACCGCCCGGCGTACGCAAGGTGGTGCTGGCGACCACCATCGCCGAAAGCAGCCTGACCATCGACGGCATCCGGGCGGTGGTCGACGCCGGTCTCAGCCGGCTGCCCCGGTTTGATCCGGTGACCGGGATGACCCGGCTGGTGACGCGCCAGTTGTCGCGTGCCGCGAGCGAGCAGCGCGCCGGGCGCGCGGGACGGGTCGAACCCGGCAGCTGCTACCGCCTCTGGTCGGAGACCCAGCAGGCGCAGCTGCTCCCGGCCACGCCACCGGAGATCGTCCAGGCCGACCTGGCGCCCCTCGCCCTGCAACTGCTGCGCTGGGGTGTCTCCGACCCGCTGGAACTGAGCTGGCTCGACCCGCCACCGGCCGCACCCTACGCCCAGGCGCTCGACCTGCTACAACACCTCGGCGCCGTGGAGCGGAGCGAAACGAACTGGCGCCTTACCCCGCACGGCGAGGCGATGGCCGAACTGCCGATGCACCCGCGGCTGGCGCACATGCTGCTGACCGGGACCCGTGCCGGGCTGGGTGACCGCGCCAGCGATCTCGCCGCGTTGCTATCGGATCGCGACCCGCTAGGCAGTCGTGATGCCGATGTCGAACCGCGTCTCGACCTGTTCTCTGGAGCCGGGCCTGGTTCGGTCCGGCGCGGCATCCAGCGCCGGCTGCGGCAACTTGGCAACCAGTTCAGACGCCACTGCAACGCGCCCGTCGGCGACGCTGTCGACGAACCTGACGACCCCCGCTGGACCGGCTACCTGCTGGCCTGCGCCTACCCCGACCGTATCGCCCAGCGGCGTGGAAACGGCACCAGCTACCGCCTCGCCAACGGCCGGGCGGCAGAGCTCGGTGAATCCGATCCCCTGCAGCGTGCCGCATACCTGGCAGTGGCACAGCTCGGCGGACGCACCGACCAGGCCACTGACCGGATTTACCTCGCCGCGGAACTCGATCCTGCCCTGTTCACCACCGAGTTGGCGGAACTGGTAACCGAAATCGACAGCATCGCCTGGGACGACGGCAACCACCGGTTCCGCGCCGAACGCGAACAGCGGCTTGGTACGCTGCGACTGGCCTCGCGACCACTGAAACGGATTCCCCCCGGCGCACGCGAAAAGGCCCTGGTCGATTTCGTCCGCCGCGAAGGGCTCACCCTGCTCGACTGGAACGAGACGGCCACCCAGCTGCGGGCGCGGGTGCGCCTGTTGCACAACCTGGAACCCGCACCACGGAAGACGCCCGCCTGGCCCGACTTCTCGGACACCGCGTTGCTGGACGACCTCGAACAATGGCTGGCGCCTGCGCTTAACAAGGTCACGACACGCGATGACTTCAGGAAGCTCGATACCGGCACCTTGCTGCGCACCCTTTTACCGTGGCCGTTGACGCAACGCCTCGACGAACTGGCACCGGAACGATTCCGGGTTCCGTCCGGTTCGAACATCCGGATCGACTACACCGTTGATCCCCCCGTGCTGGCGGTGAAGCTGCAGGAGATGTTCGGATGCGAGGCGACCCCACGCATCGCCAATGGCAAGGTGGCGCTGACGGTGCACCTGCTATCGCCGGCCAGCCGGCCGCTGCAGGTGACCCAGGACCTGGCCAGTTTCTGGGGCAACGGCTATGCGGAGGTCAGGAAGGAGATGCGCGGTCGTTACCCGAAGCACCCGTGGCCAGAGGACCCGCTGAAGGCGGTGCCGACGGCACGGACCAAGCGGCGTGACAACCGCTGAGACAACCTTGTTTTCTGCAATTACGCCTTCGAAATTTCTTCCCGCACCAGGTGCCAGCTCGACTGCGCACCATGCCGTGCCGCCTGACGATCAAACCGCAGCCGCTGGCGCTTCAGCAGCCGGTACTGCAGCGCGTCGATCCAGGGCAGATCGATTCCCGGCAGCGGAATGAACGGATTGGTGCGACTGTCGGCATAGAGTGCCAACCGGGTGCTCCCGGCCGGCGCGCCACCTCGTGCATGGAATCCGAACGTGTTGGCGATGACCAGGGTATTCGCCGGGACGTCCATCACGGTCGGTTCCGGAAGCCCCAGCGCAACCCGGTCGGCTTCGCTCAACCGCAAGGAACCCTTGCGCGAATAACGGTCAGGCAGCCGACGTCCGGCGACACTCTGCCGGTACTCCCAGCGCAGCCGTGCAAAGGTAAGCCGGTGGGAGCACGCGACGTAGCTGAACGGCCCTTTCTCTGCCGGCACGTCCTCGAGAAACAGCCAGCCTTTCATGGTCGGATGGAAGGTGTCGCTATGCAGGCGCTTCTGCGGGTCTGCCCGGTCATCCTGCCGGTGCGCATGGAACAGCTGCTCGACGAACATGAACGGTGGCCTGAGCGTCGCCGCAGCCCATTGCAACAACCGCCGGCAGTTTCGGTTCTGCTGCAGCAGTGTTCGGCACGCGGGCAGTTCCTGCAGGCTCTCCGGATCGAGCGGCGTCCGCCGGTTGACGATGTTGCCCTGGACGCACTCGCGTGCCTCGGGGCCATCGAAATGACGCACCTCCTGCACCAGCGCGGCGAAGGCATCGGACGACAGGAAATCGCGTTTTACGAGGAAACCGTCTCGTCGGTAGGCGGCACGATCCTCCGCGGCGACCAGGGGCGACAGCGACAGAGCGCGAAAGCGCATCACGCCGTGCGCGATCACCATCCTGGCGACGTGCAATCCGAGGCGGTTGAGAAGGGGGCTGCCGAGGAGCGGATTCTCCTCGAACGACTTGGTCACATGGAACACCTGCAGCACCCATACCGGGGTCATGACGGCATGGCGTAGCCAGCCCCTGATGGTCAGGGGCCATGCCGAAGCGGTGTGGGACGGTGGTGACAACACCCGGTGGGGCCTGGTGGAGCTCAGGAGGTGGTGACGTACTTCAGGATCTCGACCACCTGGCCGGTGGTGGTCGCCCAGGCCAGTGCCGCGCCGTCGACCTCCTTCAGCGGGTGGATCAGCGCCTCGTCATGCAGCGTGACGTAGGGCCGTCCGAGGGCGGCGCAGCATCCGGCATCGAAGGCAGCGTTCCACTGCTTGTACTTGTCGCCGAAGCGGATGACCGCCAGGTCGCAACTCTCGATCAGGGTCTTGGTGCGGATAGCGTTGACCTTGGCCGACTTGTGATCGCGCCAGAACGGGCTCGACTCCTCGCCGAGGTGATCACCGGCCGCATCGCTGGCGGCGTGATCGGTAACCGCCGAGGTGAACTCGATGTCGAGGCCCAGGTCGCGAACACCGGCCTCGATGGCGTCGCGCCAGTCGGTGTGAATCTCTCCGGACAGGTAAACCACGAAACTCATTGCGATTCCTCCAGTTGCTGATTGTCGTGAATCGGATGCGGGCAAGCTTACCCCGACACGCCACCTGTCACCCGGCTCGCCGCGCTACCGGGCTGTGTGAAAATGACCCGCATCCACGCCGACCTGGAGACCGCGAATGACCTACCAGATCGAAGAACGGCGCGTGCGTTTGCGTGGGAACGAATGGACACGACTCCGTGAGCCGCCGAATCGCGATCCGAGCCAGATCAGCAGCCGCGCCGGCAGCGCGAAAAAGCAGGTGAAATCGTTCAGCGCCTTGCACTTTAATCCTGGAGCGGAACCGTGTCTCGGGGAGGTAACAATCTACTCCCGTTCGGCATGACAGCGCAGAGCAGCTGCCTGCGCGACACCGAAGTCCATCGCGTACTCGCAATAGACTTCGGCGGATTGCTGGATCAGCCGACGCTTCTGTTCGCTCAAGCGCGAGAGCGCTCGAGCTGGACGGCCGCCCCATAGCCATCCGCTTTCGAGGATCTGCTCCTTTATGGTAGCGGACCCGGCGGCCACCAGCACGTCGTCCATCACCACCGTACCGGGCGCCAGGGCACTGCTCATGCCCACCAGCACCCGCTCGCCTATCGTGCAGTCATGCAGCATTACGTTGTGCCCGATTATGCTGTTTGCACCGATCGTGACCGCGCGTTGGGTGGATCGCAACACACTGTTGTCTTGCACATTGGAACCGGCAGCGATGGACACCCCATAACCGAAGGCATCAACGATGCAGCCAAACCAGAGGCTGCTGCCTTCGCCCATACGGATCTCACCTGTCCCGGTGACCGTGGCCGCGACATAGCCACGAGATGCGTTGGCGGCGCCTGTCAAAAGCGAAGTGTTGGCCGCAACCCGGGACTCATCCGGCGCATGCGTTCGGACGCGGCAGCGCAGTGCCTCGAGTTCAGCGGTATCTATTGATCGCACCGGTACTGCAGGCACTCCCTCACACCATTGACCAGGGGGCAACACGCTACGCGGAAAGACCACCGAACCGCGGGCGATCACCGAGCCATCCCCGATCACGCTGCCGTCGAGTACCGCTACATCGTCCTGGATCACGCAGTCGTTGCCCACGATGCAGGCGTGCACAACGGCATTTGCCCCCACGGCAACACGATCACCGATTGTCGTGCCATAGAGGGCGTGCGCGATATGGACGGTGCTATGCACGCCAAGGTGCAGTTCACTGCCGACGTTGATCACATGCCCGTCGCCGCGCAGCACGGCAAACCTTCCAAGCTCTGCCCTGGGCCCCAATTTCACTCGGCCAAGGACGGCGCTGCCCGCGTCGGCGCGTACCGAAAGGCCCTCGAGTTCCGGGGCCACCCCCTTGTAGCTCAGCAGGAAGGGAGCATCTGGCAGAGGGTTCATGGCGAATTACGGGACGGCATGCGAACAAGCTTACCGTGTGCCAGAAGCAAGCGTGAACCAAACGGGTCCATCGCATGGGTATTGACACAAATTTTGCATGAGCCTAGGTTAAGTTCGTATTCCGTATTCGGAATCCAGTGTTCTTGAGTCTGAGAGGGGCTTCCATCATGAGCAACAAGATTCGCGTCCTGCTGGCCAAGGTCGGCCTCGATGGCCACGACCGCGGCGTCAAGATCGTCGCCCGCTGCCTGCGCGATGCCGGCATGGATGTCGTCTACACCGGACTCCATCGTTCGCCCGACGAAGTGGTAGCCGCGGCGGTGCAGGAAGACGTCGATGTTTTGGGGATCAGCCTGCTTTCAGGGGCCCACATGACGATCTTCCCTAAGGTCATCGCCGGACTGAAGGTTCGGGGAGTCGATGACATGATCCTCGTTGGTGGCGGCGTCATGCCCGACGAGGACGTGGTGGCGCTGAAAGAGATGGGTGTGCACGAAGTACTGCCGCAGGACACGCCACCGAACAAGATCATCCAGATAATCGAGCACCTCGTTGCCGAGCGCGGTGAGCGTTGAAGGATCCCGTAAACCTCTAGCCGAGACAGCCAATGGGCAACATGGAATCCTGGAGTTGGCCGCCGCGTTATGACAACGCGTACCGCCCACCCGAAGACAGCCGCTACTGGTTCCCGGTCCGCGAGACCATGGATCCCGGCAACCGCGACGATGCGATCTTGCGCCGCCTGCGCGAGGTCTGCGACTACGCCTACAACGACTGCGCCTTCTACCGCATGAAGTGGGATCAGGCTGGATTCCATCCAACCCAGATTCACTCGCTCGAGGACTTCGAAAGCCGATGCCCGGTAGTGACCAAGAGCGACCTGCGCGCAGCTCAGCATCGCGCACCGCCCTTCGGCGACTACCTGTGCATTCCCGAGAACGAAATCCACCGCATCCACGGCACCTCCGGCACCACCGGTCGCCCGACGGTGTTCGCCATTGGGCGTGACGACTGGCTTAACATCGCCAACGCGCATGCACGCATCATGTGGGGAATGGGGGTCCGTCCGGGCGATATCGTCTTCATCGCCGCGATCTTCAGCTTGTACATGGGGAGTTGGGGGGCGCTTGCAGGTGCGGAACGGCTGGGCGCCAAAGCGTTTCCTTTCGGCGCGGGCGCGCCCGGGATGTCTTCGCGCGCAGTTCAGTGGCTCAGCATGATGAAACCGCAGGCGTTTTACGGTACGCCGTCGTACGCACTCTACCTGGCCGAGACCGCGGCGGCGGAAGGCTTGCATGCCGGGGACTTCGGCATCGAGCGCATGTTCTTCTCCGGCGAACCTGGCGCGTCGGTGCCGGGAGTTCGTGATCGCATCATGGACACGTACAAGACCCAGGTGCTCGATTGCGGATCCATGGCCGAGATGTCGCCCTTCATGAACATCGCGGGTTCAGCTGAATCGTCCACGGGGATGCTCTGCTGGCAGGACGTCTGCTACACGGAGGTGTGCGACCCGAAGACCTTCGAGCGCGTGCCGTACGGTCAGCGTGGGACTCCGGTCTACACCCATCTCGAGCGCACATCGCAACCGATGATCCGCCTTGTTTCAGGCGATCTCGCCTTGTGGACGAACGACAAGACCGCTTGCGGGCGCACCTACCCAAGCTTGCCACAGGGCATTTTCGGCCGCATCGACGACATGTTCACGATTCGCGGAGAGAACGTCTATCCCAGCGAGATCGATGCCGCTCTGAGCAGCCTGGCGGACTACGGAGGCGAACATCGCATTGTGATCAGTCGCGACGGCCAGATGGACGAACTCCTGGTGCGCGTGGAAGTCACCACCGAGGTGGATGCACAAGGCCCCTCGGCATTGGAGGGATTCCGCAAGCAAGTGGCGGCTTCAGTGCAGAAAATGCTTGGGCTGCGCACCATGGTCGAGGTGGTGAAACCGGGCACCTACCCACGCACCGATTTCAAGGCTCGACGGATCGTCGACGATCGAGAAGCGTTCCGTGAGATGGCGCAGCGATTACGACCCGGTGACGAGTGATGGCGAAACCGCTGCCTTCTGACTCGCTGGTGCCACGTGCCCTGACCGGCGACAACGCGGCCATAGCGCGCCTCATGAGCCGGGCGGAAACGGGACTGGCGGAGTGCCGACAGGCCATGGCACAGATCTACGCCAAAGCAGGGCGGGCGCACGTGATCGGCATCACCGGCGTCCCTGGCAGCGGCAAGTCGACGCTGGTGTCCGCGCTCACGATCAGGTTACGAAAAAGCGGCAAGCGCGTGGGCATCATCGCGGTCGATCCTTCGAGCCCCTACTCTGGCGGCTCGATCATGGGTGACCGTATCCGCATGTCCGAGCTGGTCAACGACGACGGTGTGTTCATCCGCAGCATGGCGACGCGCGGTGCTCAAGGGGGCATGGCGCGCGCAACTCTGGAAGCCGTCGATGTGCTCGACGCCGCCGGTTTCGAATACGTCATCATCGAAACCGTAGGGGTTGGGCAGGCAGAAGTTGAGATCGCGCGGACAGCACACACCATCGTCGTCGTGTCCGCCCCCGGCCTCGGAGACGACATCCAGGCGATCAAGGCAGGCATCCTCGAAATTGCCGATATCCACGTCGTAAGCAAGTGCGACCGCCCTGATGCCAACCGCACGATCAGCGACCTGAAGGCCATGCTGACGGTGACCCTGGCGCTTGGTGGCGGCAGCACCTGGAAAACGCCGGTGCTACCGACCAGCTCGGCGAATGGCTCGGGATTCGAGCCGTTGATCGAAAGCCTGGATCGCCACGGGCAGTTCATGCGTACGTCCGAAGCAGGACGGAAGCGGGTACGGGACATCGCCGAGTTTCGCATGCTCAAGACGGCCGAGGACTTATTACGCCAACGTTTTATCCATGCCCGGCAGGGCACGCTCGCCGTGGTCTCGGCAGAGCTCGCCGAGCGTCGGATCTCTCCCTATCAGGCAGCAGAGCGCCTGCTCGACGACATCACTGATGAAGGACTCCTATGAACACGAATACCCCCTGCCCGGACGATCAGGCGCTGGATGCCGAAATCAAGGACTGGGAAGGCAAGGAGGTCGCCACCTTCCTTGGCCGACAGAAGGAAAAGAAGGAACATTTCTTCACCAACGGCGGGGTTCCGTTGAAGCGGGTGTACACACCGATCGATGTAGAGGAAACACCGTATACGGATATCGGCTTGCCCGGACGTTATCCCTTCACGCGAGGGCCTTACCCGACGATGTACCGTAGCCGGAACTGGACGATGCGCCAGATTGCCGGCTTCGGCACCGGCGAAGACACCAACAAGCGTTTCAAATACCTGATCGAACAGGGCCAGACCGGGCTGTCGACGGACTTCGACATGCCTACCCTGATGGGCTACGACTCTGACCATCCGATGTCCGAAGGCGAGGTGGGCCGCGAAGGTGTGGCCATTGACACCCTGGCTGACATGGAGGCGCTGCTGGAAGACATCGACCTCGAAAAGATCTCCGTCTCGCTGACGATCAACCCGTCGGCGTGGATCCTGCTGGCCATGTACGTCGCGCTCGCCCACAAGCGCGGGTACGACATGAACAAGCTGTCTGGCACCATTCAGGCGGACATACTCAAAGAGTACATGGCGCAGAAGGAATACATCTTCCCTATCGCACCGTCCGTACGCATCGTCCGCGACTGCATCACTTACTGCGCCAGGAATATGAAGCGCTACAACCCGATCAACATCTCCGGATATCACATCTCCGAGGCCGGTTCCTCGCCACTCCACGAGGTGGCATTCACCATGTGTAACCTGATCACCTATGTCGAAGAGGTGAAGAAAACAGGCATGGACGTCGATGAGTTCGCCCCCCGTCTCGCATTCTTTTTCGTATCCCAGACCGATTTTTTCGAGGAGATCGCCAAGTTCCGTGCTGCGCGCCGGGTGTACGCGAAAATCATGCGCGAACGCTTCGGCGCACAGAATCAGGAATCGATGCGCCTGCGCTTCCACTGCCAGACGGCAGCGGCGACGCTGACCAAGCCCCAGTACAAGATAAATATCGTGCGCACCGCCATCCAGGCACTGGCGGCGGTGCTTGGCGGCGCACAGAGCCTGCACACCAACGGCATGGACGAGGCCTTCTCAATCCCGACCGAGGAAGCGATGAAAATCTCGCTGCGTACCCAGCAGATCCTCGCCGAGGAGGCCCACGTGACAGAGGTCGTCGACCCGATCGGCGGCTCCTACTACGTCGAGAACCTGACCACCGAGTACGAGCGCAGGATTTTTGAAATCATCGACGAGGTCGACAGGAACGGCGGTACGATCAAGCTAATCGAGGACGGCTGGTTCCAGCGCCATATCGCCGACTTTTCATACGAGCAGGCCCTGAACAAGCAAAGCGGCGACAAGCCCGTGATCGGCGTCAACCTGTTCATCGAGCCCGACGAGTCAGCCAACCTGGATACGCACCCGCACGACCCGACCGCCGAGCGTCGCCAGGTCGAACGACTTCAGCGCATTCGCCGTGAACGCGATGACACAAGGGTGAACACGTTGCTGGATGAACTGGTCGCGGCAGCCAGGAACGAGCAGCAAAACATCATGCCCGTGACCATCGAACTGGTCGAGGCTGGCGCCAGCATGGGTGACATCGTCGAACGCCTCAAATCGGTCTGGGGGACCTACCGGGAAGTTCCAGTCTTCTGATGATCTCACCCGCCGTAACCATGACAGGATTTCTTGAGCGCGTCGCAACGGACCGTCGGTCAGGTCTGACTTACGTTCCGGGACCCCAGTCTGCAAATACCCTGGATCATGCTGAACGCAGCTGGCGCGCAGACACGTAGAAGGATACTCATGCCTACAGACTACAGCGTGACGCAAGCGGATAAATCCAATCTCAGGATCGCGATCCCCAAGGTCACACCTTCGCTGTACGAGCAGGTGTACTCGTCAATTCTCGAAGCCATCTGTGGCGGCGTGCTGCGGCCGGGTGACCGGATCAATCAGGACGAATTGGCGGCAAGGCTCAACGTTTCGCGTCAACCGGTAACGCAAGCGCTGACGGTGCTCAGAACGCAGGACTTTGTACAGGACACAGGTCGGCGCGGTCTTGTGGTGTCGCCCCTGGAAAAAAGCTTTTTCGTGGCGCTCTACCAGTTGCGTGAATCGTTGGACCCGATGGCGGCCAAACTGGCTGCCAGAAACTGCGCCAGGCTTTCCCGCAAGGCCGGTCTCCGGTTGATCGAGCAAGGGGCTGCTGCCGTCCAGGAAGGTTCGGTGGCCACTCTCACAAGCGCAGACATGAAGTTCCACATGTGGCTCTTTGAGGCGGCCGAGAACCCGCTACTCGCCGAGATAATGCGTCTGTACTGGCACCACCTGCGGCGCGCAATGATCACCGTCGTCGGTCCGACGCATGACCGTGGCCTGGTCTGGGATGAACACGCGGCCATCCTGGATGCCGTGATCAGCGGCGATGAGCGGCGGGCCGAGATGCTATCACTTCAGCATATCCAGGGTGCGGCGCAGCGGGTGACTGGAACATTTTCTGAATAGCGGTTGCACCGGCATCCGAACACTTTCCGGGCCGCGAGATTCCCGACAGCTCTCTTGTGATCAGCAGCCCGGGTAAGGTGAAGCGCGATCTCGCAAGGAGGAAATTGAGGGGCCGACGTGTGCCGCACACGGTTACGTCTAAAAGATGCGTCGTTACCTGGCCGGACTGCGGGCTGTTTCTTTGTAGGTCGGACTTCAGTCCGACACGACGGCCTGTTGTCGGGCTGAAGTCCGACCTACAGGTTCGATGCAGCTGTTCCGGAGCCATTGAAAAAAACGGGACGGATCTATTTTAGGAAAATTGCTCCATCATGAATTGCTCTTTTTTGCCCAGGAACCGGATTGCGACTAACTTTAACTGGAGCAGATGGATCGGGCGACCTGTGACCATCCAACTTCGAATACTGACCCACTGTTCGCCCGAATGCCCTTTGCAAGGAGATTGGTATGGACTGGGGAGCCGTGTCTGCCGTTGCCGGGGTACTGGCCGCAATTTCGGTTGGACTGACCGTCGTCTACCTGGCGTTACAGATCAGGAGCAGCACCCGGGCAACTCACTCTCAAACCTACCACCTGGCCACGTCGGCTCTCGCCGAGATGGCAGGCATCATCGGCAGCGACAAGGAAATCTCGAGGGTCTTCAGGATCGGGATGGAAAATCCGGAGGCGCTGACCGATGACGAGATGACCCAGTTCGGTTACCTCGGCATCAGCCTGTTCCGCCGTTTCGAAAATGTCTACTTCCAGTACCAGTCAGGCAACATCGACGAGGACTTCTGGATCGGGCACCGCGACAACATCCTCTGGTTCTTCCATCGTCCCGGAATGCAGGCCTGGTGGCAGGAGCGCAAGTTTGCCTTCAGCAAGAGTTTCCGGGAGTTCCTGGATGAATCCACTGCGAGCGAGATCACTTCTCCGGAGACGCGTCGCTTGTGACGGCACCGGCAGCTCCCCGGGTCGCTCTCAGGCGCCTGCCTTCTGCTTCCGGAGGTCCTCGACGAGATCCTTGGCAACCTGGTTGAAGATGCTTTCCCAGGCGCCGATCGTATAGGCCCCTCCGGCATCGACCGTGCGTCGGGCATCTGCCATGGCGTCGACATTACCCTCTGAATCAACGAGTTCACAGTGAATGGTTAACACGGTAGAGCCATAGCCAGGCATCAACCAACGCTTGAACGCATCGCCCTTCTGGTAATCGGTGATGGACATGTTCATCACCATCACGCCGGTGCCAGCCTGCCGAGAATAGAGCCCTGCATTCTCCAATTCCAACGTCACTGCATTGCGGAGCATCTGTTCGACGTCGACGTCGAACTGCTGGCCCGTGTCGTTCGAGACGTTGCCTACGGTGACGTGGGTATCACCCTGGAATGCCTGCTGGTCTTGCAACTTTACGGCGTGCTGGGCCGAGCCACATGCCACAAGCAGCAGTGCTACCAATGCGACACAAACAAATCGCGCAACATGAATCGTCCTGAACTCTTTTTTCATGGTGACATCCTCCTGTGTCGGCAGATTCGTCTGCCTGGTTCGAGGATAGCCACGTGCCACCTACAGATAGCCTCTTAACAGCTTACAGGTGACTTACACGTCATCTTGGGCTCGGCTGGATTGTGCTCAAGAGATCGGGCCAAGCCAGGCCAGCAACAACGTCACGGTGACCACCGACAGCGCGGTCGAGAGCACGGTCGCCGACGAGGTGCGGTTGACCAGCACGTCGTAGCGCTGTGCGAGTACGAAGCAGGTCGCGCCCATCGGCAGCGCCGAGACGAGCACCGTCGTCACCGCCCAGAGCGGCTCGAGTTCGAAGACGTAGGTGACCAGCAACCAGGTGACGAACGGCTGCACCAGCAGCTTGATCGCGGTGATCAGTCCCGCCTCGCCAAGCCCCACACGCAGAGACTGCGTGGCGACGAACATGCCGAGCGCGAACAGCGCACATGGCCCTGCGGCGCTGCCGAGCAGGTCGCAGAACTTCTCTACCGGTGACGGCAGGGTCCAGCCGGCCAGCGGGAAGACCATCGCCAGCACGACCGTGACCACGAACGGATTCCTGACCAGGGACATCCCGACGTCGCGCAGGATGCGCGTGCCGCCCGCCTCGCGCGCGACATCGAGTTCGACCAGGGCAATCGTGACGTTGAGCATCACCACGCTGACGAACACCGTGGCCATTATCGCCGGCAGCACGGCGGCATCGCCGAACGCCGTGCTCGCCAGCGGGATACCCATGTAGCCGGTGTTGGCGAACACCGTGTTGCTCGCCCGCATCGCGCGCGCCGCAAGGCGCTCGGGATAGAGCCTGCGGAAGAGCAGGAACGAGAAGCCGAAAGTGATCGCGTAGCCACCGCCGAACGCAGCCAGGAACGGCCAGTAGAAGATCCGATCGACCGGCGCTCGGGCGACGAACACGAACAGCAGCGCTGGCAGGGCGAAGTAGTAGACGAAGCCGTTGAGCGCCTCGGTGCTCTGCTGGCCGAGGACGCCGAGGCGCGCCGCCAGGTAACCACAGAGGATCAGGCCGAAGACCGGGAACGAAACGTTGAGGATCAGTTCCATCGCGATGGGTCCGGTTGCTGCGCAGGCGGCTCATTGTAGGTCGGGCTTCAGCCCGACAAGGGCCGCTGTCGGGCTGAAGCCCGACCTACAGGCGTATCGCCGTCGTCGACTTCGAATCACGCACGTCGCGCTGTCGCGTTACACGAACAGCTCCGAATCCATGGTCTTCAGGTCGTCCGCCACCTTCGGCCGGAACGCCATCTGCCCTAGCACGTCACGCTCGAGATCGATACCGGGCGCGATCTCGACCAGTTCGAGACCCTCGGCACCGAGTCGGAACACCGCGCGCTCGGTGACGAACCAGACCGACTGGTGGCGTTCACGGGCGTAAGCACCGCTGAAGGTCAGGTGCTCGACGGCCTCGATGAACTTGCGTTCGCGTCCCTCGGCGAGGATCTCCAGCTGACCATCACCGATACCAAGTTTCAGGCCACCCGAGGTGAAGGTGCCCATGAACACCACCTCGCGGGCGTTCTGGCTTATGTTGATGAACCCCCCCGCGCCAGCCATGCGCGTGCCGAAACGGCTGACGTTGACGTTGCCTGCCGGATCGGCCTGGGCCATGCCGAGAAATGCCTGGTCGAGACCGCCGCCATCGTAGAAGTCGAACTGGGACGGCTGCGGCACCACCGCCTCGACGCCGGCCGAGGCACCGAAGCTCAGCCCGCCAGCCGGTACGCCACCGATGCCGCCAGGCTCGACGGTCAGCGTCACCTGGTCGAGCGTGCCCTCCTCGTGGGCGATGGCGGCCACCCCCTCGGGCATGCCGATGCCGAGGTTAACCACCGCGCCGGGCTTGAGCAGTTGCGCCGCGCGCCGCGCGATCACCTTACGCTCGGTCAGCGGCAGCGTCGTGATGCCATCCTCGGCGTCACCGGCACCACCCACGTAGAGCGGGTTGAACGGTTCGGCGAAGGTCTGGGCGTGATGTTCTGGCGTCGAGACGACGACGTGGTCGACCAGGATGCCGGGGATCTGCACCATCTGTGGGTGCAGGTCGTTGGCCGCGATCACCTCCTCGACCTGGACGATCACGGTACCACCACTGTTGTGCACCGCTTGGGCGATCGCCAATCCGTCGATGGTCAGCGCCTCGCGCTCCATGGTGATGTTGCCGCGTGCATCAGCACGGGTGCCGCGCAGGAACGCGGCGTCGATCGGAAACGCCTTGTAGAACAGGTACTCGACCCCGTCGATCTCGATGACCCGAACCAACTCCTCGGTGGTGCGGTCGTTGAGCTTGCCGCCGCCGTGGCGCGGGTCGACGAAAGTGTGCAGGCCGACGTGGGTCAGGTTGCCGGGACGGCCGGCGGCGACGTCACGGTAGAGGTGACTGATCACCCCCTGCGGCAGGTTGTAGGCCTCGATCTTGCCATCGAGCGCCAGGCGACCGATCTTAGGCACCAGGCCCCAGTGGCCGCCGATGACGCGGCGGACCATGCCTTCGTGGCCGAAGGTGTTGAGACCGCGCTCCTTGCCGTCGCCCTGCCCCGCCGCGTAGACCAGCGTCAGGTCACGTGGCGCCCCGCTGTCGAGGAAGCGCTTCTCCAGTGCCAGCGTCAGTGCCTCGGGAATACCGGTGCCGACGAACCCGCCCATGGCGATGGTCGCCCTGTCGGGGATCCTGGCCGCCGCCTCGGCGGCACTCAACTGCTTCGATTCGGCCATCTATGCCTCCATCGGTACCAGCAGCACCGGAACCCGGGAGCGCTGGGTCACCTCGCGCGCGGTCGACCCGATCAGCAACTCGCCGAGGGTGCTGTGGCCATGACTGCCGAGGACCACCATGGCGGCCCGCTCTTCGGCTGCGAACTCGAGGATAGCGGTGGCCGGCCGACCTTCGACGAAATCGATCCGGGCCTCCACGCTGTCACCGTCCGCGGCATTGGCGAGCACCTCGCGTAACCGTTTTTCGAGACGATCCCGACCCTCTCGCTGAAGTTGTTCGCGCCGGTCATCGTGCAGGTATTCCTCCATGCGCGCGTGCATGAACGACTGGATCGACTCGAGCACCATGACCACGACCAGCTCCGCGGCATGGCGCTCAGCCATCTCCACGGCGGCGGCGAGGACCGGAGAGGCGTGTTCGCTGGCGTCGACGGCACAGACGATCTTGTTGAACTTGGGACGCATCGGTCAGAACTCCAAAATGGTAATACCGGTCCCGCTTACGGGACCGCGGTGACAGAAGGGCGAGGCCGCGCGGCGCGGTCGACCAGTTCCAGGATCGAGCGGTAGGGAATGTCGCCATGGCGTGCCAACCCGATTTCGCAGGTGCGGCTGGTCGAGTAGCCGATTCGGGCTCCGTCGAGCCCGGCCCGCAGGTGCTTCAGAGCGGACGCATTGAGTTCCGGGTAATCGAAACCGCGGTCGCCGGCAAAACCGCAACAGCCGACATGCTCGGGAACCACGACATGCTCGGCGCACGCCTCGGCCAGCGTCACGGTACGCCCCTCGAGACCAAGCTTGTGCCCGCTGCAAGTGACATGGACAGCGACGGTCTCGGCCACCGGCTCGAGATCCACGCACGGCAGCACGTAACGCTCGACGAACTCGACCGGCTCGTACATGGCCAGGCGCCCGGCAAAGTGCTCCTGCATGTGGTGCAGGCACGGACTGGTGTCGAACAGCACCGGATCACGACCGTCTCGCGAAGCGTCGAGCAGCGCCGCTAGCAGCTCACGCCCCTTGCGCTGCGCCTCGTCGAACTGCCCCTTGCTGTGGAATGCCATGCCGCAGCAGAGGCCGTCGAGCCCGTCCGGC
This sequence comes from uncultured Gammaproteobacteria bacterium, assembly GCA_964195335.1. Taxonomy (GTDB): domain Bacteria; phylum Pseudomonadota; class Gammaproteobacteria; order QNFN01; family QNFN01; genus QNFN01. The sequence continues at coordinate 2,526 of CAXMPC010000050.1, read as the reverse complement.
AGCACCAGCTGGTAACCGGCCTTGTCGAGCAGGCTGACGACGGTCTCCGGCAGGGAGATGGCGCCACGGTCGGCGACCGCCGGACCGAGCGTGCGGCTGCCGCAGCTCGGCAGGTAGACGACGCGCGGGCGGTCCCCATCGATGGCCGCCTCGTGATGTGACTGTGACGCCGCGCGCGGCATCCAGCGATGCCACTCAGGCACCCGTCCGCCACTGGCACGGCGCAGGCCGCGGGTCACAGCACCAAGCACCGTGTCACCGACGAGCGTGCGGGAGAGCGACGCGGCACGCAGCCCGAGCCGGGCCAGGCCGGTGATGCCGTTGAAATGCTCGCCGAGCCAGCGTGCCCGGCCGGCGGATTGGCGGCCCGCGCGATGACGGAGCGCGCGGGTCAGGTCACCAGTGTTGATGCCCACCGGGCAGGCCAGCGAGCAGAGACCGTCAGCGGCACAGGTGTCGATACCCTGGTACTGGAACGCCGCCTGCATTTCGGCGCGGTGCGTGGAGTCCGGGTCGTCACGACCGAGCCGGGCCAATTCGCGCCAGGCAGTGATGCGTTGGCGTGGCGACAGCGTCAGCTCGCGTGACGGACAATTCGGTTCACAGAAGCCGCACTCGATGCACTTGTCGATGATGGGATCGGCGGCCGGCAGCGGCTTCAGGTTCTCGAGGTGGACGTGTCGGTTGTTATTGAGGATCACCCCCGGGTTGAGCAACCCGGCCGGGTCGAACAGCGCCTTGATCCGTTGCATCAGCGCGTAGGCGTCGCTGCCCCACTCGAGCTCCACGTAGGGTGCCATGTTGCGACCCGTGCCGTGCTCGGCCTTGAGCGAACCGTCGTACTTGCCGACCACCAGCTCGGCGACGTCGTCCATCAGGTCGGCGTAGCGCTGCACCTCGGCCTCGGTGCCGAAGTCCTGGGTGAAGACGAAATGCAGGTTGCCCTCCAGCGCGTGGCCGAACAGGATCGCCTCGTCGTAGCGGTACTTCGCAAACAGCTGTTGCAGGTCACGCACCGCCGCACTGAGACGCGCGATCGGGAAGGCGACATCCTCGATGATCACCGTGGTACCGGTCTCACGTACCGCGCCGATCGCCGGGAACATCCCCTTGCGGATGTTCCACAGCCGCGTGAACTCCTCGGGCCGCGAAGTGAACGCGACCGGTTGCACGGTGGTGAACTCGGCCATTACGGCTTCCGCCGCCGCCTGATGGGTCGTCAACTCACGGGTATCCGCACCGCGCACCTCGACCAGCAACGCGGTGACCTCGTGACCGAGCACCTCGAGTTCGGCGGGCATGCCGGGCTGATCCTCGACCGAGCGCAGACCGGCACGATCGATCAACTCGACCGCCGAGACCGGCGCCGGCTTCAACGCCGTGACGGCGTCGCAGGCGGTCTCAATGTCGGGGAAGAAGACCAGCGCGCTGGCCTTGTGCGGATGCTCCGGCACGGTCCGGTAGGTGATTTCGGCGATGAATCCGAGCGTCCCCTCGGAGCCGATCATCAGATGCTGCAGGATCTCGAACGGGTCGTCGTAATCGACCAGCGCATTGAGGCTGTAACCGGTGGTGTTCTTGATCTTGAACTTGTGGCGGATGCGTTCGACCAGGGTGCTATCGGCACGTACCTCCCGGGCCAGTCCCGCGAGGCCGTCAACCAGGTCACCGTGGCTGGCGCGAAACGCCTCCCTGCTGGACACGTCGGCGGTATCGAGCAGTGAGCCATCGGCGAACACCACGCGCATCGACTGCAATGTCTGGTAGCTGTTCTGCGCCGTCCCGCAGCACATGCCGCTGGCGTTGTTGGCGGCGATGCCGCCGATCATCGCGGCGTTGATCGACGCCGGGTCGGGACCGATCTTGCGCTGGAACGGCGCCAGGTAGCGGTTGGCGTGGGCGCCGATGATGCCGGGCTGAAGGCTGATGGTCGCGGCACCGTCACCGAGACGGTAGTTGCGCCAACCCGAGCCGAGCTTGACCAGCACCGAGTCGGTGATTGCCTGACCGGAAAGGCTGGTTCCGGCGGCGCGGAAGGTGGTCGCGATGCCGCGACGGTGGCACGCCTCGATCACGGTCGTCAGCTCGGCCTCGTCGTCGACGATCACCACCAGCTGTGGCACCAGCCGGTAGAAGCTGGCATCGGTACCGTAGGCGAGCCGGCGCAGCGGATCGGTGACCAGCTTGTCATCCGAGAGCGTACGGCGCAGTTCGTCGGTCAGCTGCTCGATGGCTGGGGTAGGTGCATCCATCAAACAGAACTCAGTCGGTCAGCAGCACGACCAGTTGCTTCGGGCCGTGCACACCATAGACCAGCGTCTGTTCGATGTCGGCGGTCTTCGATGGGCCCGAGATCAGCAGCACGTTGGTCGGCAGGGTGTCACCGAAGTTCTGTGCCCGCAGCACCTCGAGCAGGGTATTGGCTATCGTGGCGCGCGACAGCACGGCGAAATGGACCGGCGGTGCCAGTGACAGCAGGCGCGGCTCGTCCGGGGTCGTCACGACGAACAGGCTGCCGGTCTCGGC
>CAXMPC010000049.1:0-43334 GCA_964195335.1 uncultured Gammaproteobacteria bacterium | reverse complement strand
GTCGTCGATCAGCCAGGCCGAGTCGAGATCACCGAGACGACTGACGATGCTCTCCACGATGTGGTCCATGCCGAGCGCCTTGCGCACCATGGAGTTGAGTTCGGGAAACAGGCTGTGGCCGGTGTTAGCGCGGAATAGAATCTGGCGTCCTGATCGCTCGCTCTGCAGCAGGCCGGCCTCGGCGAGTTGGTTCAGCTCGTCACGGACCAGGCTCGGAGAGGCGCCGAACTCACTCGCGAGTTCGCGCAGGTAGGCGCGGCGAGCCGGGTTCAGAAACAGGCGCATCAGGATCTGGACCCGGGTCTTGGAGGTGATCAAGCCACCGAATGGGTTCAGATTCTGCGCAGCATTGGTGTTCATAAAAACAGAACATGCACCTGAGAGGCAGGGATGTCAAGCGCCCCGTTGGCCGCGCACGCTCCCCGCATGAGCCGATACGGGTTGCCAGTCCCGCACACCACACGCGGTGAGAACATCCCGCGGTGGTTACTGGCCGCGAATACCTTATATAACGGTTGGCGTTTCCCCCAATCGCGGCCGGGGGCCGCTCCTATATGCACAACGCCTCGGCTCAGGCCTTGCGTCAAGGCGAGACAAACAACGCAGATGTCATGGATGACGTTGCCCGGGCTACGCCCCTGCGTGTAGCCAAGCCGTTGGAACATCAACCTCTTTCGTCTAGTATTGGATGGTATATTTCAAGTGAGCCAATAGCGCGCCAGCGCCCGGAGCCGCCGTGCCAGCAACCGCCACCCCACAGATCCAGCTCTCGGGCCTTGCCCGCCGTCTCGTGGCGGACGAGCTGCTGACCGATGTCGACGCCCAGAAGGCGATCGAAACCGCCACGCGCAACAAGACCCCGTTCGTCACCCACCTGGTCGAAGACGGTGTAGCCAAGGCGCGTGAAATCGCCGAGGCCGCCAGTGACGAGTTCGGCGTCCCGCTGTTCGACCTGCGCTCGCTCGATCCGGAGCAGTTGCCCAAGAACCTGATTACCGAGAAGCTGGTCCGCCAGCATCACGCCCTGCCGCTGATGAAACGCGGCAAGCGTCTCTACGTCGGTGTTTCCGACCCGACCAACCTCATCGCCCTCGACGAAATGAAGTTTCACGCCGGGATGAACACCGAGGCGATCCTGGTCGAGGAAGATCTCCTGGCGATCATGATCGACAAGTCCTTCGAGGACGAGATGGAGGAGATGGGCGACCTCCTCGAGGATGATTCCCTCGATGGCCTTGAGGTTGCCGAAGAGGGCGGGGATCAGGATGACGACAGCAGTGTCGACGAAGCCCCGGTGGTCCGATTCGTCAACAAGGTGCTGACCGACGCCATCCGGAAAGGCGCCTCGGACATCCACTTCGAACCTTATGAGAAGAATTACCGTGTCCGCTTCCGCCAGGACGGCGTGCTCTACGAGATGGCCGCTCCCCCTGTGTCGCTTGGCATGCGCCTCGCCGCACGTATCAAGGTGATGTCCCGGCTCGACGTCTCCGAGCGTCGCGTGCCGCAGGACGGTCGCATCAAACTGAGGATCACCAAGAACCGCGCCATCGATTTCCGTGTCAGCACCTGCCCGACCCTGTTCGGCGAAAAGACGGTCATGCGTATCCTTGATCCGTCGAGCGCCAAGATGGGCATCGACGCCCTCGGCTACGATCCCGACCAGAAAAAGCTGTTCATGGACGCCATCAAACGCCCGTACGGCATGGTGCTGGTGACCGGACCGACCGGCTCAGGAAAAACGGTCTCGCTCTACACCGCGGTCAACATCCTCAACCAGCCGGAGGTCAACATATCCACGGCTGAGGACCCGGTCGAGATCAATCTTGCCGGCGTCAACCAGGTCAACATCGACGAAAAAACCGGCATGGATTTCCCGAAGGCGCTCAAGGCCTTCCTGCGCCAGGACCCGGACATCATCCTGGTCGGCGAGATCCGTGACCTGGAAACGGCCAGCATCGCGGTCAAGGCGGCCCAGACCGGCCACCTGGTGCTGTCGACCCTGCATACCAACGACGCGCCACAGACCCTGACCCGCTTGGCCAACATGGGTGTGCCGCCGTTCAATATCGCTTCATCCGTGCACCTGATCATCGCCCAGCGCCTCGGTCGCCGCCTGTGCAGCAACTGCAAGCAGCCCGAGGACATCCCGCACGAAACCCTGATCCAGGAAGGATTCACCGAGGAACAGCTGGCCGAGAATCCGGCCATCTACGGCCCGGTGGGCTGCGACAACTGCACCAACGGCTACAAGGGACGGGTCGGCATCTACCAGGTGATGCCCATCTCGGAGGACATGGGACGCATGATCATGGAGGGTTGCAACTCCATCCAACTGGCGGACCAGGCCGATGAGGAAGGCGTTCCCGACCTGCGTAAATCCGGTTTAAAGAAGATCCTGCAGGGCGTGACCAGCCTCGAGGAAATCAACCGCGTGACCAAGGACTGATCGATGGCGAAGGCACCAAAGAAAGACAAGAAGCCACAGGAGGCTGTCTGGGCCTGGGAGGGCACCGACGCCAGGGGCAAGCGGATGAAGGGCAACATCACCGCTGTCTCTGAAGCGGCGGTCAAGGCCGAAATGCGGCGGATGGGTGTCAATCCCATCAAGGTCAAGAAGAAGGCCAAGCCGTTATTCGGTGGTGCCGGCAAGAAGATCATTCCCAAGGACATCGCCATCTTCATGCGCCAGCTGGCGACCATGATGTCCGCCGGCGTACCGCTGGTGCAGGCGTTCGACATCGTCGGTCGGGGGCACGAAAACCCCAAGATGCAGGACCTGATCCTGACCATCAAGGGCGACATCGAAGGCGGTAATACACTGGCCGATTCACTCAAGAAACATCCACGCTACTTCGATGACCTGAGCTGTAACCTGGTCGAGGCCGGCGAGCACGCCGGTATCCTCGAGGGCCTGCTCGACAAGATCGCCACCTACAAGGAAAAGACCGAGGCGATCAAGGCCAAGATCAAGAAGGCCCTGACTTACCCGATAGCCATCGTCGTTGTCGCTGCTATCGTCACGGCGATCCTGCTGATCTTCGTGGTCCCGGTATTCGAGGAGTTGTTCTCCAGTTTTGGTGCCGACCTGCCGGCCTTCACCCAGATGATCATCGACATGTCGCGCTTCCTGCAGACGTGGTGGTGGGCCGCCCTGGGCGTACTGATGGCCTCAGGTTTTTCCTTCACCCAGTTGAAAAGGCGTTCAAAGAAATTCCGTGACCTCCTCGACATAGCGCAGCTCAAGATTCCGATCTTCGGACCCATCCTGGAAAAGGCCGCGATCGCCCGCTTCGCACGCACGCTCGCGACCATGTTTGCCGCTGGCGTACCGCTGGTCGAGGCCATGGTCTCGGTTGCAGGGGCCTGCGGCAACGTCGTCTTTTACAACGGCACGATGAACATGCGCGAGGACGTCGCCACCGGCCAGCAACTGCAGTTGACCATGCGCAACTCGGGTCTGTTCCCGAACATGGTGGTGCAGATGGTCGCCATCGGCGAGGAATCGGGTTCATTGGACGCCATGCTCGCCAAAGTGGCCGACTTCTACGAGGCCGAGGTCGACGACGCCGTTGATAACCTCAGCGCCCTCATGGAACCGATCATCATGGTCTTTCTCGGCGTCGTCGTCGGTGGCTTGGTGGTGGCCATGTACCTGCCGATCTTCAAGCTCGGCGCGGTGATCTAACCCTACCCGCCGGCAACGAAGGCCATCGATCCTGTGCCGCTGTTCGAGCCATTCGAACAGTCCCTGATAGCGTGGCTGTCGGTGGCCGCCCTGTTCGGGCTGGTCACCGGCAGCTTCCTCAATGTCGTCATCCACCGCCTGCCGCGGATGCTCGAGCGCGGTTGGCGCCGCCAGTGCCAGGAACTCCTTGCGACTGACCAGGATGGAACGGCGCAGGAGCCCCGCTACGACCTGGTGCAACCGGCCTCGCACTGCCCGAGTTGCGGCCACGGCATCGCGGCCCGCGACAATATCCCCGTCCTCAGCTACCTGTTGCTGCGTGGCCGCTGCCGCCACTGCCGAACCCAGATATCGCGGCGCTACCCGCTGATCGAGTTGTTGACCGCCGTGCTCAGCGTCGTGGTCGCCTGGCGGTTCGGGGTCACCTGGCAGGCCGCGGCGGCGATCCCGCTCACCTGGGCCCTGATCGCGCTGACCTTCATCGATTTCGATCACAAGCTGCTGCCCGATGCCATCACCCTGCCGCTGCTCTGGTCCGGGCTGCTGCTCAATCTCGGCGGCCTCTTTACCGACCTGCCGTCGGCCGTGATCGGCGCAATCGCCGGCTATCTAAGCCTGTGGCTGGTCTACCACGCCTTCCGCCTGCTGACCGGCAAGGAGGGCATGGGTTACGGCGACTTCAAGCTGTTGGCCGCGTTCGGCGCCTGGCTCGGCTGGCAATTGCTGCCGCTGGTCGTACTGCTCTCGTCGCTGGTCGGCGCCATCACCGGTGTGGCCCTGATGCTTTTCGGCCGCCACCGTCGTGGCACGCCGATCCCGTTCGGACCGTTCCTCGCCGCCGCCGGCTGGATCGCGCTGCTATGGGGTGACGCCTTGACCCGCGCTTACCTCGACTGGGCCGTACCGTGAACGGTGCGAACGGTTCCAGTTCATCGGCTCTTAAGGAATTCACCTGGTGCTGATCATCGGCCTGACCGGTGGTATCGGCAGTGGCAAATCGACGGTGGCCGAGCGGTTCGCAGACCGTAGCGTGCCCTGTATCGATGCCGACCTGCTGACCCGGGAACTGGTCGAACCGGGCACGCCACTGCTGGCCGAGATCACCAACGCCTTCGGTCCCGAGATGGTCGACGAGGATGGCCGACTCGACCGACGCCGGCTCCGCACCCAGGTATTCGCCGACCCCACAGCACGCAAACGCCTCGAAGGCCTGCTTCACCCGGCGGTCTATGCCGCCATGAAATCACGTATTGCCGAACTCGATACCCCGTACTGCCTGCTGGTGATCCCGCTGCTGCTCGAGACCGGCGGTGAACACCGGGTCCACCGGGTGCTGGTGGTCGATGTCGACGAAGTCGACCAGCGTGAACGGACGGTGGCGCGTGACCGGGTCCCGGCGTCACAGGTCGATGCCATCCTCGCCACCCAGGCGACCCGTGACCAGAGGACCGCCGCGGCAGACGACGTCATCGACAACCGTGGCGATCCGGAGGCCCTCGAAACGCAAGTTGGACGGCTTCACGCCCACTACCTGGAACTGGCGGCATCACGAGAGTGGCTCTCCCCATTCGAGCAGGCCGTGCCCGATGCCAGCCACGGCGGTAACGGGTGAGTGGTATAGTGATGCGTAATCGCGGTGCCGTTACCACGCGCCTTGGAACAAGAGGGCGGGAGTCTGCCATCGCCATACTTTGGTCGGCCTGCCCAACGGGCGGCCCCGGCCTGTACTGAGCGCGCGACCGTCGGACCGTCACCTTGCACAACCGCGTCTACTACGAACAGCCCCTGAACGAGCGGATCCGCATCTTCCTGCGCCTGGAGATGCTGTTCCAGCAGGCTTGGCACCACCTGAACGGCGAGACGGCATGGGACAGCCGTTCCGCCCTCGCCGCCCTCGACGACATCTGCAACGTCTTCGGCCGTTCCGACCTCAAAACCGAGGTCCTGAAGGAACTCGAGCGCCAGACAGCAACACTGGCCAAGATGGAACGCAGCCCCGGGGTCGATCGTGGTCGTCTGGGTGAGATCCTCGACGAACTCGAGGTGTTGACCGACCGCCTGTACGGGCTCAACGGCCAGCCTGGCTCGACGCTTAAACATCACGAACTCCTCGGCAGCATTCGCCAACGTTCCACCATCCCTGGCGGCACCTGCGCCTTCGACCTGCCGGCCTTTCACCTCTGGCTGCAGGAACCGGCCGCTGAGCGTGCGACCGCACTGAAGTCTTGGCTTTCGGCATTCGGGCCGATCCAGCAAGCGATTGAGCTGGTCCTGCGCCTGACCCGGCACAGCGCCACGCCAACCGCTGAAGAAGCGCCTGAAGGCTTCTTCCAGCGCAATCTCGATCCGAATCTGCCCTGCCAGATGATCCGTGTCGCCGTTCCCGGCGATGCCGGCTGCTTCGCCGAGATCAGCGGCGGCAGGCACCGCTTCACGGTCCGCTTCCTCAACCAGCCGAAACTGGCCGAGCGCGCGGTGCAGGTCGATCAGCCGATCCAGTTTGAATTGACCTGCTGCATCCTCTGATGGCTAAACAGAGATCCAACAAGCCCGCCACCACGGTCGACTGCCCCACCTGCGGCCAACCGATCACCTGGGGACCTGACACACCTGAACGCCCCTTCTGCTCACGCCGCTGCCGCCTGATCGACCTCGGTGCATGGCTTGATGGCGATCACGCGATTCCCGGAGAAGATTCTAGTGGCGCCATCGATCATCCTGATGATTCGGTGGAGTCCTCACGCGACTAAGACATCGTCTTGCCTCTCCGCCCTTGCGCGGCCGGCTCACCCTGTTCCTGCCGTAAATCGGACGGCATCACGATCCGGAGCCCTACTCTCCTGCATGGGAGCGTCGGCATCCGGACTCTGGCAGGTCACCAGAACGCGCTGATACCAGCGACGCCAAAACCACCGGCTGCGCGAACGGCCTCGAGATCGTCCGGCTTTACCCCACCGAGGGCGTAGATCGGCATTCCTGCAGAGAGGGCGAGTTCCTCGAATCGCGACCAACCAAGCACGGGACGACCTGGGTGGCTCGGTGTCGAGCGCAGCGGGGAGAGCACGACGAAATCGACGCCGATCGTTTTTGCTCGTGCGAGTTCGGCGGTGTCGTGACAGGAGGCGGCAACCAGGAAATCCGTCCCTGCAGGACGGCATTCGATGCGCATCAGTCGGTTGGCCGACAGGTGGACACCATGAGCGCCCCAGCGGCGCGCCATTTCCGGATCGGCATTGACCAGCAGCCTGGCGCCAACCCGCTCGCAGCGTCCAACCGCATCGCGTGTAAGGCGGGCCAGTGCCTCTTCACTCATGCCCGGTACCCGCAGTTGCAGCAGGCGCTCGCCCCGTTCCAGGCAGCCGTCGAGGCGATGGAGGAAATCTTCCCCATCACCCTGAACGCCGCTGATGACGTAGTGCGGTGGCAGCCGCAACGCGGTCAGAATCGGAACATCGGCCGCCGGAAATGTCGCCGGGTCGAGAGTCTCTGGATCAGCCCAGCGCAGTTGCTGTCTCTCCAGTGGCTGCGGTTCACCCGTCCATTCCAGGACCTCGCGGACATCAAGCCGGACTGTCAGTTCCGGGTAGGCATGATCGACGCAGAGAAATGGACGGCAGCGGCCGACACGGATACCCAGTTCCTCCCGCAACTCCCGGGCGAGCCCCTGCACAACCGTCTCGCCAGGTTCGATCTTGCCACCCGGGAACTCCCACAGCCCACCCTGGTGCAGGTGGTCGGGCCGACGGCTCAACAGCACGCAGCCAGCAGAATCGCGCATGACGGCGGCGGCGACGTGGAGCGGTTCGGAAGGTTTCATTGACAGGAGCAGACCCGGAAATTGGCCAACTGATTGTGATGGCGTCGCGCCCAAGGCCCAGGCTTCGGATGTTGCCTTGGCAACTTGATGCGGCACCTTGTGGTTCGGGCTTCAGTCTGACATGTCGGACTCAAGACCGACCTACACAGACCCACATCCTTGCCATCGTGACAGCCATCCTACCCGGCGAGAGATCCGCGGTTCCAGAAATCGCCTCTCGCCAAATCCGTCAGGTGCGGTACTCGGCATTGATGGTGACGTAGGCGTGAGAGAGATCGCAGGTCCAGAGCCACTCGCTGGCCTGGCCCCGCCCGAGGTCGACACGGATGGTGATTTCGTCACGGTCCATCACCTGCTGACCATCCTGTTCCCGGTAACCCGGCGCACGCCCACCACCCTCGACGATGCGCACCTCGTCGAGCGCAACGGTCACCTGTCCGAGGTCGAGGTCATCGATTCCGGCCCGGCCGATGGCGGCCAGGATCCGGCCCCAGTTCGGATCCGAGGCGTAGAAGGCGGTCTTGACCAGGGGCGAGTGGGCGATGGTCTCGGCCACGCGCAGGCATTCACCAGGGTCTTCGCCACCGTCGACCCGGACCGTGATGAACTTGGTCGCTCCTTCACCATCGCGCACGATCGCCTGGGCCAACTCGGTACAGATCCCGGTCACCGCCGTGGTGAACCCGGCACATGATTCGGCATCCTCGATGTGGACGCCGCTGCCTCCGGTCGCCAGCAGCACGCAAGCGTCATTGGTCGAGGTATCGCCATCGACGGTGATGCGGTTGAACGACACGGCCACCGCCTGATCAAGGCTGGCCTGGAGCATTTCGGCCGGGACGGCCGCATCGGTGGCGATGAACGCCAGCATGGTCGCCATGTCGGGACGGATCATGCCGGCACCCTTGGCGATGCCGGTCACGGTCACCTGGTGACCGCCGATATCAACCACCCGGCTTGCCCCCTTGGGCTGCGTATCGGTGGTCATGATCGCCTCGGCGGCCGCAGTCCAGCCGTCGTCAGAAAGCGCAGCTCGCGCCGTCGGCAATGCGGCCACCAGCTTCTGCACCGGCAGCGGCTCGCCGATGACGCCGGTCGAAAATGGCAGGACTACTGACGCGTCCTCGCCAGACGCCGCCGCCACCGCCCGGCAGCACGCCTCCGCGTCATCAAGCCCATCCGGGCCGGTGCCGGCATTGGCGTTGCCGGCATTGACCAGCAGCCAGCGAGGGGACCCCGCCGCCATGTGCGAACGCGCTACCGTAACCGGAGCGGCACAAAAAGCGTTGCGGGTGAAAACGGCCGCGGCGCGTGTCTCTTCAGACAGTTCGACCAGCAGCAGATCGTGGCGCTCACCCTGGCTGCGCAGCCCGGCCCGGGCCGTGCCGAGCCGTAACCCGGTGACCGGCCACAGCGGTGGCAACGGACCGAGACCGACCGCCATCAGCCCGCCTCCGGCCTCACTTCAGACGGCCGTGGCACTGCTTGTACTTCTTGCCCGATCCGCACGGGCAGGGCTCGTTGCGCCCCACCTTGCGTCCTTCGCGAACGAACGGCGCTTCCTGCGTCCCCTCGCCCTCGGGCACGTGACCGTCGTCGGGCAGCGCACTCGCCTCCGCGTGCTGGTACTGCATCGCCGGCGCGGCCTCACGCCGCTTCTGCTCGACCGCCTCGACGTCGGTCTCCGCGCGCACCTGCACCTTGGAAAGGATGCCGATGACCTCCTCGTTGATGCCGTGCAGCAGCGCGGTGAACATCTCGAATGCCTCGCGCTTGTACTCCTGCTTCGGGTTCTTCTGCGCGTAACCACGCAGGTGGATGCCCTGGCGCAGGTAATCCATCGCCGCGAGGTGATCCTTCCAATGCGAGTCGAGCACCTGCAGCATCACCGCCTTTTCGAACTGGCGCATCACCTCGGGACCGGCCTGTTCCTCCTTGCTGCGGTAGTCGTTGACGACGCTGTCGAGGACCCGTTTGCGGAGCGTCTCCTCGTGCAACTCCGGGTCGTCATCGAGCCACTGCTGGATGTCGTCACGGAGCGTGAATTCGGACTCAAGCGCCTTGTTCAGCCCCGGCACGTCCCACAGTTCCTCGAGGCTCTGCGGCGGGATGTACTGGTCGACCAGTTCGTCGAGCACGTCGGCACGCAGATCGTCGATGGTCTCGGCAATATCACTGTCCGAGAGCAGTTCGTCGCGCAGCTCGTAGATCTTCTGCCGCTGGTCGTTGGCGACGTCGTCGTAATCGAGCAGCTGCTTGCGGATGTCGAAGTTGTGGCCCTCGACCTTGCGCTGGGCGTTCTCGATCGCCTTGCTCACCCACGGGTGCTCGATCGCCTCACCCTCTTCCATGCCCAGCTTCTGCATCAGCCCGGAGACCCGGTCCGAGGCGAAGATCCGCATCAGGTTGTCTTCCAGCGAGAGGTAGAAGCGGGTTGACCCGGGATCACCCTGGCGACCCGAGCGGCCGCGCAGCTGGTTGTCGATGCGCCGTGATTCATGGCGCTCGGTACCGACCACATGCAGGCCGCCGGCGGCCAGCACCTGTTCATGACGCCCTTTCCACGCTTCGCGCACGGTCGAGCGGGCGGCATCGTCGGCACCTTCGCCGAGTTCGTCCAGTTCCACCTCGAGATTGCCACCGAGCACGATGTCGGTGCCGCGACCGGCCATGTTGGTAGCGATGGTGATCGCACCCGGGCTGCCGGCCTGGGCGACGATCTGCGCCTCGCGCTCGTGCTGCTTGGCGTTGAGCACCTCGTGCGGAACCGAGATCTTCTTCAGCTGCTTGGACAGGTACTCGGAGGTCTCGATGGCAACGGTGCCGACCAGGGCCGGCTGACCGCGCTCGTGGCAGTCACGAATGTCCTCGACGATGGCGTCGAATTTTTCACTCTGGGTCAGATAGACCAGGTCACCGCGGTCATCACGGATCATCGGCTGGTGGGTCGGGACCACCACCACCTCGAGGGCGTAAATGGTCTGGAATTCGTACGCCTCGGTGTCGGCGGTACCGGTCATGCCGGCCAGCTTGTCGTAAAGGCGGAAGTAGTTCTGGAAGGTGATCGAGGCGAGCGTCTGATTCTCGTTCTGGATCTTCAGCCCTTCCTTGGCCTCGACCGCCTGGTGCAGGCCACCCGACCAGCGTCGCCCTGCCAGGGTGCGCCCGGTGAACTCGTCGACGATCACCACCTGACCATCCTGGATGATGTATTCGACATCGCGCTTGAACAGTGCGTAGGCGCGGATCGACGCATTGACGAAATGCATCAGCTGGATGTTCGCCGCGTCGTAGAGACTCTCGCCCTCGGGCAGCAGGCCAGCGCCGGTCAGCAGGTCCTCGACCTGCTGATGACCGTCCTCGGTCAGGTAGATCTGCTTGCCTTTCTCATCGACTGTGTAGTCACCGGGACCCTCCTCACCATCGACACGGGTCAACTTGGGAATCAGTTCGTTGATGCGACTGTAGAGATCGGCGTTGTCCTCGGCCGGGCCGGAAATGATCAGCGGCGTGCGCGCTTCGTCGATCAGGATCGAGTCGACCTCGTCAACGATGGCGTAGAACAGCGGCCGCTGCATCTTCTCGGCCTGGGTGAAGGCCATGTTGTCACGCAGGTAATCGAAACCGAACTCGTTGTTGGTGCCGTAGGTGATGTCAGCAGCGTAGGCAGCGCGTTTGGTCTCCGCGTCCTGGCCGGGGACGACGACACCAACGCTCATGCCAAGAAATTCGTAGATGCGCCCCATCCAGGCCGCATCGCGTCGGGCCAGGTAATCGTTGACGGTCACCACTTGCGCGCCCTTGCCGGCCAGGGCATTGAGGTAGACCGGCAGCGTCGCCACCAGGGTCTTGCCCTCACCGGTGCGCATCTCGGCGATGCGCCCCTCGTGCAGCACCATGCCACCGATCAACTGGACGTCGAAGTGGCGCATCTCGAGCACTCGGCGACCCGCCTCGCGTACTACCGCAAACGCTTCCGGCAGCAGATCTTCGAGTGTCTCACCGTCGGCGATACGCGCTCGAAATTCGTCGGTCCTGGCACGCAGCGCGGCATCGCTGAGTTGAACCAGGCCCTCCTCGAAGGCGTTGACCTGGGCGACCACCTTGCCCAGCTTGCCCAGCAGCCTTTCGTTGCGGCTGCCAAATACCTTGCTTAAAACTTTGCCAATCATCGATTCAGTTCGCTGGGGGGCGGAAACAGGGGCGCCGGCCTTACGGCCGCGCGATCAAGGGCGGGAGTGTGGCCGAGACCACGGTCGAATTCAACGGGTTGCCTGGATATAACTCATCGGGTTGACGGCCTTGCCGTCAAGCAGGACCTCGAAGTGAACGTGGGTGCCGGTCGAACGGCCGCTGTTGCCCATCAGGGCAATCGTCTGCCCTTTTTCGACCGTTTCACCAACGGTGGCCAGGTTCTTTTTGTTGTGGGCATATCGGGTCACGTAGCCGTTGCCGTGATCGAGTTCGACCATGCGGCCAAAGCCACTCTTCCGGCCCGACCAGGTGACCACGCCGGAGGCAACAGCGATGATCTCGCTACCGGCACGGCCGGCGAAATCGATGCCGTGGTGGCGATCACGCTTGCCGGTGAAGGGATCGGTGCGCCGACCAAAGCGGGAAGAAATCCACCCCTCCCTGATTGGCCGGCCGCTGGGCTCAATGCGCCTGGCCAGGCTGCGGTTGAGCATGAACTCCTCGAGCAGGGTCAGTTTCTGCTCACGGTCGCCAAGGCGGGTGAGCAACTCGTCAATGGCACCTTCGAGGACGGGCGGTGCCGAGGCACGCGGCCCATCGCTACGCTCCGGGCCACCACGGGCCGGCGATTCGCTGAAATTGAACTCGCCCGGGTCGAGCTCGGCCATGACGGCCAGGCGCTCGCCGAGGGCGTCAAGACGGATGACATGGGCCTGCAGGCCACCCAGTCGCAGGGCCAGGGCGTCGAGGTGCCTGTCGGCATCGCGCCGGACCTCGGCCACTTCCAGCACACGCTGCTCCTCGAAGGTCCGGGTGCGCTCGGCGACGGCGGCGATATCGGGTTGAGCGGCGTCACGACCGTAGATGTAGCCGAAATGAAACAGCCCGGCAGACAACAGCGTGCCGAGCAACAGCCCCGCGAACAGGGGCCAACGCCGGCCGACGGCGAGAACCCGGGCCGTGGCTGTGTCCTTGGTCAGTAGGATGATCTGCATGCGTCGTGCTTGTCGTCGTATCCGGGGCTCGCTAGGATGCCCGTGTCATTCGCCGTCCGAGTTCCCGATGGTGTCCCGTCCAACCCCTGTAAATTCGGTCCTGAATCAACGTCTGAAGACGCTGACCGAGACCGCCCGCCTGCACGACCGGGCTACTGACCTGGTCCGCTCGGCCCTGCCCGGCGATGTGGCCGGACACTGCCGTGGCGCCGTGGTCACGGCGGACGAGGTGACGCTATTCGTCGACTCCCCCGCATGGGCCACGCGCCTACGCTACCTGGCGCCATCACTACTGCGCCAGCTCGCCGCGGCCAACATCGGTGTCCGCCACTGCCGCATCCGGGTACTGCCCCCGGGTGATCACGCCGAACCGGTGCGGCCGCCCTCACGCCTGACGCCCATCACCGCCGCTGCAACCGCCGCGGTTCAAAGTGCCGCGGCGTCTACCGAATCTTCTGATCTGGCCACCGCTCTACGGCGGCTGGCCCGCACCCTCGCCCGCCGTCAACCGGCGGCGTAGGCCGGGCGGACATAGGAGATCGGCAGGCTCTCGATATCCTCGTAGGTCACCAGTTCCCACGCCTCGGCGTCGGCGACCAGTGCCCTCAGTAATCGGTTGTTCAATGCGTGCCCAGACTTGTGCCCGCTGAAGGCACCGACCAGGCTACGTCCGAGCAGGTAGAGGTCGCCGATGGCGTCGAGGATCTTGTGTTTGACGAACTCGTCCTCGTAGCGCAGGCCATCCTCGTTCAGCACCCGGTACTCGTCGACGACGACGGCGTTGTCGAGGCTGCCGCCGAGCGCCAGCTGGTTCTGCCGTAACAGTTCGACATCGCGCATGAAACCGAAGGTGCGGGCGCGGCTCACCTCCTTGACGAAAGAGGTGGTCGAGAAATCCATGGTCGCCAGCTGGGTCCGCTCCTTGAACACCGGGTGGTCGAAGTCGATCGAGAACGAGACCTTGAAGCCCTCGAACGGCTCGAAGCGGGCCCACTTGTCACCGTCGTCGACCATCACCGGCTTGCGGATACGGATGAACTGTTTGGGTGCACCCTGCTCCTCGATGCCCGCGGATTGCAGCAGGAAGACGAAGGGTCCCGCGCTGCCGTCCATGATCGGCACTTCGGGCGCGCTGACGTCGACGTAGGCATTGTCGATGCCGAGCCCGGCCATGGCTGACAGCAGGTGCTCGACGGTGGACACGCGGACACCACCGTGGACCAGCGTCGTCGACAGCACCGTGTCACCGACATTGTGCGGGTCGGCACGGATCTCAACCGGCGGATCGAGGTCCACGCGGCGGAAAACGATGCCCGCGTCGGCCGCCGCCGGGCGGAGTGTCAGGTAGACCTTTTCACCGGTGTGTAGGCCGACCCCAGTCGCCCGGATGGCGTTCTTGAGAGTCCGTTGCTTGATCATGTCCCCAAATGCCAGTCTGGCTGCGGCCACTTTGACCACATAAACACTGGCATGTTAGCACGGAATCACCGTGCTTCCCAAGCACTTACAAGACCCTCCGGACAACACGGAACTCAGTCCGCCTGCTTGCGCAGGAACGCCGGGATATCGAGGTATTCGTAGTCCATTGCCGGTGCCGCACCGCCCTCGGACATCGCGGCCGAAGGCCGGTTGCGGATCGCTGTCGGCTTGTCCAGCGCAGCATAATCGACCTCACCGGTCGACGCCTTGCGCACGATCTCGACCTTTGGCGGCACCTGCTGCGCCTGGCTGACGCTGCCGAGCCCGGTAGCGACGACGGTGACCCGCAGTTCCGCTTCCATCTCCATGTCGATGACCGTGCCGACCACCACCGTCGCATCGTCGGAAGCGAACTCCTTGACCGTGTTGCCGACCTCCTCGAACTCGCCGATCGCCATGTCCGGGCCGGCAGTGATGTTGACCAGGATGCCGCGGGCACCAGCAAGGTCGATATTGTCCAGCAATGGGCTGCGGATCGCCGCCTCGGCCGCCTCGCGGGCGCGCGTCTCGCCGGATGCCGTGCCCGACCCCATCATCGCCATGCCCATCTCCGACATCACGGTTCGCACGTCGGCGAAGTCGACGTTGATCAGGCCCGGCCGGGTGATCAACTCGGCGATACCCTGGACTGCGCCCTGGAGCACGTTATTGGCCTCGCAGAAGGCGTTGAGCAGCGTCATCTGCGGACCGAGCACCTCCTGCAGGCGGGCGTTGGGGATGGTGATCAGCGAATCGACGTGCTCGGAGAGCTCGCGAATGCCCTGTTCAGCCACCTTCATGCGCCGGTTGCCCTCGAAACCGAACGGTTTGGTCACCACGGCGACGGCGAGGATACCGAGCTCTCTCGCGACCTGGGCGATGACCGGCGCGGCACCGGTCCCGGTGCCGCCACCCATGCCGGCGGTGATGAACACCATGTCGGCGCCGGCGAGCGCCTCCTGGATCCGGTCGCGATCCTCGAGCGCCGCCTGGCGGCCGAGATCGGGATTGGCGCCGGCACCAAGCCCCTTGGTGATGTTGCCACCGAGCTGCAGCACGCTGCAGGCGTGGGCGTTCTTCAGTGCCTGGGCATCGGTGTTGGCGCAGATGAACTCGACGCCCTCGATACTCGCCTGGACCATGTGGTTGACTGCGTTGCCACCGCCGCCACCGACTCCGATTACCTTGATCACCGCACTCTGCGGATAGGTTTCCATCAATTCGAACATATGATTGCCTCCGTCTGGCTCGCCACCCGGCTCGCCGTTCTGCCTGCCTGTTGCCACCCTGGCGCCATCCTCGCGCCAACCTTCATCACCATTTCGACCGTCACCAGTCACCATCAGAAATTGCCCTGGAACCAGCTGCGCATGCGTTCCAGGATGCTGCCAAAACCAGGCCTCGACGCGCCCTCGTCACCACGGTCACGCAGCTGCTGGTTCCCGAACAGCAGCAGCCCCACACCGGTTGCGTTGGTCGGGCTGCAGACCACCTCGGTCAACCCGGAGACCCCCTTCGGGACCCCGAGCCGTACCGGCAGGTGGAAGATCTCCTCGGCAAGTTCGATCACCCCTTCGACCTTGCTGCTGCCACCGGTCAGGACCACGCCAGCCGCGCACAGGTCTTCGAAACCACTGCGTCGCAGCTCGGCCTGGATCAGGCCGATCAGTTCCTCGTAACGCGGCCCGATCACCTCGGCGAGGGTGTGACGCGACATGCGCCGCGCCGGGCGATCGCCGACGCTCGGCACCTGCACCGTCTCGTCCGGGTGGGCCAGCTGGGCCAGCGCGCAGCCGTGGTGGATCTTGAGTTCCTCGGCGTGTTGGGTCGGTGTGCGCAAGGCCACGGCGATGTCGTTGGTCACCTGGTCGCCGGCGATCGGAATCACCGCGGTGTGGCGAATCGCGCCGCCGGTGAACACGGCGATGTCGGTCGTGCCGCCGCCGATGTCAACCAGGCAGACACCCAGCTCTTTTTCATCGTCGCTCAACACCGACTGGCTCGAGGCCAGCTGTTCCAGGATGACGTCATCGACTTCGAGACCGCAGCGGCGAACGCACTTGATGATGTTCTGCGCCGCGCTGACCGCGCCGGTGACCATGTGCACCTTCGCCTCGAGACGCACACCCGACATGCCCTCGGGATCGCGGATCCCCTCCTGCTCGTCGATCACGAACTCCTGCGGCAGGATATGAAGGATCTTCTGGTCGGCCGGGATCGCCACCGCGCGGGCGGCGTCGATCACCCGTTCGACGTCGCCGCGGGTGATTTCGTGATCGCGTACGGCGACGATGCCATGGGAGTTCAGGCTGCGGATGTGGCTGCCGGCGATGCCGGCATAGACCGAGCGGATCTGGCAGCCGGCCATCAGCTCCGCTTCCTCGATCGCGCGCTGGATCGAGTGCACCGTTGACTCGATGTTCACCACCACGCCTTTCTTCAGGCCGCGTGACTTCTGTGAGCCGATGCCGATCACCTCGATGCCGCCCTCCTCGTTGACCTTGCCGACGATCGACACCACCTTGGAGGTGCCGATATCGAGGCCGACAATCAGGGTTCTGTCCGGTCGTTTGGTCATGTCGCTGCGTTCCCCGTGCGCACTTTTTTCATGTCAATTCCATTCAGGTTCTGCCATTCCGGGCTGGGATAACCACCCGTGCGGTCTCGCCACTTTCCGCTGGCACATGCCAGCGCACCGCGAGACCGTTGGCGTAGCGCAAATCAATGCGTTCCGCGGCTGCCAGCCGCTCTTCGTCCCAGCCGAGCAGCAGGCCGAGCAGCCGCTCCAGCCGGGTGCGGATTTCACTCCGCCCGAGCTCAACCTCGAGCCCGCTCGCCAGCGTCAATCGCCACGCCCGGCGTGGATCGAGTTCCAGCCGGGTGACCTGCTGTCCGGCAACGGAGAGCAGGCCGTCGAGCAGGCGGTACTGTTCCAGCAGACGCCGCGCCTGCCCTTCGGGGCCGTGCAACTCGGGCAACCCATCCGGCTGCCCCTCGGCATCGACCACGAACAGTTCGCCACGCCGGTTGACCAGCTGGCCGTCGGCCCAGCGCGCAACCGCCTGCTGCTCGACCACGGTCAACAACAGGCGGTCGGGCCACAGCCGCCGCACGTAGGCCCGCTCGACCCACGGCATGCGCTCGAGCGCCACCCGGACGCTGTCGACATCGACCAACAGCAAGCCGGTGGTGGCCAGCGGCGCCACCACCTCTTGCAGCCGTTCGCGGTCGACTCGCTGCAGGTCGCCCTCGATACGCACCGCACGGATCGGCCAGCGCCCTGGATCAATGGCCTGCAGTCCCAGCCAGCCGAGACCGGCGATCAGCACCGGCAGTAACAGCCCAATCACCAGCTGGCGGCCGGCACTCCGGGTGGAATGTGCCGTGGTACGCGGCTCAGCCATCACGCTTTCCCGTCAGCAGCGTCGCGGCGAGGATGCGCACCACCAGTTCGTCGAACTCGATCCCGGCCGCCCGCGCCGCCATCGGCACCAGGCTGTGATCGGTCATCCCTGGCACGGTATTGACCTCGAGCAGCTGGGCTCGCCCGTCACCGTCGAGCATCATGTCGACCCGGCCCCAGCCGGCACCGCCGACAGCGGCGAAGGCGCGCTCGGCAAGGCGCAGCAAGCGCGCCTCCTCCTCGGCCGGAAGACCGCACGGACAGAGGTAGCGGGTGTCGTCGGCGAGGTACTTGGCGTCGTAATCGTAAAAATCGTGCGGCGTCTCCAGGCGGATCGCTGGCAGCGCCGTATCGCCGAGCAGCGCCACGGTGTACTCGGCACCGCTACAGAAGCGTTCGACGAGGACCGTGTCGTCGTAGCGTGCGGCTTCACGCCAGGCGGCCTCGAGGCTGTCGACGGCGGTGACCTTGCTGATGCCGATGCTCGACCCCTCGAGGGCCGGCTTGACGAACAGCGGCAGGCCGAGGCGATCGACCACCCCGTGCCAGTCAGTGTGCGCATCAAGCAACTCGAACTCCGGGGTCGGCAGACCGGTGCCATCGAACAGCTGCTTGCAGCGCAGCTTGTCCATCGACAGCGCCGAGGCGAGTACCCCGCTGCCGGTGTAGGGCAGGCCCAGCGTCTCCAGGGCACCTTGGATCACGCCGTCTTCGCCACCGCGACCGTGGAGCACGATGAACACACGGTCGTAGCCTCCGTCGAACAGTGCCTGCAATCCGCCTTCCGCAGGATCGACCGGGTGGGCGTCGACGTCGCGAAGCAACAGGCCGTCGAGCACCTCGCGGCCACTCTTCAACGACACTTCGCGCTCGGCCGACGCCCCACCGAAGAGCACGGCGACACGGCCGAAGGCGGTGCGCGGGTCGCTGGGCACGGTGATGTCGCTCATCCCGCGCGCTCCGTCCGCTGCCCGACGATCTGTACCTCGATCTCGAGCTCGACGCCGTGCAGGCGGACGACCTTTTCGCGCACCTGCTCGATCAGCGATTCGATATCGCCGGCGCTGGCCCCCGTCTCGGTGACGATGAAATTGGCGTGCTTGGTGGAGACGCTGGCACCGCCTACCTGGAACCCTTTCAGACCCGCCGTCTCGATCAGCCTGCCAGCGAAGTCTCCCGGCGGATTCTTGAACACCGAACCACAGGATGGTTGCCTCGTCGGCTGGGTTGCCCCGCGCCGCTCGAGCAGGGCGCGGATCCGCGCCTGTCCCTCCTCGGACTCGCCCGGGTCGAGTTGCAGCGTCGTAGCCAGGAACCATTCACCCTTGGGTCCGGCGACATGACGATAGGCCACCCGGTATTCCGACGGATTGCGTAATCGAACCAGGCCGTCGCGGCCAGTCGCCTCGATCCCGATCACGCGCTGCCAGATTTCGTCGCCGTGGGCACCGGCGTTCATTGCCAGAGCACCGCCGAGGGTGCCGGGGATGCCGGCGAGAAACTCCACGCCCAGCAGGCCGGCGCGGGCACAGTGGCGGGCGACCGCGGCACTGGTCGCCCCGGCCTCGGCACGCACGCGGTCACCGTCAAGGGTCTCGATCACATCGAGGGTGCCCTGCAGGCAGATCACCGTGCCGTCGATACCGCCGTCACGTACCAACAGGTTGCTGCCGAGCCCGACCCAGTGGATGTCCTCATCGGGTGCGAGCGTGGCCAGGAAGGCAACCAGGTCGTCGCGATCCGCCGGCTTGAAGAATCGTCGTGCCGGACCGCCGACACGCCAGCCACCGTGGCGGGCCATCGGCTCGTCCTGGCGCAGCTCGCCACGCAGTGCACCGTTCTTTGCCGAAGACGTGCTCATGGCTGCTCCTCCATCGGCAGGTAGTTGTCGAGTCCAAGCTCAGCGGGCAGTTCCACCGGCACACGGCCGACATCACCGGCACCCATCAGCAGCAGGATGTCGCCATCAGCGAGCAGGTCGGGCAGCAGTTCCGCGAACCCGTCCACCGAGCTGACGAAGACCGGGTCGAGCTTGCCGCGGGCACGCACCGCCCGGCACAGCGCCCGGCCATCGGCCCCGGCGATCGGCTCTTCGCCGGCGGCATAGACTTCGCTCAGCAGCAGCAGGTCGGGCTCCGACAGCACCTGGGCGAAATCCTCGAACAGGTCGCGGGTACGCGAGTAGCGGTGCGGCTGGAACGCCAGCACGATGCGGCGCCCGGGCCAACCGGCGCGCACCGCCTCGAGCGTCGCGGCAAGCTCGCGCGGATGGTGGCCGTAGTCGTCGATCACCGTGACCCGTCCGCTCGCGAGTGCCAGGTCGCCATGGACCTGGAATCGGCGGCCGATGCCGGCAAACCCGGCCAGGCCGCGCTGGATGGCGGCATCGTCAACCCCGACCTCAGCAGCCACGGCGATCGCCGCCAGGGCGTTGAGGACGTTGTGCCGGCCCGGCAGGTTCAGCGTGACCTCAAGTTCGGCACCCGTCACGCGACGGCTGACGCGGAAGTTGGTGCGCATGCCGTGCTGGACGATGTCATGGGCACGCAAATCGGCATCCTCGACGGTGCCATAGGTCAACACCGGCTTGGAAATCTCCGGCACCAGATCACGCACCTCAGGATCATCAATGCAGAGCACGGCCAGGCCATAGAACGGCACGTGATGGAGAAACTCGACGAAGGTGGCGCGCAGGCGGCCAAAGTCACCGTCATAGGTCGGCATGTGATCGGCGTCGATGTTGGTCACCACCGCCAACATCGGCTGCAGATAGAGGAACGAGGCGTCGCTCTCGTCCGCCTCGGCGACCAGGAACCGCCCACCACCAAGACGGGCGTTGGTGCCGGCGCTGTTGAGCAGCCCACCGATGACGAAGGTCGGGTCAAGGCCACCTTCCGCCAGCAGGCTCGCGACCAGGCTGGTGGTGGTGGTCTTGCCGTGGGTGCCGGCTACGGCGATACCGTAGCGAAAACGCATCAGTTCGCTGAGCATCTCGGCACGCGGGATCACCGGTATGCGCGCGGCGTGTGCCGCCACCACCTCAGGGTTGTCAGCCTGCACCGCACTCGAGGTCACGACGACATCGCTACCCTCGACGTTTTCAGCCACATGACCGCCGACGGTGACCCGTGCTCCGCGCTCTACCAGACGGGCGGTGACACGGTTCTCGCCAAGGTCGCTGCCGGTAACCTCGTAGCCCAGGTTCAGCAGCACCTCGGCAATGCCCCCCATGCCGGCACCGCCGATGCCGATCATGTGGATACGCCGGATGCGGCCCATCGCCGGCACGGCGCCATGGTCCCCGGTCACGTTCATGCCGTCGCCTCCCCACCGGCCAGGCCGGCGACGTACAGGCACTGCGCCGCCACCACGCCGGTCGCCTCGGGGCGCGCCGTGAGGCGTGCCGCCGTGGCCATCGCCAGCAACCGCGACCGGTCCTTGGCCAGTGTCTCCAGCTCGTTAGCCAATCGCGCAGCGTCGAGCTCTGCCTGCGGCAGCAATCGCGCCGCGCCAACCTCGACGAGGTGACCTGCATTGACGGTCTGGTGGTCGTCGACCGCGTGCGGGAACGGCACCAGCACGGCACCGATGCCTGCCGCCGCCAGCTCGGCGACGGTCAGGGCCCCGGCCCGGCACAGCACCAGGTCGGCCCAGCGGTAGGCGGAAGCCATGTCGTCGATAAACGGCTCGACCCGTGCCGTGACGCCAGACCCGGCATAGGCCGCGCGCGTCGCCTCGAGCTTGGCCCGCCCCGCCTGGTGCAGGATGTCGAGTTGTCCCGGAAGTTTTCCCGCCGCCACCGGCACGGCCTGGTTCAGCGCCGCCGCGCCGAGACTGCCGCCGAGAACCAACAGCCTTAACGACCCTTCACGACCGGCGAAACGATCAGCCGGTGCCGGCAGGGACGCGATCTCGGGTCGCACCGGGTTACCGGTCGTCAGCGCGCCGCGGGCCGCCGGGAAGGTGCCGGCAAACGCCTCCATGACCCGACTGGCGAGGCGCGCGAGCAACCGATTGGTCAGGCCCGGCACCGCATTCTGTTCGTGGACCAGCAGCGGGATCGCCAGCAACCATGCGGCGACCCCGCCGGGGCCGGAGGCGAAGCCACCCATGCCCAGCACCGCGGCAGGACGCCGGCGGCGCAGCGCAACAAGCGACTGCACCAGCGCGAGCAACAATCGCACCGGGGCCAGCAACCAGCCCATGACGCCGTTACCACGCAATCCGGAGACGCTGACCCAGTCGATCTCGAACCCTGCCCGCGGTACCAACTCGGCCTCCAGGCCGCGGCGGGTACCCAGCCAGCTGACGTCGATCCCGCGATCACGCAGCCGCTCGGCGATCGCCAGGGCGGGGAAGACATGCCCTCCGGTGCCACCTGCCATGATCACGATCGACGCGCTCACGCCCGCACCTCCACCGGATAGCGCACGCCGACGTCGTCGAGACGGCGGCCGAACTCCGGGCTGTCGCACTCGTAGGCGATGCGTAGAAGAAGCGCCAGGGCGAGGCAGGTGACCAGCAGGCTGCTACCGCCATAGCTCATCAATGGCAACGTCAGCCCCTTGGTCGGCAGCAGCCCCATGTTGACGCCGATGCTGATGAACACCTGCAGCCCAAGCCAGACACTGAGGCCGTAGGCAAGGTGAGCGGAGAAGGCCTGGCCGGCGCGTTCGGCACGGGCGCCGATCTGGAACCCGCGCAGCAGCAACAGTCCGTACAGGGTGATGACGATCAACAGCCCGACCATGCCGAGTTCCTCGGCGAGGACAGCGATGATGAAGTCGGTGTGCGCCTCGGGCAGGTAGGAGAGCTTCTGGATGCTGGCGCCGAGACCGACACCGAACCAGTCGCCTCGACCGAAAGCGATCAGAGCCTGGGTCAGCTGGAAACCGCTGTCGAAGGGGTCGGCCCACGGATCGACAAACGTGGTCAGCCGCTGCATGCGGTAGGGCGAAGTCATCACCAGCGTCGTCGCCAGGCCGGCGATCGCCCCGCCGGCGAGGAAGAACGGCACAATGCGCACGCCGCCCAGGAACAGCATCGCGGTGGCTGTGGCCATCATCACCACCGTGGCGCCGAAGTCAGGCTCCATCAGCAACAGCACACTGCCGAAACCGAGCAGCAGTACCGGCTTGACGAAACCCCACAATTCTCCCTGCACCTCGTGGCGGCGCCGCACCAGGTAGCCGGCGACGAAAATCACCGCCAGCAGCTTCATCAGTTCCGAGGGTTGCAACGTCACCACGCCGAGATTGATCCAGCGCATCGCGCCGTTGACCTCGCGACCGATACCCGGCACCAGGACCAGGGCCAGCAGCAGGTAGCCGAGCAACAGCAGGCTGCCGCCATGCCGCTCCCAGAAAGCCACCGGCGTCCGGTAAACCGCCCAGCCAGCGAGGATGCCGATGGCGGCATGGGCCAGTTGGTGCCAGAGAAAGAAGAGCGGCTGTCCCTGGCGGCTGTCGGCCAGTGACATCGAGGCCGAGGTGACCATCACCAGGCCGAGGCCAAGCAACGCCAGCGCCAGGCCGAGCAGCCAGAAATCGTGACGCACCGCGGCGGAGCGTCGTACCGGACGCACTTCGGCCTGGCTGCGCCAGCCGCTCATTCCTTCGCCTCCCCGGCTTGGCCGAGCTGGCTGCGCACGGTTGCAGCGAAACGCTCGCCACGCTGCTCGAAATCACGGTAGCGATCGAAGCTGGCACAGGCGGGCGAGAGCAGAACAGCGTCGTCGGGTCGGGCGAGGGCGTGGGCGCGAGCAACCGCCGCCTCCATGTCGGACGGCCGCTCAATCGTGGTCACCGGTGCCAGCACCGCCTCGAGCGCAGCCACGTCGTCGCCGATCAGCAGGGCGACACGGACCTTGCCGCTTGCCGCCGGGCCGAGCGGCGTGTAGTCGACCGGTTCGGGAACACCACCGGCGATGAGCACAATCGGGCCATCGAGGCCGTCGAGCGCGGCCGCCGTTGCGCCCGGGTTGGTCGCCTTGGAGTCGTTGTACCAGCGCACACTGTCGGCCTCGGCGACCCACTCGATGCGGTGGGGCAGACCGCGGTAGCAGGACAACGCATCGAGACAGGCCGCTCGCGGCAAGCTCAACGCCTCGGCCAGGGCGAGTGCCGCCAGGGCGTTGGCAAGATTATGGCGACCCGGGATGCGCAGCGCCGATGCCGGCAGCAGTGCCTCTGTACCGCACGCCAACCAGGCCGTGCCGTCCCGTTCGACGACGCCGTATTCGCCCACGGCAGGGGATCCCAGACCGAAGGTCAGCGTCTGTCGCCCGGAACGGGCCAGCGACATCACCGCGTCATCGTCACGGTTCAGCACCATGACGCCGTCGCCGGCGAAGACCTGAGCCTTGGTCGCCAGGTAGTCGGCAAAATCCTGGTAGCGCTCGAGGTGGTGCGGCGAGGCGTTCAGTACCACCGCGGCACGTGCATTGAGAGAGGTCGTGGTCTCGAGCTGGAAGCTCGACAACTCGATGACGAAGAACTCCGGTGCCGGACCGTCGAGCAGGTCGAGTGCCGGGGTGCCGAGGTTGCCGCCGATGAGCACCCGGCGACCGGCCGCCTGCGCCATGGCGCCGAGCAGGGTGGTCACCGTGCTCTTGCCGTTGGTGCCGGTGACCGCGGCGACCGGCGCCGTTACCGCCTGCGCGAACAGCTCGATCTCGCCGACCACCGGTACCTCTTCAGCCAGTGGCAGGGCGCGACGGTCGACCCCGGGACTGACGACCACGCGCCCAGCGTTCGCGAAGGTGTCCGCTGGGAAGTCGCCAAGGAGTGCCTCGACCTCGGGGAACTCCATGTGCAATGCCGCCAGCGCCGGCGGGGCATCGCGACTGTCGCAGACGCTCACCACCTCGCCGCGCGCCACCAGGTGACGCACGCACGCCAGCCCGGACTTGCCGAGGCCGACGACGAGATTGTGGCGGGGTGAATCCATGTCAGCGGATCTTCAGTGTCGCCAGACCGACCAGCACGAGGATGACGGTGATGATCCAGAAGCGGACGATTACCCGTGGCTCGGGCCAGCCCTTGAGCTCAAAGTGGTGATGCAGTGGCGCCATGCGGAAGATGCGCCGTCCGGTCAGCTTGAACGACGCGACCTGCAGGATCACCGAGACGGTCTCGACGACGAACACCCCTCCCATCACGAACAGCACCAGCTCCTGGCGCACGACCACGGCAACGATGCCAAGCGCGGCGCCGAGGGCGAGCGCACCGACGTCACCCATGAAAACCTGCGCCGGATAGGCGTTGAACCAGAGAAAACCGAGCCCGGCGCCGACCATGGCGCCGCAGAAGATCACCACCTCGCCGACGCCGTGCAGATAGGGAATCTGCAGGTAGCTGGCGAACTTCACGTGGCCGGTGACGTAGACGAAGATCCCCAGCGCGCCTGCAACCATCACCGTCGGCAGGATCGCCAGGCCGTCGAGACCGTCGGTCAGGTTGACCGCGTTGCTCGAACCGACGATGACAAAATAGACCAGCGGCACGAACAGCCAACCGAGATCAATGGCGACGTCCTTGAAGAACGGCACGATCAGCTGCGTCTCGTGTGGGCTGGTCGCCGTCGCCAACAGCACCCCTGCCGCCGCCAGGCCGACCAGCGACTGCCAGAAATACTTCCAGCGCGCCGGCAACCCGCGGCTGTCGCGCAGGACCAGCTTACGGTAGTCGTCGACCCAACCGATGGCGCCGAACAGCAGCGTCACCGTCACCACCATCCAGACGTAGCGGTTGCTGAGGTCGGACCAGAGCAGCGTGCTGACGGTGATCGCGACCAGGATCAGTGCTCCGCCCATGGTCGGCGTCCCGGCCTTGGTCAGGTGGCTCTGCGGGCCGTCGTCGCGCACCGTCTGGCCGATCTGGTAGCGGCTCAGCCGACGGATCATTTCCGGGCCGACCAGGAAGCAGATCAGCAACGCGGTAAGCACGCCGAGGATGGCGCGCAGGGTCAGGTACTGGAAGACGTTAAAGCCGCTGTGGAAGGCTTCCAGGTACTGGCTCAGGTGGTACAGCATCAGCCCTCTCCTCCCGTATCGCTCGCCAGTGCCTCTACCACCCGCTCCATGTGCGCCGACCGCGAACCCTTGACCAGCAGCGTGACCTCGCCGTCGAGACCGTCACGCAGTGCCGCCACCAGGTCGTCCTGGTCTGCAAACGCCTCGCCATGGTCGCCGAAGGCAGCCGCCGCGCCCGCGGCCAGGGACCCGACCGCCAGCAGTCGGTCGATACCGCGTGCCCGTGCCTGCTCGCCGACCCAGGCATGCCAGCGCAGCGCGTCGTCCCCCAGTTCGGCCATGTCGCCGACCGCCAACCAGCGGCGACCCGGCCGGGTAGCAAGCAGCTCGATGGCGGCAGCGAATGCGGTCGGGTTGGCGTTGTAGGTGTCGTCGATGATCAGAGAGCCGCTGGGCCCCGCGACTCCCTGCAGACGACCGGGAACGACGCTCACCGTGGCCAGACCGGCACGCACCGCGGCCAGGTCGGCGCCGGCGACCAGGGCCGCCGCGGCCGCGGCCAGAGCGTTGAGGACGTTGTGGCGACCGGCCAGCGGCAGCTCGACCTCGGTCGTCCCAAGCGGCGTCACCAGCGGGAAGCACAACCGCGGGCGCAGGCCGTCGGTCTCGACGATCGCCGTCGTCTCGGTGGTGACGTCGGCATCGGTCTCGACACCGAAGGTCAGCGTGCGGCGATCAGCCGCCAGCTCCAACCAGATTCCTGCATGCGGATCGTCGCCGTTCAGCACTGCGGTTCCGTCCGCACCGAGGCCGGCGAACAGTTCACCCTTGGCCCGGGCCACGCCGGCGACGTCGCCGAACCCCTCGAGATGCACCGGGCCGGCGTTGGTGACCACGCCGACCGTCGGTCGCGCGATGTCGGTCAGGTAGGCGATCTCGCCAGCGTGATTGGCACCCATCTCGACCACGGCGCCGTGCTGACCGGAGTTGAGCTCGAGCAGCGTCAACGGCAGGCCGATGTGGTTGTTGAAATTGCCGCGTGTCGCCAGCACCTGGCCACGCCGGCCGAGGATTGCCGCCACCATCTCCTTGACCGTGGTCTTACCGGTACTGCCGGTGATGGCGATTAGCGGCAGCTGGTGGCGTGCGCGCCAACCGGCGGCGAGCCGGCCAAGTGCGGCGATGGTGTCGTCGACCAGGATCAGCGGACCAATTCCCGGCAGTTCCCTTGCCACCAGCGCGGCGACCGCGCCGCTGGCAAGCGCAGCCGCCACGTAGTCGTGACCGTCGAAATTCTCACCGCGCAGAGCGACGAACAGCGACCCCGGCTGCACTTTGCGGCTGTCGGTCGAAATGCCGCGGAACCCGGCCCCGGCGCCGATCAGCCGACCGGCGACCAGCTCGGTGGCCGCGCGCAGTTCGAGTTCGACGGTCACGCCTGCGTCTCCTGCAGTCGCCGCACCAGGGCGCGGTCACTGAAGGGCCGCATTTCGTCACCGACCTGCTGCACCGTCTCGTGACCCTTGCCGGCAACCAGCACGACATCGTCCGCGGTGGCCTGGGTGAGCGCACGGGTGATGGCAGCGCCGCGATCGCTTAACACCTCGACCCGGGCAGGTTGGCGCATGCCGGCGACGATCGCCGCGGCGATCGCCGTGCGGTCTTCGTGACGGGGGTTGTCGTCAGTCACGATGACCCGGTCGGCGCCCGCCTCTGCCGCGGCGCCCATCAGCGGTCGCTTGGCCGCGTCACGGTCGCCGCCGCAACCGAAGACGCACCAGAGCCGACCACGGCAGTGATCGCGTAGCGCAGCCAGTGCCGATGCGAGCGCGTCCGGGGTGTGGGCGTAGTCGACCACCGCCAGTGGCCCCGATCCATCACCGAAATGTTCCATGCGACCGGGCACGGTGCGCACCCGTGCCAGCCGGGTCAACGCGTCTTCGAGATCGATACCGACGAGCCGCAGAACCGACAGCGTGGCGAGCAGGTTGCTGGCGTTGAAGCGGCCGAGCAGCGTGCTGCGCAGCCGACCCGAGCCGCAGGGTGTAATCACCTCGAACTCGAGGCCGCCGGCATCGAGGACCAGGTTTGCTCCTTGCACGTCGGCGCCGGCGGCGAAACCGTATCCAAGCACCTCGAGACCGGGATCGAGTTCAGCGCGCCAAGCCGCCCCCTGCGGGTCGTCGACATTCAGTGCCGCGCCGCGCAGGCCAGGCTGGCTGAACAGGCGCCGCTTGGCTTCACCGTAGCCATCCATGTCGCCGTGATAGTCGAGGTGTTCATGGGTCAGGTTGGTGAAGACCGCCGTGGCGAGACGGACTCCGGCGATCCGGTCCTGGTCGAGGGCGTGAGAGGAGACCTCCAGTGCCACACGGCGGGCCCCGAGATCGCGCAACCGGGCCAACTCGGCATGCAGGGCGATAGCGTCGGGCGTGGTGTGGGTAGCCGGCTGCAACTCATCGGGGAAGCCGTTGCCCACGGTACCGATGACGCCGCAGCGGCGGTCGGGAGCATCCAGCGCCTGGGCGAGAAAATGGCAGACCGAGGTCTTGCCGTTGGTGCCGGTGACACCGATCACGGCCAGATCACGTGACGGCATGCCGAAGAATCTGTCTGCCAACTGACCGGCCAGGGCGCGCAATCCCGGAACCGGCAGCAGCGGCAACCCGGCCGAAGGTAGCGACGCGACGCCTACGGGGTCGTAGAGGACCGCGACCGCACCCGCCCGTTCGACGGCCGCCAGGTGCTCGAGGCCGTGCTGGCGGGTGCCGGGCCAGGCCAGGAACAGGTCACCTGGACGGCACTGGCGGCTGTCGCTGCAGAGTCCCGAGACCGGCAGACCGTCAACATGCGAATTCGGCGCCAAGCCATCAAGCAGACGGCCCAGGGTCCATTCAGCGGCGTTCGTGGGCGCCGTCATCATGTCGCCCCGTCCTGTTTTGCATCCGTGCCGTGGGCCTGCCATGCCGCCGGGTCGTCCGGGGTGACGTTCATCAGCCGCAGGGCACCGGCCATGATGCGCGCGAACGCCGGCGCCGCGACCAGCCCGCCGTAGTACTCCTTGCCTCGTGGCTCGTTGACCATGACCACGGCGACCAGGCGCGGCCGGCTCGCCGGTGCCAGGCCAGCGAACACGGCGACATAGCGGTCGTCGGAGTAGCCGCCGGCAATCGATTTCTTGACCGTGCCGGTCTTGCCGGCAACGCGGTAGCCGGTGACCGCGGCGCGCCTGGCCGTACCGATCGGACTGACCACGGTCTCCATCATGTTCACCAGGTCATTGACCGTCTGCTGGGCCAAAACACGCTCCCCGGCCGGCTGTTCGTCGCGCGCAAGCAGCGACACCGGCACGCGGATACCGCCGTTGGCGAGCACGGCGTAGGCCTGGGCCAGCTGCAGTGGCGTCACCGACAGTCCATAGCCGTAAGAAAGCGTGGCCATCTCGACCGGGCCCCAGCGCCGTGGCGATGTCAGCAGTCCGGCCGCTTCGCCGGGAAAGCCGACACCGGTCGGGGCACCGAAACCGACCCCGTCAAGCACCTGCCAGAGCTGTTCACCGCCCAGGTCGAGCGCAATCTTGGTGGCACCAACGTTGCTCGACTTGGTAATCACCGTGGCGACGTCGATCGGGCCGTAATCATGATGGTCGCGGACCGTGAGACGACCGACCTGGAGCCAGCCGGGGGTGGTGTCGATCGGCGTTCCGGGCCGGTAACGGCCGCTCTCGAGAGCGGCGGCGATGGTGAACGGTTTCAGCGTCGAGCCGGGCTCGAAGACGTCCGTCACCGCGCGGTTGCGGTAGTTCTCGCCGTGCAGGACGCGTCGGTTGTTCGGGTTGAATGACGGCTGGTTGACCATCGCCAGCACCTCGCCAGTGCGTACGTCGAGCACCACCGCGGTGGCCGAGCGTGCCCGGTGCTGCTGCACTGCCGCCTTCAGTTCTCGGTAGGCGAGGTACTGGATGCGCCGGTCGATGCTCAGGCGCAGATCGTGACCAGGTCGCGGATCGCGCACGCTGCCGACCTCGTCGATCACGTGCCCGAGGCGATCCTTGATCACCTGCTTGCTACCGGACTCGGCACGCAGGTGCTCGTCGTAGGCCAGTTCGATCCCCTCCTGGCCGACGTCGTCGATGTTGGTGAACCCGAGCACGTGACCGGCCACCTCGCCTGCCGGGTAGTAGCGGCGGTACTCGCGCTGCAGGGCGACACCCGGCAGACCGAGCGCCATCACTTCGCGCACCAGGTCGGGCGGGACGTGACGGCGCAGGTAGACGAACTCACGGTCACCACGACCGGCGAGCAGTTGCTGCACGCCGTCGGCCGGCAGGCCGAGCAGCTTGGCCAGCTCGGGCAGGCGGTCACGGGCGGCGATCAGTTCCTGCGGGTTGGCCCAGACCGAATCGACCGGGGTGCTGATCGCCAGCGGTTCACCATGACGGTCTGTAATCATGCCACGGTGCGCCGGCACGCTGACCACGCGCAGGTGACGCGCCTCGCCCTGGCCGCGAAGGAAGTCGCGCTCCTGGAGTTGCAGATCGAAGGCACGCCAGACCAGGGCGGCCAGCGACGCCAGCAACACAGCGAGCACCAGCCGGCGCCGGCCGTGGCTGCCCGTGCCCCCTTCGTGGCCGGCGTCGTCGTGGCGCGGAGGCACGTTCATCTCCGTCTTCACGGCTCGATCCTGATCAGCTGCGGCCGCTCGGGCACCACCATGCCGAGTTCGCGATAGGCCGCCTCCTCGATGCGCGCATGCTGGGCCAGCGTGCTCTGCTCCAGCTGCAGGCGACCCCAGTCGACGTCCATGGCGTCGCGCTCGGCGAAGAGCGACTGCAGCTGGTTGAACTCGACCCGGCTCAGGTGCTTGGCCTGCACCACGCCGAGCGCCGAGGCGAGCGCGGCCAGGGCCAGGCCGAAGGCGAGGAGGCGCTCGACAATCATGCGGCCAGGCGCTCGGCGACCCGCAATACGGCGCTGCGGGCACGTGGGTTGGCCTCGATCTCGGCCGCCCCGGGACGCAGCAGCTTGCCGACGAGCCGCAGCAACGGTGGACGGCCGACACCACGCACCGGCAGGTCCGGCGGCAGGTCGTCGTGCGGGCGACTGCCGTCACGGAAGAAACGTTTGACGATCCGGTCCTCGAGTGAGTGGAAGCTGATCACCACCATGCGACCACCGGTGGCCAGGGTCGGCAGCGCCG
Source organism: uncultured Gammaproteobacteria bacterium (assembly GCA_964195335.1). Lineage (GTDB taxonomy): Bacteria > Pseudomonadota > Gammaproteobacteria > QNFN01 > QNFN01 > QNFN01. The sequence goes on along the minus strand of CAXMPC010000049.1, from coordinate 12,608 downwards.
ATGCCAGCCCGTCGTGCAGCGCCTCCAGTTCGCCATTAACGTGGATCCTGATCGCCTGGAAAGTGCGCGTGGCCGGGTGCTTGCCGGGCTCGCGTCGAGGCACGGCGCGGGTCACGATCGCGGCCAGCTGTGCGGTGGTCGTGATCGGCGCCTCGACACGGGCGGCGACGATGAAGCGGGCGATACGCCGGCTGAAGCGCTCCTCCCCGAGACGCCAGAGGACATCGGCGATCTCGTCCGCACCCGCCCTGGCAAGCCAGGTCGAGGCTGACGCACCCGAGTCGGGATCCATGCGCATGTCGAGGGGACCGTCGTGCTGGAAACTGAAGCCGCGGGCCGCATCATCGAGTTGCGGCGAGGAAACACCGAGGTCGAGAAGGATGCCGTCGACGGCACCAATGACCCCGTGGTTCTCAAGCATCGCGCCCATCGTGGCGAAACTCCCGCGCTCGATCACAAACCTGCGGTCCTCGATTTGCGTCCCGGCCGCGACGGCGGCCGGGTCCCGGTCCATGGCCAGCAAGCGTCCATCGGAGCCCAGCTGATCGAGGATGGCCCGGCTGTGCCCACCGCGCCCGAACGTCCCGTCGACGTAGATCCCTTCGGGTCGCACCTGCAACGCCGCCAGCGCCTCAGCCAGCAGTACCGGCTGATGGAGATTCGACGTACCCACCGCGATCAGAACGCGAGGGAGCCGAGATCCCCGGCCAGGTCGCTGTCGTCGTCGCCCGCTTCTTCGGCCAGCCAGCTTTCGCGGCGGGCGTTCCAGGCCTGCTCATCCCAGAGTTCGAACTTGTTGCCCTGGCCGATCAGCATGGCCTTGCGCTCGAGCGAGGCGATCTCGCGCAGAACCGCCGGTAGCAGCACGCGGCCATGGCTGTCGAGTTCGAGGTCGGTGGCATGGCCAATCAGCAGACCCTGCAGTCGGCGCACCTTGGGATTCAGCGTCGGCAGCTTCATCAGGCGGCGCTCGATCTCTTCCCACTCCGGGAGGGTGTAGAGCAATAAGCAGCGCTCGCGGTCGACGGTGACCACGAGACGCCCACCCGACTCGGCCTGCAGGCGGTCCCGATACTTGGTCGGAACGGCCAGCCGGCCCTTGGCGTCGAGGGTCAGCGGGTTGATGCCGCGGAACACCGCGTCTCCCTTTGCACAAATTTCCCCTTTAGCCCACTTTCTCCCACTTCGAAACACTATAGGTAGCGTCCGCTCCACCTGTCAAGCAGAACAAAGGGCATTTCCTTCTTAAAACACAGGAGCTTAGAGCACCACAGTTGAGGCTCTGGAAGATCTCGACAGAACAAGAATCGGCAAATCAGCAGGTTGGGTTTGGAAGCTTGAAAGTGACTAAAGTATTGGTGCGATCAGGAACGATCATCACCAGGAGGGATTCCGGTTGATAAAGTGGGGAGCCGGCCTGTAAGCCGGGTTCTGTCTAGAGCAGCCATTCATCTGGGCCACGCGTCGCCGCGCGCCTCGAGCGACCTACCCGGGAACCGTGTGGACCACACGCGACGGCGAACCGCCTGTTCCCCTATTTGGTCTTGCTCCGGGTGGGGTTTACCGTGCCGCCGAGTGTTACCACCGGCGCGGTGCGCTCTTACCGCACCTTTTCACCCTTGCCGGCGCTTGCGCGCTTAGGCGGTCTGTTTTCTGTGGCACTTTCCGTGGGCTCGCACCCCCCAGGCGTTACCTGGCACCCTGTCCTGTGGAGCCCGGACTTTCCTCCACGTCCCGAAGGACACAGCGACTGCCCGGCCGACTCCCCGACGCCACGATACTCGCAGCTACCTGCGGCAACAAGCGTCAATCGGCTGTCGGCTCAAGATCATCGTGGAGTGCCTGTGCCTGGGCGTACAGTGCGCGTTTCGACTGCCCGGTGACCCGCGCCGCGACCGCAGCGGCCCGGCTTACCGCCACGCCCTCGTCAAGCAGGATGGTCAGCAGTTGCCGGGTCGACTCGGCATCTGCCTCTTGCGGCTCGGCCGCGCCAGCCACAAGCAGGACCGATTCGCCGCGACTCTGGTCCGGGTCGTCCACCACCCGCTGCGCGAGTGTCGCAAGATCGGCCTCGAGCACGGTTTCATGCAACTTGGTCAGCTCACGGGCGAGCACCACCGGCCGGTCGCCACCAAATGCCGCACTCATGTCGTCAAGACATCCGGCCAGCCGACGCCCTGCCTCGTAGAAGACCAGCGTCCGCGTCTCACCGGCGAGTGCCTGCAGACGTGCGCGGCGTGCCGCGGAGCGTGATGGCAGGAAGCCCTCGAAAACGAAACGGTCGGTCGGCAGCCCCGCCACCGAGAGGGCGGTGATGACCGCGCAAGGACCCGGTACCGGCACGACCTCGATGCCGGCGCGGCGCGCCTGGCGTACCAGTCGGAATCCGGGGTCGCTGATCAGCGGCGTGCCGGCATCGCTTATCAGGGCGACGGCCGTACCGTGCAGCAGTTTCTCGACCAGGCCGCCGGCAGCATCCCGCTCATTGTGCTCGTGCAGCGCGACCAGCCGGGTGGCGATGCCGTAGTGCCCGAGCAGTCGCCGACTGTGGCGGGTATCCTCGGCGGCGACCAGGTCAACGTCAGCGAGGGTCTCCAGCGCACGCTGGCCTATATCGGCCAGGTTGCCGATCGGCGTCGCCACCACATAGAGCACGCCGGACTTATTTGACACCCCTGGACCTCGTCCCGATACTTGCCGCAGCCGTCCGCCAATGCCCGCGCGGACCCCCTCGAGGCATCGTGCCCGGAATCGCCCAGCCGTGCAATTGACCCATCCCCAGCGCTTTTTCCTGCTTCTGCTGCTCGCCACGCTTGCCGGCTGCGCCGGCACGCCACCAGAGCGCAGGGCCGCACCGCCTGCCACCGTCGAAGCCGCTCGTGCCCTCGAGGCCAACGGCGAGTTCGCTGCGGCCGCCGATGCCTACCTCGCCACGGCGGCCAAGAAACCACCCACGGCCCGGGTCGGCCTGCGCCTGGCCGCGTCTCGCGCCCTGCTCCGCGCCGCCGAACTCGACCGCGCCGAGCGCATCGCTCGCGAAACCGTCATTCCCGCCAACGCCGCCGACCTTGCTCTTGATCGAGACCTGGTGCTGGCCGAGATCGCACTCGGGCGCTCACTGCCAAACCTGGCACTGCAACGCCTGCCGGCGACGGTTCCTGACAACCTGCCGGTCGAGTTGCGCTGGCAGCATCTGGAGTTGCGCGCACGCGCCCTGCTGCAAGCCGGCGATACCCTCGGCAGTGCCCGCGAACGGCTGCTGCTCGGCGCGCTGATCGATGATCCCGAGTTCGCCGTCGCCAACCAACTCGCCCTGCTCGCTGCACTACGCGCCCTCGGCCCCGCTCTGCCCGACCCGGAAACGGTGACGCCCGAACTGGCCGGCTGGATAGCGCTGGCGCAGCTCGCCTCTGGGCCGCCAATTAACGCCGTCGCGCTCAATGGCGAACTGGCCGACTGGCGCGCTCGCTACCCCGACCACCAGGTGCTCCCAGGGCTGCTGGAACGAATCGCTTCCGAGCGTCAGGCGGTTCCGGCACCGGCAAACATCGCCGTGCTGCTCCCCTCCAGCGGCCCATACGCGACCGCGGCAGGGGCGGTGCGCGACGGCTTACTCGCTGCGCTCTATGCCGACACCCTGGCCGGTGGCAGCGACGCCGAGCGGTCACCGTCGGTCCGTTTCTACGACAGCAGCAAGGCGGACACCCTGGATACTTACGCCCAGGCCGTGACCGACGGCGCCGAGGTGGTGGTCGGGCCGCTGCGCAAGGAGGCGGTGGCCGCATTGGCCACGGCCAGCAGCCTGCCGGCGCCGGTCCTTGCCCTGAACCAGGTGGGTCCTGAGACGAAGACGGTCAAAGGGCTGCTCCAGTTCTCTCTCTCCCCAGAGGGCGAGGCCACCGAGGTGGCCGATCGGGCCTGGTACGACGGCCAGCGGCAGGTGGTCATCCTGGTCCCCGCGAACGACCTCGGCCAGCGCATCGCCACGGCCTTCAGAGCCCGCTGGGAGCGGCTCGGCGGCGTCATCCTCGAAGAGCGTGGCTACGATCCCAACGAAAACGACTTCTCTCAGCCGATCACCAGCCTGCTCGGTATCAGCGCCAGCAAATCCCGTTACAAGGCGCTGCGCGGGTTGCTCCGACGCTCGCTGGAGTTCGAACCACGGCGCCGACGCGATGCCGATGCCGTCTTCCTCGCGGCACTGCCGCGTCAGGCGCGCCTGCTCAAGCCCCAGCTGGCGTTCCACCACGCCGTCGACCTGCCGGTGTACGCCACCTCGCACGTCTTCGCCCCTGAATCCGGTGCGCAGGCCAACCGTGACCTCGACGGCCTGCGCTTCTGCGACATGCCTTGGACCCTGGGCGCCGCCGATCCGGAACTGGCCGGTGACCTGCCGACGGCCAGCGGGCCACTGGCGCGACTGTTCGCACTGGGTGCCGATGCCTACCACCTGCTGCCCTACCTCACGCGCCTGCAGGGCGATCCGGAGGCCCGCCTCGACGCCCAGGGCGGGCTGCTGTCAATCGACGCCAACGGCCGCGTGCAGCGCCAGCTGCTCTGCGCAGAGTTTGCCGACGGCCTGCCACGCCTGCTTGGCTACACTCCCCTGCCGCAGATGGCCGTCGTCGGACCGCTCGGCCCGGCATCGCACTGAGCTGTCGCCACCCCATGGCTGCTAAAGATGCCGCCCGGCTTGATGGTGCCGCAGCCGAAGAGGTCGCCCGCGCCTACCTGACCCGGGCCGGACTGAAACTACTGGCGCAGAACCATCGCTGCCGCGGCGGTGAACTCGACCTGGTGATGGAGGATGACGGCAGCGTGGTCTTCGTCGAGGTCCGCTACCGCAGCACCACCCGTTTCGGCCGCGCCGAGGAGACCGTCGGTCCGACCAAGCAGGCACGCCTGGTGATCGCCGCCAGCCACTACATACAGCGGCATGACGTACAGCGACCTACCCGCTTCGACGTTGTCGCCATCCACCCGGACCCGGCCGGTGGCCATGAAGTAAAATGGATCCGTGACGCCTTCAGCACCTGAAGTGCCGCCTGAAAAGCTAATCGCTGCGCAAGGAGACGCGAACATGAAGCAAGCCCTCTACCTGACCGCCCTGCCTACAGTGCTGCTTATTGTGCTGCTGCAGGGATGCACCGCAGCGGTTGTGACCGGGGCCGCCGCCGGGGCCTCGGTGGCCTACGACCGGCGAACCTCGGGCATCATGATCGAGGATCAGAACATCGAGTTTAAGGTCTCCTCGCGTTTCCGGGACGACCCCCAGATCAACGAACAGGCGCACATCAACGCCACCAGCATCAACCTGGTCGTCCTGCTGACCGGTGAGACGCCGACCCCCGACCTGCGTGCTCGCGCCGAGGAGATCGCACGGGGCGTACCCAGCGTGAAGCGCGTAGTCAACGAACTGGCCGTGGCGGCGCCGAGCTCCATGACCGCCCGCGCCAGCGACACGCTGATCACCTCGAAGGTCAAGACCCACCTGCTCAAGGTGGACCTGCCCCAGTACACCCCGGAGCGGGTCAAGGTGGTCACCGAGGCGGGTGCGGTCTACCTGATGGGCCTGGTCACCCGTACCGAGGCCAATGCCACCATCGAGGAGACCCGCAGGGTCGGTGGCGTGCAGCGGGTGGTCAACGTCTTCGAGTACATCGACTGACGCTGCGCGTGCTTACGTGGCGAGTTGCGCCCGGTAGATCGCCGCATCGGCTTCACTGAAACAGCAGGCGAGCAGGCGATCAAATGCATCTTCGTGTCGACGCATCCTGGCGACGGCGATCGCTGCCGCGCGCTGTTTCGGGAAGCCGTAGACTCCGGTGCTGATTGCGGGAAACGCGATGCTGCGCACACCGTTCTCCCGGGCCAGTTCGAGCACCTTCTCATAGCAGGAGTCCAGCAGCGCATCCTCGTCCGTGTCGCCGCCATGCCAGACCGGGCCGACGGTATGGATCACCCAGCGGGCCGGCAGTTCGAAGCCGGGCGTGATTCGTGCCTCGCCGGTAGGACAATCGCCGATTCCGCGACAGCAGGCGATGAGTTCCGGTCCGGCGGCGTGGTGGATCGCGCCATCAACCCCGCCCCCGCCTGACAGGCTGTTGTTGGCCGCGTTGACGATGGCGTCGACGGCAAGCCTGGTGATATCTCCGGTGATGACCTCGATCATCGTTCTCGGAACGTCGCGTCGCCGCGCTACTTGACCACTTTCAACGCCGGACGCCCGTCGGTCGGCTGTGGCCGGTCCGGGGGCGGCTCGTCGCCACCCTTGCCCTCATCCGGCGGAAACATCATGCCCTGGCCATTTTCGCGCGCGTAGACCGCGAGTACCGCAGCGATTGGCACAAAGACATCGGTGGGGTGACCGCCGAAGCGGGCGTGGAAGTGGATCGACTCATCGCCCAACTGCAGCCGGTCGGTCGCGCTCGGGCTGATATTGAGGACGATGCGCCCGTCCTCGACATGCTCCTGAGGTACCTCAACCCCGTCCGTGGCGGCGTCCACCAGCAGGTAGGGGGTGCAGTCATTATCGACGACCCAGGCATGGATCGCCCGAATCAGGTAAGAACGGTTGGACGTCATCGGCACCCGGTCAGCCATCGCTCACTCCGGGGACTGGCCGCGGAGGCCGCCGCTACTCGCGCATCTCGCGCTCGGCCTCGCTCAAGCTATCCTGGAAGGCCGGGCGCGCGAACATGCGCTTCATGTATTCGAGTACCGGGCTACGCGCCGGCAGTTCCACGCCATACACCGGCAGGCGCCAGAGCAGCGGAACGAGGATGCAGTCGATCAGTGACAGCTCGGCGCTTAGAAAGAACGGCATCGCCGAAAAGACCTCACCGCTCGCCTGCAGGCCGTCGGACAACGTCTTGCGCGCCTTGCTGACCCGCTTCTCACTACGCGAACCGAGGTCGGTGATCAGCCCGTACCAATCGTGTTCGAGGCGGTACTGGACCAGTCGCGACTTGGCCCGTGAGACCGGGTCGACCGGGAGTAGCGGCGGGTGCGGAAAGCGCTCGTCAAGGTATTCCATGATCACCCGTGAGTCGTACAGCACCAGGTCGCGGTCGATCATGGTCGGCATCGAATTGTAGGGATTGAGGTCGATCAGGTCCTCCGGCAGATGGCCGGGCTGGGCTTCGACGATCTCGACGTTTATCCCCTTCTCAGCGACGACGAGCCGCGTGCGATGGCTGTAGGGGCAGGTCGTGTCGGAATAGAGGATCATGCCGGATCGCCGTGCAATCGCCTGGGTCATGGGGAGGTGTCTCCTGGTCGTGCTGGGCTTGGCGGCCGTGGCCGCAAGGTGCATGGTGGGCGGTGCGCGAACATTGGTACGCGCACCGCCCGTTCGGTCAGTGAATGTCGCGCCAGTACTCCTTCTTCAGCGCGTAGCTGAGGCCGAAGAAGATGACGAGAAAAGCGAGGACCCAGAAGCCGAGTTGCTGACGCTCCTGCTTAATCGGTTCACCGACGTAGTCGAGGAAATTGACCAGGTCGGCGACCTGCTGGTCGTACTGCGCTTCGGAGAGTTGGCCCGGCAACGACGGCTCGAGCCGCTCGAGCACCTTCTGGCCATGCTCGTTGGTGGTGTAGACCGCCTGCTTCAGACCCTGGAGTTCCCACAGCACGTGTGGCATGCCGACGTCCTTGAACACCAGGTTATTGACTCCGAGCGGGCGCGACGGGTCAGCGTAGAAGCCACGCAGGTAAGTGTAGAGCCAGTCGGTGCCTCGCGAGCGCGAGACCAGTGACAGGTCGGGAATCTTGGTCCCGAACCACTGCTCGGCCTGCTTGGCCGGCATCGCGTTGACGATGGTGTCGCCCGGTTTGTCAGTGCTGATCATCAGCGCCTTGAGCTGCTCGTCGTCGAGACCGAGGTCGGCGGCGAGGCGGTTGTAGCGCATGAACTTGAGCGAGTGGCAACCGAGGCAGTACTGGACGTAGGTCAGCGCACCGCGTGCCTGCGACTCGCGGTCACCGGTGTCGATCGGCGCCGGGTCGAGATGAACACCGCCACCGACCGCGACCGCGAACCCTGGCAGGGCGGTGACAAGGATGGCTAGGATCAGCTTCTTCATTTGAACGTCACCCTTTCCGGAACCGGCTTGGTCTTGTCTAGCTTGGTGTAAATCGGCATCAGCAGGAAGAATGCGAAGTAGAGGATCGAGCAGACCTGCGACATGACGGTAAACACCGGCGTGACAGGCTGGGTGCCGAGGAAGCCGAGGGTGAAGAAGACGATGACGAAGATCGTCACCGCCCCCTTGAACAGCGGGCCACGGTAGCGGATCGACTTGACCGGGCTGCGATCGAGCCACGGCAGGGCGAAGAAGATCACCGTCGCCGCACCCATCGCCATGACCCCGAGCACCTTCGAGTTCAACGGCCCGATGTCGATGGTGACCGCACGCAGAATCGCGTAGTAGGGCGTGAAGTACCAGACCGGGGCGATGTGCTCCGGGGTCTTCAGCGGATCGGCCGGCTCGAAGTTCGCGTACTCGAGGAAGTAGCCCCCCATCTCCGGCGCGTAGAAGAGGATCAGCGCGAAGAAGATCATGAACCCGGCAACACCGGCGATGTCCTTGACCGTGTAGTACGGGTGGAACGGGATGCCGTCGAGCGGAATACCGTTCTCGTCTTTCTTCTGCTTGATCTCGACCCCGTCGGGGTTGTTCGAACCGACCTCGTGCAGCGCCATGATGTGCGCGGCGACCAGGCCGAGCAGGATCAGCGGCACGAGGACGATGTGGAACGCGTAGAAGCGGTTCAGTGTCGCGTCGGAGACGACGAAATCGCCACGGATCCAGATCGCCAGTTCCTCACCGACGATCGGAATGGCGCCGAACAGCGAGATGATCACCTGCGCGCCCCAGAACGACATCTGCCCCCATGGCAGCAGGTAGCCGAAAAATGCCTCGGCCATCAGGCAGAGGTAGATCAGCATGCCGATGATCCAGACCAGCTCGCGCGGCTGCTTGTAGGAACCGTAGATCAGGCCGCGGAACATGTGCAGGTAGACCACGACGAAAAAGGCCGAGGCCCCGGTCGAGTGCAGGTAGCGAATCAGCCAACCCCACTCGACATCGCGCATGATGTACTCGACCGAGGCGAAGGCCTCTTCGGCACTCGGCTTGTAGTGCATGGCGAGGAAGATGCCGGTACCGATCTGGAGCACCAGTACCAGCAGCGCCAGCGAACCGAAGAAGTACCAGAAGTTGAAGTTCTTCGGTGCGTAGTATTTGGCCAGGTGGTCATTCCACAGGGCCATCAGCGGGAAGCGGTCGTCGATCCAGCCGACCAGGCTCTTGAGCGCGTTCATCAGGCAGCTCCTTGATCGACGCCGATCAGCACGCGGCTGTCACTGACGTAGGTATGAGGCGGGATGACCAGGTTGAGCGGGGCCGGGACTCCCTCGTAAACCCGCCCGGCGAGGTCGAATTTCGATCCGTGGCAGGGACAGAAGAAACCGCCTTTCCACTCCACGCCAAGATCGGTCGGGGCCACATCGGGACGGAAGGTCGGTGAGCAGCCGAGGTGGGTGCAGATACCGACGACAACCAGATACTCGGGCTTGATCGCGCGGCTGTCGTTGCGCGCGTAATCGGGCTGCTGGTCCTTGGCCGAGTCGGGGTCGCGCAGCTTGTCGGAGACCGCCTTGAGGTCAGCGAGCATCTCGTCGGTACGGCGCACGATCCAGACCGGCTTGCCGCGCCACTCGACCGTGAGCCGCTGGCCCGGTTCTATCTTGGAGATGTCGACCTCAACCGGAGCACCCGCCGCCTGGGCGCGGGCACTCGGCTGGAACGACGAGATGAATGGCACCAGCGTCACCGCGGCCCCTACACCGCCAACCACTGTCGTGGCCGCCGTCAGGAACCGGCGCCGACCGGTATCAACGCCACCTGTGCTCATTTAGCTCTACCTCATCTTATAGACATACGAGATACGTGGAATCAGTAGCTTGCAATCAAGCTGCCGCCCGCATCATGTGACGCGACGCCAGATGCCGCGCCGCACCAAAAGAGCTGGATTATCCCCCAGGGCCAATTTAGCGGTCAAGCCAAAATAGCCTTGACCCCCACATATCCGGCCAGCTATCGTGGCGCAAGCTCGCAACCCGCCCGCGGACAATGATGAGAGATTTCAGAGCTTCACAGGTGAGAGTTGAGGCGCCATCGAAAGCGTCGCGCGGCAAATTACTGTTCGGCCTGCTGGTCAGTGCCATTGCCCTGGCCGCCTATGCGGTGGCGGTGACCGCCACGAATACGCCAAAACAGGTGGATACCGTCTCCGGCAGCGACCGGAACGGTCGGGTAGCCGTCACACTGGCCCTCCCACGGCAGCCAGGCTCGCTTGACTCCACTTTGATTCTGGCCCCGGCTGCCATATTGCAGCCGCCAACCCCGTCATCCATGCCAAATGATGACGCGACCATCGACAACGCCACACCCGAACCCGACCTCGTCGCGAAAGCAGGCAAGACCGGCTTGCCCGAGGCAACTGCCATACCGGCCGTCATCCCACCAGACTCGATGCCACGCGGCAGCTGGCAAACCGAGAAGGTGCGTAACGGCGACACGCTCTCGGCGATATTCAAGCGCCTCGGCCTGAACCTGACGACCCTGCATTACCTGCTCCAGGCGGACGGCCTCGGCAAGGAACTGCAACGGCTGCGCCCCGGCGACGAGCTACGGTTCCGTACCGACGGTGCCGATCTGCTCGAATTGGCCTACGTGCCCGACGCCCTGACCACGCTGCACGTGAGCCTTGATGACGACGGCTGGACGGCCGCTACCGTCGCCACGCCGACCGAAACCCGTACCCGGTTCGTCGGCGGGATCATCGAGGATTCACTCTACCTCAGCGCGCTTGACGCCGGTCTGGATGACCGGCTGATCATGGAACTGGCCGGCATCTTCGGCTGGGACGTCGATTTTGCCCTCGACATCCGCGCCGGCGACCGCTTCGGCCTGATTCACGAAGAGATATACGCCGAGGACGGCCGCAAACTGGCCGACGGGGCCATTCTTGCTGCCAGCTTCACCAACCAGGGCAAGGCTTTCCAGGCCGTGCGCTTTACCGATCCTGCCGGCGAGTCGAACTACTTCGCCCCGGACGGCTATTCGATGCGCAAGGCATTCCTCCGCTCACCGGTCGATTTCCGTCGTATCAGCTCGCGCTTTCGCGGTTCGCGCTATCACCCGGTGTTGGGCAAAAAGCGCCCCCATCGCGGAGTCGACTACGCCGCGGCCACCGGCACCCCGATCAAGGCATCGGGCGACGGCAAGGTGGTCCACGCCGGGCGCAAGGGTGGCTACGGCAAGGCGGTGATCCTGACCCACGGCGGTCGTTACCGCACCCTCTACGCCCACATGTCGAAATACGCCCGTGGCATTCGTAGCGGCAAGCGCGTACGTCAGGGCCAGACCATCGGCTACGTCGGCTCGACCGGGCTCGCCACCGGTCCTCACCTCCACTACGAATTCCTGGTCGATGGCGTGCATCGCAATCCGCTGACGGTGAAACTGCCCAAGGCCGATCCGCTCGACCCGAAACTGCTACCGGCCTTCCGCATCGTCGCCGGACCGCTGCTGGCGCAACTGGTCGTCCACGAGCAGACACTGCTCGCACAGAGCGACCAGTAGTTCGCACCTGGCCACGGGTCAGCCACCGCGACCCGAAGCAGGACCGCGAATGATGCCCGAGTACTACGTAGGCACCCTCTCTGGCACCAGCGCTGACGGTATCGATGTCGTGCTGGTCGATTTCGCCAGCGAGCGGCCACAGGTGATTGCCGCACGTACCTCTCCGATGCCCGAGGAGATACGCCGCGAGATCCGTGCGCTGTCAGAACCGACAGATAACGAAATCGAGCGCCTTGGTCGCCTCGACGTCAGTCTTGGACGTCTGATCGCCAAGGCAGTCGACGACCTGCTCATCGAGGCCGGCGTCGCAAGCAGCGAGATCGTGGCTATCGGCAGTCACGGGCAGACGTTACGCCACAGGCCCGAGGCCGACCCACCGTTCACGCTGCAGGTCGGCGACCCAAACACCGTTGCAACGGTCACGGGAATCACGACAGTCGCAGATTTCAGGCGCAAGGACATGGCCCTCGGTGGCCAGGGTGCACCACTGGCACCCATCTTTCATGCGGCCATGTTTCGCGAAGCCGGCGTGGAAACCGCCGTGCTTAACATCGGCGGGATTGCGAACCTGACACTCCTGCCTGGCGACCCGTCACTGGAGATCTCCGGATTCGACACCGGTCCCGGCAACTGCCTTATGGATGAATGGGCACAGAAACACCTGTCGTTGCCTTACGACGAAAACGGAAAATGGGCCGCTTCTGGATGCGTAGTGCCCGAACTCCTGGAGGCATGGTTTGATGATTCCTACTTCGAAATGGGTCCGCCCAAGAGCACGGGCAGGGAGAAATTCAACCTGGACTGGGTGATCTCCCGGACCCCGGACCTGGGCCGTTTCAAGGCCGTCGACATTCAGGCCACGCTCCTTGAGTTGACCGCCTCGTCAATTGCCAGGGAAGTAGCCAGACAAATGCCTACGTGCAGCCAACTCCTCATATGTGGTGGGGGCGCGAAAAA
>CAXMPC010000048.1:0-16968 GCA_964195335.1 uncultured Gammaproteobacteria bacterium | reverse complement strand
AGGGTAATGCACAAGCTCCGGATTCGCAAGGAGAAACCGCCCTCACCGGCGACGTAATGGCTCAGGGGCTGGGGCCGGTCTTGACTGGTGCCGCCTTGATCTTCTCGTACTCGAGCATCGAGCCGTCGTAGAGGCGGACATCCTCGAAGCCGAGCCCGCGCAGGGTCAGGTAACTCTGCGAAGCACGGTGGCCGGATCGGCAGTAGGTGATGACCGGTTGACTCTTGTCGGTGACCCCGGCATCAGCAAGCGAGGCCATCAATTCTGGCACCGGCGTGCGTTTGAATCCCTGTTCGAAATCGACCGAGCCGTCCCACGACCAGAGCCGTGCGCCGGGGATGTGACCGCTGCGCGGCATGCGCGGGTTGCCGATGTACTCCTCCCGGCTGCGCACATCGAGGATCGCGGTCTTGCCGCCAGCCGATGCGGCCCTCAAGGCCGTTTGGTCGATCTCGTTATCACGCCCGTCGCCACCGGCCGGGACGTAGGTCACTTTCTTCGATTCGACCGGGATCGCATCGACCTTGCGCCCGCTGAGAATCCAGTCGACCAGCCCGCCTTCGAGTACCGAAACGTTCTCGTGACCAATGCGCTCGAGTTCCCAGAACAACCGTCCGGCGTTGAGGCCGCCCATGTCGTCGTAGACCACGACGTGCTTGTCGGCGCTGATGCCGAAGTAGCCGAGCACCTGGTAGAGCCGCTGGTCGTCGACGCGTAATTTCACCCCGTCGCGGCGCTGCTGAACCAGGGCGCCGAACGGCAGGTAGACCGCGCCAGGGATATGGAAGCGCTGGTACTGGGTGCTGTCGGTGGCCATGTCGATCAGAACGATCGACGGATCACCGCGGTGCTTCTCCAGCCAGGCGGCGTCGACGTAGACCGGGGCGGCGTGCAGTGGCAACAGCCAGAGCAGACCGATCAGGCCTGACAGGAGGGCGATAAGGCGTCTGTTCATCGTTCTTGCCTCGAGACCGATCCCGGTTACCCGGTGAACGGCCGATCCGTTGGTGGGCGCCGTAGCACCCGTGGTTCTCCATGGACCGGGCATGCGGTCCGGAGTTCAGTCACCGCGGCCTCAGCCCGCGGCAAGGAAATCACGCACGCCGGTCAGGAACATCTGCACGGCGATGGTCGTCAACAGCATGCCCATCAACCGCTGCACCGCCATCAGGCCGCGTTCCCCGAGCAAACGATGCAGCGGGTTGCATAACAGCAGGACCGTGGCTGTGATGGCGCAGGCGACTGTGACCGCAATGCCCCACTCCAGCAGCCGGTCCGGTTCGCGGGTGACCAGCAGCAGCACGGTGGCCATGGCCGACGGCCCGGCGATCAGCGGCGTAGCCAGGGGCACCACCAGCGGCTCGCCATCGGGCAGGTCGCTGAACATGCCGTTTTCGTGCGGGAAGATCATCCTGATGGCAATCAGGAACAGGATAATGCCGCCGGCGATCGACAGCGACGGTTCCTCCAGCCGCAGCAGCGACATCAGCCCGGGACCTGCCACCAGGAACAGCAGCAGGATGGCGAAAGCGATCAGCGACTCGCGCAGGATGATCGGCCGCTTCCGCTCGGGTGGGACGTCGCGTAGCACGGCGAGAAATGACGGCACGTTGCCGAGCGGATCCATGACCAGCAGCAGGGTGATGACGGCCGACAGCAGCGTCATGGCGAGGCGGCCCCGGTCTGGCCCGCGGGGACCTGGCGGTGAGTCAGCGCCGGAAAGGCGCGCCTGGTGCGCTCGAGCAGGGCGCGGTCGAACGCGGCCTGGACGACGCCCTCGCCGCTCGGTAGGCGATCGAGCACCGTCCCCCAGGGGTCGATCACCATGCTGTCGCCGTAGGTCTCACGCGCACCGGGATGCGCGCCGCCCTGGGCCGAGGCGACCACGTAACAGAGGTTCTCGATCGCCCGCGCGCGCAGCAGCGTCTCCCAGTGGGCGCGGCCGGTGGAGGCGGTGAATGCCGCCGGCAGCGCCAGCAGTTCCATTCCGGCTTCTACCATGGCGCGGAACTGCTCGGGAAAGCGCAGGTCGTAGCAGACCGCCAGACCAAGCCGGCCGAGCGAGGTGTCGACGACGACCGGGGTATCACCCGGGGCGATGGTCTCCGACTCGGCGTAGCGCTCGCCGGTGGCCGTCACCTCGACGTCGAACAGGTGGATCTTGTCGTAACGCGCGACCTGCCGGCCACGGTCGTCGTAGAGCAGGCAGGCGGCACGCACCCGCTCGGGAGAGTCCGTCGCCAACGGCAGGGTGCCGCCCACCAGCCAGATTCCGTGAGTCTCCGCCTGTTGGGCGAGAAAAGTCTGCAGCGGACCATCTCCTTCGCGCTCAGCGTGTGCCAGCTTGTCCTCTTCCCGGTGGCCCATCAGGGCGAAGTTCTCGGGCAGCACGACCAGCCGGGCACCGGCGTCCGCCGCCTGGGCGATCAGCCGGCCAGCCTGCTGCAGGTTGGCCTCGACATCGGCCCCGGAAACCATCTGCACCGCGGCGAGTGCACCCCCGGCGACGGTCACGGCACCACCGATAGCAGCAACTGGTCGTCGCGCGGGCCTCCGGGCTGGGTATCGATACGGGACGACGGGATGCCGAGGGCGATCAGCCAGGCGCGCAACTCCTGCGCCCAGAGCTGCCCGGTTTCGCCACCCGGGTAGCGGATCAGCAGCCGGCTGCTCTCCTCGCGGAACATCAGGGTGTCGATGGCGGTGCGCAGCGCCGGTTCAGCAACCACCGCCTCGCCACTGCGCGGGGCGGCCCAGAATTCAGCATCGATCACCCACGGTCCGTCGGCGGCGGGGAGGGCCGTGGCGATCAGCAGCAAAGCGAGCAGGCAGACGTATTTCATCGACGGGAGGATAGCGTGTCCGGTGACGCCGGCGCGACTCAGTCGGACTCCGGGAGGGAGGAGGTCTCGCGTGGAGAAGGCGGTGGGCCGCGTGATATCAGCTCGACCACGGGAGCATCCCATGACCCGCTGATGCGGTACTGGACCTGGCTCAGCTTGTCGACATCCTCGGAGAAGACTTCGCTGAACACCAGCAGAGCGGCACCGACCGCCGGCCCGCCAAGGACCGTACCGGCGATCGGCAGGGCACTGGAGATGTGTGGCAACACGGTCATCACCTGGTCGTAGTCGCGTGCCACCAGCCCGGTACGCCCCATCAGGTTGACCGTCGCCGCCGAGGTCTCGATCAGCATGTCGTTGGTGAAGGCGTGGCCGCCGCCGAAGACAAACCGGCCCGAGATGCTGTCGAATTGGGTCCCCTTCTCGACCAGGTCGCTGAAATCGAGCGACAGCCGCCGCCCCAGGGTGCGCATGTTGACCAGGCTGAAGACCCGGCCGACGCCAGGTTGCACCTCGGTCAGCACTCCATCGACCAGGCGGCCCTCGAGCGTGCCACCCAGCGTCGCCAACGTCAGGTCGGTCGGCGCTCCCGGCCAGTTCAGCTGCGCCTGGTAGTGGGTCTCGTCAACGACCATGTCGCTTCTTTCACCGAACAGTGCCGTGGAGAGACGATCGAAGGCGGTGGTATCGAGTTGCAGGTCGAATGCCGTGGTCGCGTCGACACCGTCGTGGCGCCAGTCGCCGCTACCGTCCAGCGTCCAGTCGCCACTGTCCAGGCCGATGCGAGTGAATTGCAGTCCTTCCGGTACCGGTTCGGCGAGAACCGAGAAGGCCCCCAGGTCGGTGCCGTTGACCACCAGGGCATCGATGCCGACGCGCAGGCCGGGCAGTTCGCGAGGGTCGGTCGTGGAGGTGGCGGGCGTGGGCTCGTCATCCTCCCGGGCCTCCTCTTCAGGGCTGTCATTGTCGTAGTCGATGGCCAGGCGACCGAGTTGGACTACCAGCGGGTGATCGCGCCTTGATGTACGCGGGACTTCGATCTGCCCGGCGGCTTCGCGACTCTCCAGGGCGATCCGCCAGACCTCGCTGTCGCCGGCCACCGTGGCGTCGACGTCGTGCAGCGCCAAAGTCTCGCTCACGGGGAGTTCACCGATGCGCGCATGCACCTCGAGCAGTGGTGTGCTGGTGGCTGGAGAGGTGCCATCGTCCAGCTCCTCCGCAAACGCCTGCCAGGCGTCGAGATCGAGCGATTCGGCACGCAGGTCGGCACGCCAGATGGCGGTTTCCGGTAGGGCTGCGGGGCCGCTGCCGAGTGCCAGGCCGGCACGTGGCGAGGTGAGCACCCCTTCTTCGCTGCGCAGCTCGCTGACCAGGGATAGCGGACCGTAGTCCGCCCGCAGCAGGGTCGCACCATCGGCCGGCAACGTCGCCTCCACCACAAGGCGACGGGGCATCGCGGCCGGCTTGCCGAGCGGCGACGGCAACTTGACCTCGAGACCATCGAGATCGCTGTTGACCTCGATCGCGACCCGGTCGATGTGACCATCCTCCTGCTCGCGCACACTGATTACCGCCTCCCAGGGCATCGATCCGGCGAAACGTGCCCGCAGGGCCGATGGCAGCAACTGTTCGAGCTGGGGCTCACCAAGATGCCCGCGTGCGGTGATCCGCGGACCGCGCCGTCCCGCCTCCATGTCGTCGGGGACCCGCACGTCGATCGTCACCGGCATTCCGAGCCACTCGGAGGCCAGCTCCTGGCCGACAAGCGTCTTGTTGCCGAACTCCAGCCGCCCCTGGCTGCGCTCGAGCGTGATACCGAAGGCCGGCAGGTCCAGTTTGGCGTCGGCCAGGTCGATGGTCCCCTTCACCGCCGTCGCGCCGCCCTTAAGCGAAATATCGAGAGCGAGTCCGAGGTCCAGACGTCCCGCCCCCTGGGCCACTGCGAGGTAGTCGCCGAAACCTTCGCGCAATGGGCTCTCGCGCAGGTAGCGCAGACCGTCGCCGACGTCGCCACCCACCGTGCCCTCGATCCGCAGTTTCGGGGTCGGGCCGGTGAGTACCGGCGCGTGGGCCGTGGTGGGTCCGAGGGTGGCGCTGAAGATGCGGCCGTGGTCGGCGTCGATGCGCATGCCCCGGCCTTCGAACACCGTCCAGGCCTGGAGGTCCTCGATCGGGGGCCAACCGTCGAGGTAGTCGAGGGTCATCTCGTCGACCAGGAACCGGACCTGGAACAGGCCGTCGTGATCGTCGTAGGGGAAGCGGTCGAGTGGACCGTGCAGCAGCATGCCGCCTTCGACCACGCGGCCGTCGACCAGGGCGTGGTCGACCCAGGACACCACCTTGTCACCCATGATCCCGGCCGGCAGGTAGCGCCATGCCTCGGCGGCATTGCCGTCGCGGTAGCCGACCTCCAGGTCGAGGAACGGCGACCCGCCGTTTGCCGGCAGCAGCGCCTGCAGCCGCGTGCGGGTGGTGATGTGGTCGTTGGCGGCATCAATACTGTCGGCCGACAGCAGCCAACCCTCATCGGTATGACGAACCTCGACGCCGCCGCTCAGACGCGCCACATCGAGCGGCTCGCGGAACAGCTGCGGCAGGGTGACGACGGCGTTGCGGCCATAGATCTCGCCGGTGCCTCCCTCGGGGCCAACATCGAACTTCAACCGCAACCCCGCCAGCCCCGGCAGTTTCTTCCATGGTTCGAGCGCGATGTCCCATGCTTCTCCGGCCAGACGCCATCGTGCCTCGCCCGATTCTTCGTCTGGCTGCCAGCGGCCACGCAGGTTGTAGAGCTGGCCTGCGGGGGTCATGCCCCCGAGCATCGACACCATGTCGGGATCAAGTTTTCCACTGGCCTCGGCCAGACGGTGCAGCAGCGGGATATCGACCGAGGCGAGCGCGGCCTCGACTGTGATCGCCTCTACATCATCCTGGAGGAAGCGGATACGCGCCGGCCCGGTGCGATAGCGGCTGCTGCCGACCGGCTCCACGTCGATGCCGTCGAGCGCCACCTCCCATCCACCTTCCAGGGGGGTCCAGTCAAAGCGGGTAGCGACCTGCTTCAGCCCCTCGGGTTGCGAGGTCAGGGCGTCGGCAATCGCCACCTCGCCGGCGATCCGTTGCACGGCACCATCGGCACCTACGGCCCAGGCGTTGAAGTCGGCGAACTGTGGCAGGCCAATGACTTCGTCGCGCGGTTCCAGGGCCAGATCACGGTCCGGGAAAGTGGCCTCGGCCAACTCGAGCAACAAACGCCAGCGTACCTGCCGACCACGGAGGTAGGCCTGGCCCTGCCATGAGTCGGGTCGGGTCGCCTCGCCATCGAAGTCGGCCTCCAGATTGATCACGCCCGGGTAGATCCCGGCATCGAGATGCAGTGACAGACTGTGGTGGTCACCGCTGTTACGCGTGCGCAGCGAAAAGCGTTTGAACTGGCGTGATTCCGACTCGAGACCGTGCCAGTGGATCAGCCCCGACGTGACGTCGACCTGGGGTTGCGACAGCAACCAGGGCAGGAACCAGTTAACGTCGGCTCTCGGCTCCGTACCTTCCCCGACCTCGAGTGCCGGTCGTGGCGCGCCGGGCGGCCCGTTTCCGCCTTCGAGCAGGCTCAACTCCAGGCCGTCGAGATGCAGTTCGTTGACCACCAGCTGACGTTGGAACAGCGAGGCGAACAGGTCGATGTTGACGAAGGCGCGATCGAACTCGACCCGTGGTGACCCCTGGTCGTCGAGCAGGTCGACCTGGTCGAGCACGATGGTGAGGTCAATACCAGGCCAGTGAGCCTGGACCGCCCCGATGCGCACGGTTTCGCCGAAGGCCTGCGAGGCCCAAAGCTCGACCTGCGGCTTGAACTGGTCCGCATGAGGCAGGACCAGGCGGATGATGATCAGGAACAGCGCCAGCGCCAGCAGGACCGCCGCGAACAGCTCGGCGAAGAACCAGTAGATATGGCGCAGACGGGGATCCATGGACATCGGGACGTGGGCTCTGACCGGCCGGTAAACCCCTCCTCTCCCCCTACATCAGCACGACGTCGAACTGCTCCTGGGTGTAGAGCTGCTCGACCTGGAACTTGATCGGCTTGCCGATGAAGGCTTCGAGTTCGGCCAGGCTGGTCGATTCCTCGTCGAGCAGCAGGTCGACCACTTCCTGCGAGGCGAGCACCAGGAACTGGCGTGCCTCGAACTGGCGCGCGGCACGCAAGATTTCGCGAAATACCTCGTAGCAGACGGTCTCGGCCGTCTTCATTCGCCCCTTGCCGCTGCAGGTCGGGCACGGCTCACAGAGGATGTGCTCGAGACTCTCGCGCGTGCGCTTGCGCGTCATCTCGACCAGACCGAGAGCCGAGACCTCGCCGATGTGGCACTTGGAACCGCTGCGCTCGAGGCTCGATTCCAGCGCGCGCAGCACTTGGCGCTTGTGCTCCTCGTCGGTCATGTCGATGAAATCGAGGATGATGATGCCACCAAGGTTGCGCAGCCGCAGCTGGCGCGCGATCGCCTGGGTCGCCTCGAGGTTGGTCTTGAAGATCGTCTCCTCGAGGTTGGTGTGACCGACGTACCCCCCGGTGTTGACGTCGATGGTGGTCAGCGCCTCGGTCTGGTCGATGATCAGGTAACCGCCCGACTTCAGCTGCACCTTGCGTTCGAGCGCGCGCTGGATCTCGTCCTCGACCGAGTAGATGTCGAAAATTGGCCGTTCGCCCGGATAGTACTCGATACGCTCGACCACTTCCGGGATGAAGGCGATGGCGAATTCACGCACGCGCTGGTAGGTCTCACGCGAGTCGATGCGGATGCGTTCGATGTCGGCACCGAGCAGGTCGCGCAGCGAGCGCAGCGCCAGCGGCAGGTCCTCGTGCACCAGGGTCCCGGCACTGGCGTCCTTGCCGCGTTCCACGATCGAGGCCCAGAGCTTCTGCAGGAAGCGCATGTCGGCGCGCAGCGCATCGGCGCTGGCGCCCTCGGCGGCGGTGCGGACGATGTACCCGCCACCGCCCTCGCGATCACCCCACTGCTGCACCAGTTCGCGCAGCCGCTGGCGTTCGGCCTCGTCCTCGATCCGTTGCGAAATGCCGATGTTGCCCATCTCCGGCATGAACACCAGGTAACGCGAGGGGATGCTGATGTGGCCGGTCAGCCGCGCCCCCTTGCTGCCGATCGGGTCCTTGGTCACCTGCACCAATACCTCCTGCCCTTCACGTAGCAGGTGGGCAATCGATTCAGTGCGGCGTACGCCGTCGGAACCGGCCCCGACCTCGGGCTCGTCGTGGGGCACGGCGATGTCGGAGACGTGCAGGAACGCGGTGCGCTCCAGACCGGCCTCGACGAACGCCGCCTCCATGCCCGGCAGTACCCGGCAGACCCGGCCCTGGTAGAGGTTGCCGACGATGCCGCGCCGGCGCGCGCGCTCGACGAAGACCTCCTGCAGGACGCCGTTCTCCACCATCGCGACCCGGGTCTCCTGGGGCGTGACGTTGATCAGGATCTCGCCATTCATCGCGGGTCGTGGGACTCCGTCCGTGGGTTCAGGTTCTGCAGCCATTATCGGGTCACTGGCCACGTGTCACCACCCCGCGTAAGGCCGGCCGCGTGCAGCAGTTCCCCGGTCTCGAACAACGGCAACCCCATGACGCCGGAATAGCTGCCCTCGAGCCGGGTGACGAACAGGCCCGCGCGCCCCTGGATGGCGTAGGCACCGGCCTTGTCGGCCGGTTCGCCGCTGGCCCAGTAGGCGGCGATCTCCTCGCTGCCGAGGGCCCGGAAGGTGACGTGGCTGACACTCAGCCGGCAGCTGACACGGTCGGCGGACGTGGCCAGCACGACCGCGGTCAACACCTCGTGGCGGCGTCCCGAGAGGCTGGCGAGCATCGCCAGGGCGTCTTCGCGATCCGTCGGCTTGCCGAGGACGTCATCGTCAAGGACGACGACGGTGTCGGCGCCGAGCACCGGGTCGCCGCCGGCCGCGGCAACCCCGGCCATGGCCTTGGCTCGCGCCAGACGCTCGACATGGACCGCCGGAACCTCCCCGGGAAGGGGTGATTCGTCGACCTCGACCGTGATCACCCGGTGGCTAACACCAACCTGGTCGAGCAGCTCGCGGCGGCGCGGCGACTGCGAGGCGAGGACCAGGCTCATCGTCCGCGCCATCCTTGATGGGCCGGAGTGGCGGTCACTCGCGATGGTAGGGGTGGCCGCTGAGCAGGCTCCACGCCCGGTAGATCTGCTCGGCGACAATCACCCGCACCAGCATGTGCGGAAAGGTGAGGGGCGACAGGGACCAACACTCGTCGGCACGATCCAGGCAGCGCGGGTCGAGCCCTTCCGGGCCGCCGACCAGCAGGACGATGTCGCTGCCGCCGGCGCGCCACTGCTCCAGTCGCTGTGCCAGTTTCGGTGTGTCCCAGCCGCGACCTGTCACATCCAGGGCCACGACGCGGGTACCGGACGGGATCGCCGCCAGCATCCGGTCGCCCTCCTCGCGCAGCGCTCGCGCCAGGTCGGCCTTGGGCCCGCGTCGGCCCGCCGCCAGTTCGACCAGTTGCAGGGCGCAGTCGCGCGGCAGGCGCCGGGAGAACTCCTCCCAACCGGCCGCGACCCAGGCCGGCATCTTCTGCCCGACGGCAACCAGGTGGATGCGCATCGGCTAGTCCGGACATTTCACCAGGGTTCCGGGATCCTGGCGGATTTTGCAGCCGGCATGGCACTGTACTGGAGCGAAAGTAGTAGCTGCGGCTACGGCTTGAGTGAAGTGCGAGCCAGGGCGAACGAAAAACCGCCAGGGCCAGGAAAGGTCAGCAACGCAAGGCAGGGTGCCACATCTCAATGATCTCATGATCGAGACATTCCAATATCAGCCTGCCCAAGCGAACAGCAAGTTGTTGACCGCCATGGTGATATGTCCGGACCGTTCATCACGCCTCGCCGGCGCGGGCCGACTCGACGCTGCTCCAGAGCTTTTCCAGGTTGTAGAAGTCACGTACGCGCGGCTGCATGACATGCACCACCACGCTACCGAGATCGACCAGTACCCACTCACCCTGGCGCTCTCCCTCGATCCCGAGCGGACGGACACCCGCCGCCTTGGCCACGGTGACGACGTTGTCGGCGAGCGACTTGACGTGACGGCCGGAGGTGCCGCTGGCAATCACCATCCAGTCGGTAATGGTGGTCATGTCGTGGACGTCGAGCACCTTCAGCTCGACCGCCTTGAGATCTTCGAGGGCCGTGATGGCCAGCGTTTTCAGTTCTTCGGTCTGCATCTCTCTTCCTGTCAGGCCGGGACCGGTTCGCAGTAGAGGTCCTGGCGGTTGATTTCGTCGAGCACCGCGTCGGGCAGCAGGTAGCGGACACTGCGCCCGGCGGCGACCAGTGAGCGGATCTGGCTGGCGCTGATCTCCAGCTGGGTAACGCGCCACGAGAGCACCTTGCCGGCGGGCTGCCGCTGCAGTTCGTCGGGCCGCGTGGCCCGGTGATTGGCGATCAGCTGTTCCAGTTCCGGTGGCAGGTCAGCGGCATGCCCCGGCCGCTGCAACACGACCAGGTGCGCCAGGTCGAGGAACTCGCGCCAGCGGTGCCAGCCGGGGAGACCGCGGAAAGCATCGCCCCCGACCATCAGCGCCAGCGGCTGCCCCGGCCCGACCTCGGCGCGCAACGAGACCAGGGTGTCGAAGGTATAGGAGGGCCCGTCACGTTCCAACTCGCGGTCGTCGACCCGCAACCGTGGCTCGCCGGCCACCGCAATCTTCAGCAGATCGCGGCGCTGCTCGGCGGTGGCGTGCGGCTCCATGCGGTGTGGCGGCTGCCGGGCCGGCAGCAGGCGCACCTCGGCCAGCCCGAGTTCCTCGAGGGTGTCCAGCGCAACCCGCAAGTGCCCGTTGTGAACCGGGTCGAAGGTACCGCCGAAGAGGCCGATGGCCCGCCGGGCCGTCAACGCTTCATCCGCGCACGTGACCGTCGCCGATGACGACGAACTTGAGCGATGTCAGCCCCTCGAGCCCGACCGGGCCGCGCACGTGGAGCTTGTCGGTGCTGATGCCGATCTCGGCTCCGAGGCCGTACTCGAAGCCGTCGGCAAAACGGGTCGAGGCGTTGACCATCACCGAGCTGGAGTCGACCTCGCGCAGGAAGCGCCGGGCACGACCGAGATCCTCGGTGACGATCGACTCGGTATGGCCCGAACCGTGATCGGCGATGTGCGCCATTGCCGCTTCGAGGTCGGCGACCACGCGGATCGACACGATCGGCGCCAGGTACTCGGTATCCCAGTCCTCGTCGGTGGCCGCCTTGCATTCGGGCAGCAGCGCCATCGTGGCCTCGCAACCGCGCATCTCCACCCCTTCGGCAGCGTAGCGGCGACCGATTTCCGGCAGCACCTGCGCGGCGATCCCCTCGGCGACCAGCAGTGTCTCCATAGTGTTGCAGGTGCCGTAACGTTGGCACTTGGCGTTGAACGCGATGGCGATGGCCTTGTCGGTATCGGCACGGTCGTCGAGGTAGACGTGGCAGATGCCATGCAGGTGCTTGATCACCGGCACCCGCGCCTCGCCACTGATGCGCTCGATCAGCCCCTTGCCACCGCGAGGGATGATGACATCGACGAATTCCGGCATGGTGATCAGTTCACCGACCGCGGCCCGGTCGGTGGTCGCGAGCACCTGCACCGCGTCGGCCGGCAGTCCAGCCTCGGCCAGCCCCTGGTGGATGCAGGCAGCGATGGCGGTATTGGAGTGGAACGCCTCGGAGCCGCCACGCAGGATGCAGGCGTTGCCCGACTTCAGACAGAGCGCGGCGGCGTCGGCCGTGACGTTGGGCCGCGACTCGTAGATGTTGCCGATCACCCCCAGCGGGACACGCATCTTTCCGACCTGGATGCCGGAGGGGCGGTAGTTGAGATCGTCGATCTCGCCGACCGGGTCGGGTAACGACGCCACCTGGCGTAATCCCTCGGCCATGTCGGCGATTCGCTCCGGAGTCAGTTCAAGGCGGTCGAGCAGTGCGGCATCGAGCCCCGATTCGCGACCGGCTGCCATATCGCGGTCATTGGCTTCCCGCAGGGTGTCGACCTGCGCCTCGATCGCTGCCGAGATCGCCAGCAGGGCGGCGTTCTTGGGCCCGGTTTCGGCCTGGCTGACGACACGCGCCGCCGCCCGGGCACGACGCCCGACCTCGTTCATGTACTGCCCGATACTCTGTTCCATGATCCCGTGACGACCCGCGAGTCGTTCCTCGTTTGCCGGACCGACAGGCCCGGCACCATGTTCTCAGTGTCGCGTCAGTCGGGCCAGATCCGGCCCACCTGCCAACGCGGTCACCAACTCACGCAGGGCGCGCCAGGGATCGCCCCGTTCACGTCCCTTGATCACCCGGTCAGCCCGGGCGCAGCCGCGCAGTCCGTCAGTCCAGTGGCCGTGATCGGCACGGCGCAGGGCATCGCCGAGGAGGCGCTTGCGCGACGACCAGACCCGGTGCGCCTCCAGCACCCGTGGCACCTGTTGCCCGGCAGCCACGTCGCGTGCCATGGCGGCCACAGCGCGCACCTCGCGAGTCAGGGCCCACAGCACCAGGGCCGGCGCACTGCCCTCGCCACGGAGGCCGTCGATCACCCGCAGGCCACGTCCCAACTGCCCGCCGATGGTGGCATCAACCAGATCGTACACGCTGTAACGTGCGCTGTCCGTGACCGACCGCAACACCGCGTCGGCATCGACCGGGCCGGTGCCGTTGAGCAGCAGCAACTTGTCGATCTCCTGTGCCGCGGCCACCAGGTTGCCCTCGACCCGGTCGACCAGTAGTTCAACCGCCTCGCGGTCGGGAGCCAGGCCGCGGTCACGCATCCGGCGCTTGATCCAGTTCGGCAGATCGCCACCCTTGGGCAGCTGGCACTCGACGACCACTCCGGCCTTGTCCAGTGCCTTGACCCAGCGCGCGTTGCGCAGCTTGCCGTCGTAGGCATTGCAAGTGGCGATCAGCAGCACGTCGGGCGGCAAATCCTCAGCGTAGGCGACCAGGGCGTCAGCCCCCTCGCGACCGATGCCGCCCGTACCCAGGCGCAACTCGAACAACCGGCGTTCGGCGAACAGCGACAGGCTGGCGCCCGCCGCGGCCAGGTTGCGCCAGTCGAAACCGGTCACCGTCGCGTCGAACACCTCGCGCTCACTGAACCCCTGCTCCCGCGCCTGCTGGCGCAGCAGGTCGACCGCTTCGGTCTGCTGCAGAGGTTCGTCGCCGGCCACCAGGTAGATCAGGGCGAGTTCGCGCCTGTTGGCGAGTTGCTCAGGCCGGGTGCGCATGCGCGGCTAGTTTACCGCGGTGAGACGCCGCACCAGGGACGCGACGGCCTCGTCACGCAACTCGCCCTGGACTCGACGGGCCTCGGCCAGGGCGGCGGTGACGTTGAATGCACTGGTCTGCACGTCGCGCTGTGCACTGACACGACCGGCGCGCGGGGGCTCCTGGCCATCAATGTGCAACCGGTAGTCGATGCTCGTGGCGAGCTGGAAGTCGCGCACCGTGCTGCCGACCCCCAGGGCGAGCAGGTCGCGCCCTTCGTCGATGGCGACGATCTCGAGCCGCGCGCTGGCGGCGGCCGGGTCGGTAACCATCACGGCCCCGGCCCGGCGCAGCGCCGGCACCAGGTAGCGCTCGTACTCGGGGGTCAGGCCGCCACCGCCGAGATGGATCCGTGACAGGGACTCCGGCAATTCGGCCGTGCCACGCAGCTGGAAGCCGCAGGCGGTCAACAGCAGGCCGAGGGCGAGTACCGTCCACAGGCGCAGGTGACGTTCAGTTCGCATCGGTAACGACCAGGTTGACCAGGCGACCGGGAACGACGATCACTTTGCGCACCACCTTGTCGGCAGTGAAGCGCTGGACGTTGGCATCGTCACGCGCCGCCTGCTCGATGGCCTCGCGGTCGCTGCTGGCCGGCACGCGGATCTGGCCACGCAGCTTGCCGTTGACCTGGACCACCAGTTCGATCTCGTCCTTGACCAGGGCCGCCTCGTCGACGCCGGGCCAGCCGGCATCGAGGATCTCCTCGCCGTAGCCGAGTTCGCGCCAGAGATGGTGGCAGAAGTGTGGGGCGACGGGGGCCAGCAGCCGCAACAGGATACCGAGCCCCTCGTGCGCCACCCGGGCACGCCAGTCGTCGGTACCCGCCTCAAGGCCGCCGAGCAGGTTGAGCAGCTTCATGCAGGCCGAGATGACGGTGTTGAACTGGTAGCGACCGTAGTCGTGCAACGCCTGCTGCAGCAGGGCGTGGATCTCCTGCCGTAGCGGTCGCGCCGCATCGTCGGTGGCCGGCGCAACCTCGCCGCCGCCGTTCAACAGCACGACCGGAGCCTGCCACGCGGCGGCCAGGGCCCAGAGCCGCTTGAGAAAACGGTAGCCCCCCTCGACGCCGCTGTCGGACCATTCGAGCGATTGTTCCGGCGGCGCGGCGAACATGGTGAAGACGCGTACCGTGTCGGCGCCGTAGCGCTCGACCAGCGTCTGCGGGTCGACCCCGTTGTTTTTCGACTTCGACATCTTCTCGATACCGCCGACGGTGACCGGTTGTCCGTCCTCGTTGGCCAGCGCCCCGGTGATCTTGCCCTTGTCGTCGCGCTGGACGTCGACGTCGGCGGGGTTGAAGAAGATCCTCCTGCCGGCATCGTCGCGGTAGTAGGTCTCGGCGACAACCATGCCCTGGGTCAGCAGGTTGGTGAACGGCTCGTCGACACTGACCAGGCCGCTGTCGCGCATCACCCGGGTCCAGAAGCGCGAGTAGAGCAGGTGCAGGATGGCGTGCTCGATGCCGCCGATGTACTGGTCGACCGGCATCCAGTCGTCGACCCGCTTGTCGGTCATCGCCGTGTCGTTGTCGCGACAGCAATAGCGGGCGTAGTACCACGACGAGTCGACGAAGGTGTCCATGGTGTCGGTCTCGCGCCGCGCCGGGGCGCCGCACGCCGGACAGGACGTGTTGATAAAGTCGTCACGCTTGTTCAGCGGGTTGCCGTGACCGTCAGGCACGCAGTCGTCGGGCAGCAGCACCGGCAGCTGGTCATCAGGCACCGGCACGTCGCCGCAGGCGTCGCAGTGGACGATCGGGATCGGGCAGCCCCAGTAACGCTGCCGCGAGATACCCCAGTCACGCAGCCGGTACTGGATGCGCTTCTCGCCCAGCTCCTTGGCGGCGAGGTCGGTGGCGATGGCGTCAACCGCCTCGAGGTAGTCGAGGCCGTCGTAGGCGCCGGAGTTGACACAGCGGCCTCGCTCCTTGTCGGCGTACCACGGCTGCCAGGCTTCATCGGAGAAACTTTCGCCCGGCACGTCGATCACCTGCCTGATCGGCAGGTCGTACTTGAGCGCGAACTCGAAATCGCGCTCGTCATGGCCCGGCACCGCCATCACCGCGCCGTCGCCGTAGCTCATCAGCACGTAGTTGCCGACCCAGACCTCGACCGGCTCGCCGGTCAGCGGGTGGTCGACGCGGAGCCCGGTCGGCATGCCCTTCTTGTCGATGGTCGCGATGTCGGCCTCGGCGATGCTGCCCTGCTTGCACGCCTCGATGAAGACCGCCAGCTCCGGGTTGTCGCGCGCGGCGCGCTCCGCCAGTGGGTGCTCGGCCGCCACCGCACAGAAGGTGACGCCCATGATGGTGTCGGCACGGGTGGTGAAGACCCAGAGCCGCCCCGCTTCGCCATCGAACTCGTAGGGAAAGGCGAAGCGGACGCCGTGACTGCGACCGATCCAGTTCGCCTGCATGGTCTTGACCTGCGGCGGCCAGCCCGGGAGGTCATCAAGGGCGTCGAGCATCTCGTCGGCGTAGCGCGTGATCTCGAGGTAGTACATCGGGATCTCGCGCTTCTCGACCGGTGCGCCGGTGCGCCAGCCGCGGCCGTCGATCACCTGTTCGTTGGCCAGCACGGTCTGGTCGACCGGATCCCAGTTGACCACGCCCGACTTCTTGTAGGCGATACCGCTCTCGAGCATGCGCAGGAACAGCCACTGGTTCCAGCGGTAGTAGTCGGGATGACAGGTGGCGAGCTCACGCGTCCAGTCGATGGCGAAGCCTAGCGACTGCAGCTGAACCTTCATGTAGGCGATGTTTTCGTGGGTCCACTGCGCCGGTGGCACGCTGTTGGCCATGGCCGCGTTCTCGGCCGGCAGGCCGAAGGCGTCCCAACCCATCGGTTGCAGCACGTTCTTGCCACGCATGCGCTCGAAGCGGCTGATGACGTCGCCGATGGTGTAGTTGCGAACGTGGCCCATGTGCAGCCGGCCGCTCGGGTAGGGAAACATCGACAGGCAGTAGAACTTCTCCCGCGATGCATCGTCTGGGGCCTGGAAGGTGCCGTTCGATTCCCAGCTGGCCTGGGCCTCGCGCTCGACT
This sequence comes from uncultured Gammaproteobacteria bacterium, assembly GCA_964195335.1. Taxonomy (GTDB): domain Bacteria; phylum Pseudomonadota; class Gammaproteobacteria; order QNFN01; family QNFN01; genus QNFN01. Next base: position 745 of record CAXMPC010000048.1, on the reverse strand, counting down.
GTCGCGGGGAGGTACTGCTCGTCCATCAGGGGGTAGCCGGGTTGCCTGGCAGGGGAAACAGGAAGGATACCGTAGCCCCGTTTGCACTCACAACACGGATTCAACCGGACGTCGACCGGCCTGCCGTGGCTATACTTCGGTAGGGAAGCCACCGCAGGAGCAGAGTTCATGGCACCGGGCCAGCAACCTTTCGGCAGCGACCGCCTGGTCGAGGCCTACAACCGGATGCTCGAGCGCATCCACGACACCGTTAAGCAGAAAGGCGAGGAGGCGCTGCCGGTGCTGCAGAAACAGATCGACCACGCGCGCGAGACCGCCGTCGAGCTCGGGGAACTGACCCGCGAGGAAGCGGAGAAGATCGGCGAGTACCTGCGGCGCGATACCGAGGAGGTGGCACGTTACCTGGGTGAGACCCGGCAGGATTTCCATGACTGGTTCCGCTTCGACATGAAACTGGTGGAACAGCGGTTCCTGCAGATGTTCGAACTGATGGTCGACCGGACCCAGACCGAACTCAACCGGCTGGCCGATCGCGCGAAGGGGATCGAGGAGTTGCATACCGGCGAGGTGTCCGCACCTGGCACGCTCTACTGCACCAGCTGCGGTAGCGAGCTCCATTTTCACAAGACCGGGCGCATCCCGCCGTGCCCGAAGTGCCACGCGACCGTCTACCGGCGCTTTCCTGATGAGAGCGAAACGGCGTCGGACTGAAGTCCGGCCCACAGAAAGATTCCGCGCCGATGGG
>CAXMPC010000047.1:0-2114 GCA_964195335.1 uncultured Gammaproteobacteria bacterium | reverse complement strand
TGGGACCCGGTCGCCGAGCAGCGCCTGGCGCGGGTGCCACCGTTCCTGCGCAAGATGGTACGCAAGCGTGCCGAGAGCTACGTCCTCGAACAGGGTGAGACCCTGGTCACGCCGAAACACATGCAGAAGCTCGCCAAGCGCCGCTTCGGTGACGCCGGACCGCATCGACCGGAGGGCGAAGGGAGCGCTCCGGACGCTGGTGACTCGGCAGCTGGCTTGCCGTGGACCCCGGAGGCTGAACGGCACCTGGCCGACCTGCCCCCGTTCCTGCAGGGCGGTATCCGCACGGTGGCCGAGGATGTTGCCCGTGAGGAGGGGCGTCTCGAGGTCAACATGCAGTTGCTGGCGCGCCTCGAGGAAGAAGACGTCCCCGAGCGCCGCCTGTCCTGGGCGCCCGACGCCGAGCAGGCGCTGGAGCACTGCCTGGCGGACAAACCGGCCCAGGTGCGGTTGTTCACCGTGCCGACGCTCGAGGCAGCAATCGAGCAGGTGGCGCGGCAGCGTGGCGCTGGATCTGTGTCCGCGGCCGATGTCGCGCGCGTCGTCGTCACCGACGGCACCGGGGTCACGTGGTCCGACGAAGCGCATCGACGACTCGCCACGGCGCCCGAGTTCATCCGTCCCGGGATCAAGAAGGCGGCCGAGTTCAATGCCCGGCGCGAGGGCCTGGCGGTGATCGGTAGTGATGACCTGACCCGGTTTCGTAATCGGGCGATGCTGCGGGCCGTGCGCCGCATCAAGGGCTTCGGCATGCAGTCGCTCGATTTCGACGCCTTCGATATCGCCAAGGAACGCGTCCCGCGACTGCAAGGCAATGCCCAGGCAGCCGAGCGATTCACCAGCATCCGTGGCTACGTCGAGTCGCACCAGGCCGAGGACGGCAGTGGACTCGGCACCCTCGGGCACGACCTGCTCGAGCGGATGCGTGCCGAACTGGCTCCGACGGAGCGCACCGTGCCCGCGGCCCGGCCCCAACCGGCGGAGAGCGGGGATGAGTGACGTCGACGTCCTGGTGATCGGTGGCGGGGTCTCAGGGTTGACCACCGCCTGGGGATTGGCTCGCCGCGGTGTCGAGGTTGCGGTCTGGGAGAGTGATGCCCGTCCCGGCGGCAAGATCCGCACCCATCGCGGTGACGGTTACCAGACCGAGCGCGCGGCGAGCATGGTGCTCAACTTCCGGCCCGAGGTAACCCGTTTTCTCGAGGCGTCCGGGCTTGCCGCAGCCAAGGTCGCGCGCTCGAGCTATGCCGACAGCCAACGCTATGTCGTCGATGACGGCGGGCTCGGCGTGGTGCCGTCGCACCCGCTCGGCCTGCTGCGGACGCCGCTCTGGAGCTGGCGCGCCAAACTGCGCCTGGCCACCGAGCTGTTGCAGCCGCGCGGTGGCGATGATCGCGAAAGCGTCGCCGATTTCATCACCCGGCGCCTCGGCCGAGAGTTTCTCGACAAGGCGCTCGACCCGTTCGTCGCCGGGACCCTCGCGGCCGATCCCGAGCTGGCCAATGCGCGGACGACGCTGCCGCGGCTCACCGGGTTGGAACGGCGCTACGGCAGCCTCACGGCGGGGGTGCTGATGCACCGGTTGCGCCGGAAGCGGACCGCCCATCCACGCGAGATATTCTCTTTCCGTGACGGCATGGGCGGGCTGGTCGAACGCCTGGCCCAGACCCCCGGTGTGAGCCTACAGACCGGCCTGCGGGTGGTCGAACTGGCGCGGGACGGCCAGGGCTGGCGGGTGGTGGCGGAAGGTGCCGACGGGTCCCGCCAGCTGCGCGCCCGCCGCGTCGTACTCAGTGTGCCGGCGCCCGCGGCGGCGCGCCTGCTGTCACCCCATGACGGCGAACTCGCCAGCTCGCTTGATGGGATCTCCTATGCTTCGCTCGCCGTCGTTCACTGCGGCTACCGTACCGACGCCATCGATCATCCGCTCGACGGGACCGGTTTCCTGGTGCCGAGCCGCGAGCGGTTGGCAATCAATGGCAACCTCTGGCTCAGCAGCCTGTTTCCGGGACGTGCACCCCAGGGCCGGGTGTTGCTGTCGAGCTATCTCGGTGGCAGCCGTCGGCCCGAGGTGCTGGACGACGACGACTCGCAGCTGGTCACCGCGGCGCACC
>CAXMPC010000046.1:0-5928 GCA_964195335.1 uncultured Gammaproteobacteria bacterium | reverse complement strand
CGTTGATGTCGGGACGAGTTACTATGCGGCACGTGCCCGTATCCGACACCCCAATCGACGCCATGTCACGCCGGTTTACCCCTCTGGTTCGTTTCGCGCGGCTGTTCCTGTCAATCGCTCCACTGCTGCTGCCTACACCTTCTACCCTGGCCGGCGAGGAGCCGGGCGTGCTGCTGGTGGCCGCGCCCGGTTACGGCGGTCCGGACTTCAGCGAGACGGTGCTGCTGTTGAAACGTCACGCCCGAGGTGGAACCCTCGGCGTGATCCTGAACCGCCCGACCGCGACCCGCGTCGACGAGTTGTTCCCCGGTGTCCAGCCACCCATAGGGCTTGCGGCCCAGGTCTACGCCGGCGGTCCGGCCGAGCCCGAACAGGTCGTATTCCTGGTGCGTACCCGGTCCCATGCGCCACGCAATGCACTGCCGGTGTTCGATAACGTCTTTCTCGCCCACGATCGCCAACTCCTGAGCGATATCCTCCGTCACCCGGTGCCATTGATGGGTATGCGAGTCTTTCGCGGTCACGCCCGCTGGGATCGCGGTGAACTCGAGACGGCGATTGCGCGCGGTGAGTGGTACCTGGCCGAGGCCGACGCGGATGCGCTATTCGAGGACGACCCCGGCTCGCTGTGGCAGCGGCTGGTCGCGCGAGTCGAAAAACAGGGGGTCAGCGTTCCAGATCGAGATCGAGCCGCCAAAGGGGGGCGGGCAGTTGCTCACTGGTGAAGTAGGCGTGGTCACCCGAAGGGGCCACGGACAGCGCCTCGGCCTTCCGTAGCGAGTGGTCGGCAAGCCACGTCGCCGGTCGTAACACGACCTCGGACCAGTCTTCGTCCGGCTCACGCTGCAATCGATAGACGGCGGTGTAGGTCAGCACCAGCATGCTGCGACCATCGGCGTCGATGTCGATCGCCGTCGGGCTCTGTCCGAACACACCGCGGATGGCGCCTTTGGCCAGATCGTCGAAGTGCTTCCCGGGCATCCCCTCGAGATGACCCAAGCGTTCGGCGACCAGGCGCTCGTCTGGACTGTCAAGGCGAAGTGGCAGGCGGTAAAAGATCGGTTTCGCCTCACGCTTGGTCAGTATCAGGATCTCCCCACGCACGGTGTCGACGGCGACTCCCTCCGCATCGCGCGGTCCCTCTGGATAACGGAAGCGTAAGGTCGCTATAGGCTTAAATTTTCCACCCAGACCGGTCACTCCTGGGGTGAGTTCAGGTTCGGCAAAGATGTGCAGGTAAAGCTCGCGACGATTAGCGTAATTGTCGCCGATGTCGGCCACCAGCAGGTAGGGATCACCCTGGTATTCGAAAGCGGCCAGATCTTCCCAGTCATCGTTACGCACTCCGGCGAGCCTGACGCGGCCAACTTTCCGTCCGGTGGTATCGATGAGGAACAACTCGGTCGGGTTGTTGCTGTCGTTCATCGCCCAGAGGTAGGCCGGGTCGCGTCGCGAAACGGCGAGGCCGCTGATCTCCGGCAGGGCGTGATCGGTCACCTTGCCGGCGACGGCGTAGGCGGTGACCATGCTGGCCGGCACGGTTTTGGGCGGTGCTTCACCGAACGCGCCCTGGCAACCAGAGACCATGAAGCAGGTGCTCAGTACCGTGGTGAGTAGCGGTCTCAGGCGGGTTCGGGACATGGCTGCTGTCGGATACCGGTCAGGAGGTGCGGAGGCTAACCGCTGTCCGTTCGTACGGCAACTAGACTTCATCCCATGGAAAGCGATCAGGACACTATTCAGGTACGTTTCTACACGGTCGGCCACGGCAACCGTGATCGCGACGACCTGCTCCGACAGCTCGCTGAGCATGCGATCCGTGTCCTGGTCGATATCCGTAGTCGGCCACGTTCGCGACACAATCCTCAATTCGACGAGCCCGAGCTTCGTGCTGCATGCGATGCGTCCGGCATCACTTACCATTGGGCCGGGCGTGCGCTTGGTGGCCTGCGTCGGACCCATCCAGATTCACCGCATACCGCCCTGCCGGAAGGGTTGCGCGGTTTCGCCGACCACGCCGACACCGACGCAGTCGCTCGTGCCATCGAACAACTCGAGGGTCTAGCTCAAGAGGGAACGGTGGTATTGCTCTGCGCAGAAGTCGACCCGATTCAGTGCCATCGTTCCCTGGTCGCCGACCGGCTGCTGCTTCGCGGTCACTGCGTCGAACACCTGCTCGAGACGGTTGCAAGCGTGACCCATGTCCTGCGCCCGGAGGCCAGGACGGCCGCCGGCAGGTTGATCTACGACCTCGGTGTCACGTCGCCATTGCCGTTGCATTGACGCCGAGGCGGTCGGCTCATTCTTGACTAGGATGAAAGGCACCGCGTGGAGTTCGCTTACCGGTACCGGTCGGTGGCTTCTCCGTGTGAATCCACGTGGCACCATTATCCCGGGAGAAACCACATGTAGGCACGCTATTTCAGGTTTCGTTCCACCCCCGACCAGCGGCAGGCGATCGAGTCACTGGCCGACGACGCACACGACATCTTCAAGACACAGAAAGGGTTCGTCAGCGTGACCTTCGTTATCTCGGAGGACCAGACCGAGTACGGCTCCTTCTCCCTCTGGACCACGCGGGAAGATGCCGAGGCGTCCGGAGAGGCGGTCCGCCAGGCCACCATGAGCAGGCTGGGGGAGATCGCCACGGCACCTCCGGAGGTCGCCGTCATGGAAGTTTACGAACCCGCTGCCGGCTAGAGGTGCCGTTGTCCTTCGAGCAACCAGTCACAGGCCTCGCCCGGAACGCCGCAGCCCGCCAGGCCATGCCACGATGACAGGGCCCCATGTTTCTCCGGCCGACGACGCGCGCGGAGGACGTCGTACCGTAGACGACCTGATCCTGAAGGTCCGGGACGCCTTCGCCGACGTCGCCTACCCGGGTGACGACCGTCTGACCGACAGCTTCGGTGACGAGCCCGAGGCGTTGCAGGAGGCGTTCCGCGGCCGGACCGACTGGACCGTGCTCGATCCCGATTTCCTCAACCAGGCGCCGGATGGCTGGGCCTCGGCGTTGTCGTTCTTCACCGGCGAGGCCCTGCAGTGCTACCTGCCGGCCTACCTGGTTGCGGACCTCGAGGGCACGCTGACGTGCGCCGACGCGACGAGCCGGCTCTGCTCCTTCGTGACGCCACAAATGGAAGGCCAGAAACTTGCGAAGGTCTACGGCGGTGGAACGCTCGGGGAACACGCTCGCAGGGAGTTCGCGCTGTTCGACGGCGCTCAGGTGTCGACCATCGTTGCCTACCTCTGGTGGAAGCTGGAACGGGAGGGTTACAACCCGACGGTCGAGCAGGCGCTGGAGAACTACTGGCTGGAGCGCGAGGCCGATCTCCTTGAGCAGGAGGCGGCGGATTGAAACATCGCCCGAACGTGCCTGCGTCCCGCGAGCCGTGGCCGGCCGGTCGCCACGACGTGCGGCAGTGACAGCCGTGCCGAGACCACTCCAGGTCCTTCTGGCCCTGCTGCCGCTGCTGCTGTCCCCGGTGCTGTTTTTCGCGCTCGCCGAGGGCTATCTCAACCTGGGCGGCGGGGAGAAGGACATCGTCTTCGTCCTTCCCTGGTTGCTTTGGTCCCTGCTGTTTGCCGTCAGCGCCATCGTGATGATCGTCCGGCGCCGGGGCGTGACCCACTGGATCCTCCGCTCCGGCCTCCTCGCCACCGGGATCCTCTTCGGGATCTGGCTGGCCGCCTATTTCGGCAGCTTCCTCGGCATCGCCTGACCCGCCGATTCCCCGGGCGGTCGACCGGGAGAGGGCGCGCGTCCGACCCGTCCTCAGTGAACCAGTCGTGTATGCGGGAACGCCCCGAACCAGCCGAACCAGAACGCGCGGTGCGCCGGCAGGCGGTGGAACACGCGCCCGTCGGCGGCGGCCAGCCGGTCCTCGTGCAGCGTCCACGCGCCGCCGTCGGCGTCGGTCAACCCGTTGACGCCGTCGTAGTCGGCGAACCGCGTCGCGCCCGCCTGGTAGGCGCGGTTGGCGCCCGACGGGTCGGTGACGACGACGAACGCGAGGTCGCCGACCGCGTCATGGTAGATGGGGTGGGCGCCGAGGTAGTCGGCGGCGATTGCTAGCGGCCGGTCGCCGTGGTCGGGTAGCAGCAGGCCGAGCACCTCGGCCTTGTTCGCGAGGCGACCGTCGCGTTCCGACACCGGGAACATCAGCTGGTCGGTCGCGAAGTAGTCCATGTAGGCGGCCCCCTCGCGGTAGTCGCGCTCGTGCCCGGTCTCGGGCGACAGCACCAGTGTCTCCGGGTGGCGGCGCCGCCATTCGCCCCAGGTGGTTGTCACCAAGTAGCCGCGTTCGAGCACGATGCCGCGCCCGACCAGCGGCCCGATCACCGGCTTGCCCTCCAGGGTGCTCCAGAGCGACTGCGTGGCCGCGTCGTACATCAGCTTGTTCGAGCGGTAGAGGAAGCCGCTGGTGCCGAGCGCGTGGACGGTCCCCTCGTAGGTCGTCTCGTAGAGGACCATGCTTCCGCACAGGGTGCAGTAGACGCCGGCCACCGGCACGCCGCCGACGGTGTCGGTGAACAGCTCGTGCCAGGCGAGGATGCGTTTCGGGTAGGCGCGAACGTCGCCGTTGACGGACAGGCCGAAGACGACGTTGGTATCTGCGAGGTAGTCGGCCTCGGCAGCGGCGATCATCTTCGGATCGCGTAGCGGCGGAATGCCGTCCTGGATCACGCCACCCCACATGACCTCATCGAGCCGGACGGTCGCCTTGCGGTCAGGGGCAAAGTACCCGGCGAAACGTGGATCGACGGTGGCGTAGAGCCGTGCCCGGAACGCCGGGTAGTCGGGATGCTGACGCGGTGGCTCGCGCCACAGCCAGGCGTACCAGCCGTCGAGATTGTACTGGTGCGCCTGCCCGGTACGGCGTTGCAGAAGATCAATCAAACCCGTGGTGACGTCCGGTCGGCGGCTCATGTAGATGGCGTCAATCACCATCGGTGCAGCGCGGTCGTCCCAGTGGTGGTTGAGGATTTCGAGCCGTCTCGCGGTGTCACGATCCGGGTCGAAGAGCAGGGCCAGCAGGTGTCGGGTCAGCGGGGCCAAGTCCTCTTCGGAGGCGTGTGCCGAGCCGGCTGCGACCAGCAACAGGCAGAGCAGCCACGGCAGCAGGCGGTGTGCCGGTCGCCGGCGAAGACGTTGACGGACCGGTGGCGAAACGGGGCAGGGTATCGATTTCGTCCGGGGAGGGGTGGCGATGCTGTTCACCCCCGGTCTGACCCGGGCGCATGCCACGAGTTCGCAAGCCCGGCAGGGAAAGTGGAGAAAATATACCTTACCAGCTCGGTTGAATTCACGGCCCCGGCGCTGAACAATGCCTTGAAAACGAGAATCAGGCGCGAAACCCGCGCGAAGCCCCGGAGGAGAACACATGGCCGAGTTCACGCCCAAGGCCGAGAATTACGAGGCGCGGGTGCGCGACAGCTTCGACCGCCAGGGTGTCATGCACACCCTCGGCGCGACGCTGCAGGCCATACGTCCCGGCGAAGTCGCCATCCGCATCGAACCGCGTGACGAGATCTCTCAGCAGCACGGCTTCGTCCATGCCGGCATCGTGGCCACGGTGCTCGACAACGCCTGCGGCTACGCCGCCTTCTCGCTGATGCCGGCCGACGCAGGCGTGCTGACCATCGAGTTCAAGATCAGCCTGATCGCCCCGGCGCAGGGCGACTACCTCGTCGCCACCGGGCGGGTGCGCAAGCCCGGGCGCAACGTCACCTTCGCCGAGGGGGAGATGCACGCCCACACCGGCGACGACCGCAAGCTGATCGCGACCATGACCGCGTCGATGATGGCCGTCCATGGCCGGGCGGACATCGTCGGTTGATGCCGCCGGCCAGGGCAAGAGGGAAACCGTGTGGTACGTCGTGATTCTGAACGCCGCGTCCGACGAAGCCCTCGCGAATAAAGGGGTC
>CAXMPC010000045.1:0-44515 GCA_964195335.1 uncultured Gammaproteobacteria bacterium | reverse complement strand
CGCAGCAGCTGGTTGTACTTGGCCACGCGGTCGGTACGCGACAGCGACCCGGTCTTGATCTGGGTAGCGCTGCTGGCGACGCTCAGGTCGGCCAGCGTGGTGTCTTCGGTCTCACCCGAGCGGTGTGAGATCACCGAGGTGTAGCCGGCGGCGGTCGCCATGCGGATCGCCTCCAGGGTCTCGGTCAGGGTACCGATCTGGTTCAGCTTGATCAGGATGGAATTGGCGACGCCCTTGTCGATGCCCTCGCGCAGGATCGCCGGATTGGTCACGAACAGGTCGTCACCAACCAGCTGGACGCCTCCGCCGAGTCGCTCGGTCAACAACTTCCAGCCGTCCCAGTCGCTCTCGTCCATACCATCCTCAATCGACAGAATCGGGTACCTGTCGCTCAGGTCGGCCAGGTAGTCGACGAAGCCGGCCGCGTCGAGCTTGCGCCCCTCGGAGGCGAGATCGTAGCGCCCGTCACGGTAGAACTCCGAGCTGGCGACATCGAGACCGAGCCAGATCTCCTCGCCGAGTTTGAAGCCGGCACGCTCGATCGCTTCGATGATCACCTCCAGGGCCGCCTCGTTCGACGGCAGGTCGGGGGCGAAGCCGCCCTCGTCACCGACCGCCGTGTTGAGACCACGCCCCTGCAGCACCTTGCGCAGGGTGTGGAACACCTCGGCGCCGTAGCGTACCGCCTCGCCCAGCGTGGGCGCACCGGCCGGCAGGATCATGAACTCCTGGATGTCGACGTTGTTGTCGGCGTGGGCACCGCCGTTGATGATGTTCATCATCGGCACCGGCAGCTGGAACGGGCCCTCACCACCTAGGTGGCGGTAGAGCCCCTGCCCGCTCGCCGCAGCCTGGGCGTGGGCGGCGGCCAGCGACACGGCAAGCAGCGCGTTGGCCCCCAGCCGGCCCTTGTTCGGCGTGCCGTCGAGTTCGATAAGGCGGGCGTCGAGTGTGGCCTGGTCAGCCACGGCCTGCCCGGCCAGGGCGTCACGGATGGTGACGTTGACGTTGGCGACAGCGTTGCGCACCCCCTTGCCGAGATAGCGGCCAGCATCGCCGTCGCGCAGTTCGACCGCTTCACGGGTTCCGGTCGACGCGCCCGAGGGCACCGCGGCACGGCCACGTGTGCCGTCGGCAAGGACGATGTCGGCTTCTACGGTCGGATTGCCGCGCGAGTCCAGAATTTCGCGGGCGTGCAGGTCACGAATCTCGATCATGGCAGGGATTCCGTCAACAGCAGTAAGTCGGGAAGGGGTTGTTCAGCCGCGTGTCTCGATCGGCCCGGCACGCTTGATCACGGCGTCGAGCGCCAGCAGTTCGTCGAGCAGTTCGCCAAAGCGGTCGAGCGGCCAGGAGTTGGGACCGTCGCTGTGGGCGTGCTCGGGATCGGGGTGGGTTTCCATGAACAGCCCGGCGATACCGACGGCGACCGCGGCACGGGCCAGTACAGACACGAACTCGCGCTGGCCACCCGAACTGCTGCCCTGCCCGCCCGGCAACTGCACCGAGTGGGTGGCGTCGTAGACCACCGGACAGCCGGTCTCGCGCATGATCGCCAGCGAGCGCATGTCCGAGACCAGGTTGTTGTACCCGAACGAGGCGCCGCGCTCGCAGACCATCAGCTGCTCGTTGCCGGTGGCACGTGCCTTGGCAACCACGTGGGTCATGTCACCGGGGGCGAGGAACTGTCCTTTTTTCAGGTTGACCGGTATGCCCTGCGCCGCGACTCGCTGGATGAAGTTGGTCTGGCGGCAAAGGAAGGCCGGTGTCTGCATGACGTCGACCACCGCGGCAACCTCGTCAAGCGGCGTGTCCTCGTGGACATCGGTCAGCACCGGCACGCCAACCTGCTCACGCACTGCGGCCAGAGTCCGCAGACCGGACTCGATCCCGGGGCCGCGCGGGCTGTCATGGGAAGAACGGTTGGCCTTGTCGAAAGAAGCCTTGAAGATGTAAGGCACTTCGAGTGCGCTGGTAATCTCGTGCAGGCGACCGGCGACGTCGATACAGAACTGCTCGCCCTCGATCACGCAAGGGCCGGCGATGACGAACAGCGGCCGCTCCAGCCCAACGTCGAAGCCGGCGAGGTTCATCCTTCGGCAGCTCGCGCCGTGGCGGCGCCGTGGACCTCGATGGCGGCGCGGATGAAACCACTGAACAGCGGGTGGCCACCACGCGGTGTCGAGGTGAACTCCGGGTGGAACTGGCAGGCAAGGAACCAGGGGTGGTCGGGCAACTCGATCATCTCCACCAGGCGGCCGTCGAGCGACATGCCGGAGAACAGCAGCCCCTTGTCCTCGAGTGGCAGCAGGTACTGGTTGTTGAACTCGTAGCGGTGACGATGGCGCTCGATGATGACGTCGCGATCGTAGAGGCGCCGTGCCAGCGAGTCGCTGCGCAGGCGGCACGACTGGCCACCGAGGCGCATGGTGCCGCCCTTGTCGGACTCCTCGCCGCGCTGTTCCAGGGTGCCATCGGCCCCTTTCCACTCGGTGATCAGGGCAATGACAGGATAAGGCGTCTCGCGGTCGAACTCGGTGCTGTGCGCCGCCTCCATTTCGGCGACGTGGCGCGCGAACTCGATCACCGCCACCTGCATGCCCAGGCAGATACCGAGATAGGGAATGCCGTTCTCGCGCGCGTGGCGTACCGCGGCGATCTTGCCCTCGACCCCGCGCTCACCGAAGCCGCCAGGCACCAGGATGGCATCGACCCCGTCGAGGCAACCGACACCGTCGTTCTCGATGTCCTCGGAGTCGATGTAGGTGATATTCACCCGGGTCTCGGTATGGATGCCGGCGTGGGTCAGCGCCTCGGAGAGCGATTTGTAGGATTCGGTCAGGTCGGTGTACTTGCCGACCATGGCCACGGTCACCTCGTGCCGTGGACCATCGATGGCGGCGACCACCCGCTGCCAGTCACTCATGTCAGCATCCGGCGTGTCGAGCTTGAGCTTCTCGACCGCGATCTGGTCCAACCCTTCGGCCTGCAGCAGCAACGGGATGCGGTAGATGGAATCGACGTCGATCGCCGAGATCACTGCCCGATACTCGACGTTGGTGAACAGCGCGATCTTGCGCCGCTCCGGGTCGGGCAGTGGCTGACTGGCACGGCACAGCAGGATGTCCGGCTGGATGCCGATCGAGCGCAGTTCCTTGACCGAGTGCTGGGTCGGCTTGGTCTTGATCTCGCCGGCGGTCGGGATGTACGGAATCAGCGTCAGGTGGATGAACAGCGCGTGTTCGTGACCGAGCTCGACGCCCATCTGGCGAATCGCCTCGAGAAACGGCAGCGACTCGATATCACCAACCGTGCCGCCGATCTCGACCATGGCCACGTCGGCGCCCTCGGCCCCCTGGTGGATCAGGTGCTGGATCTCGTCGGTGATGTGCGGGATCACCTGCACGGTGCGGCCGAGATAATCGCCGTGCCGCTCCTTGCGGATGACGTTCTCGTAGACCTGGCCGGTAGTGAAGTTGTTGCGCTTGCCGGTACGGGTGCTGACAAAGCGTTCGTAGTGGCCGAGATCGAGGTCGGTCTCGGCCCCGTCCTCGGTGACGAACACCTCGCCGTGCTGGAACGGGCTCATCGTTCCAGGGTCGACGTTGATGTAGGGATCGAGCTTGAGCATCGTGACCTTGAGGCCACGCGCCTCGAGCAAGGCCCCAAGCGAAGCGGAGGCGATGCCCTTGCCGAGTGACGACACGACACCGCCCGTAACGAAGATAAATTTGGTCATCAGATGAACCGGGTTGACGACGGCCGGCGCGCCGGCTCAAGACGCAGGCAAAGGTACCAGATCACCCCTCATGGCTCAATCTAAAACGCACTTTTCCGGCATCCCTGGCGGGTCCGATTCACGCCAGTGCAGGCGCCATCCCGGGACTCCGTCGGTGGCCTCGAATCCCTCTGCGACCCACAGGTCGGCCACGGCTGCGAGTTCCTCGCCGACGTAGACCAACGGCAGACCGGCACGACGCCAGGTCGGCACGCCGGCCTCCTGCAGCAGTTTCTTCAGGGTCCGGGTAGGTCGGCCAGGCAGGCGCAACCGCTCACCGCCGACACGGGTCCGCACCGTCAGTCGCTGTCCCTGCAGTCGCACCTGCGCCAGCCCGGCGCCAGTGACCGCCTCGGCACGCAGGGCACCCCATGGCAGGTTGAGTTCGTCAGCTGGATCCCACGGCAGTGGGGTCGGGTCCGGAGATGTGGTCGGAATCCGTGCGTGCAGGGAATTGCGGTGGCGCCGCACCTCGCCGCCGGACCAGGCGACCACGGGGTTGCGGTCGGACGCGGCCACCAGAGCCTCGCGCTCGATCCGCGCCAGCACCCGGTGACCCGGTCGCGGCAGGCCGAGCGTCACCAGCCAGTGGCGCAGCAACAATCGGCGACGGTCTGCCGGGAGTTCGAGCAGGCCATCGACCGGCAGCACCTCCGGCTGTCCTGGAAGTGCGAGGGCCGAGAGTTCCCTGCTGGCAAGTTCATCGAGCAGGCCATCCGCCTCGGCGCAGTGGGACGCGCTGCGCGCCAGGCAATCCGTCACCGCCGGCCAGCGCGAGGCCAGTCGCGGCAAAATCTCGCGACGCAGGAAGTTCCGGTCACGATTGACGTTGGTGTTGCTCGGATCCTCGCACCAGTCCAGTTCGTGGTCCCTGGCGTAGCTGGCGAGCGATGCGCGCTCGAGCCCGAGCAGCGGCCGAACCAGCCAGCCCGACGCGAACGGCGCCCGTGCCGGCATCGCCGCCAGTCCGGCCACACCGGAGCCGCGCAGCAGTTGCAGCAGCAGGGTCTCGGCCTGGTCGTCACGGTGGTGAGCGGTCAGCAGCCACTCTCCCGAGCGAAGCTCTGAGGCCAGCGCGGCGTAGCGGGCGTCACGCGCCGCCGCCTCCGGGCTCTCGCCCCGGGCCGCTCCCGCCGCTACCGCCATGGCCGTGAACGGCACCGCGAGGTCATTACAGAACGCGGCACAGCGGTCGCGCCAGCGTGGCGCATCGGGGTGCAGGCCGTGGTCGACGTGGAGCGCGCGCAGCCCGGCCACCAGGCCAGCATCGCGGACCACGACCGCCGCGTGCAGCAACGCCGTGGAGTCACGGCCACCACTGAAGGCGATCGCCACCGCAGGTGGCTCGGGGAGGCCCTCGAGGGCGTCGTGCAGAGCGCGGACCGGGGTGTCCATCGGGCGTTCGCGCTGGCGAATAACCTATTGCGCCGGGGCGCCGTAGGCCATCAATCGACGGTAGCGGCGCTCCAGCAACTGGTCGGCGGGAAGAGCAACGATGGCAGCGAGCTGTTTCGCCAGCTCTTGCTGCAGGCGATCGGCCATCGCTGCCGGATCACGGTGGGCACCGCCGAGAGGCTCGTCGACGATGGCATCGATCAGGCCGAGCTCGAACAGGCGTTGGGAAGTGATGCCCATCGCCTCGGCGGCGTCGGGGGCCTTCTCGGCGCTCTTCCACAGGATCGAGGCGCACCCTTCGGGTGAGATCACCGAGTAGGTGGCGTAGCCGAGCATCATTACCGCATCACCGACGCCAATGGCCAGCGCCCCACCCGAGCCGCCCTCGCCAATGACGGTGCAGACGATCGGCACGCGCAGGCCGGCCATGCTGCGCAGGTTGCGGGCGATCGCCTCGCTCTGGCCACGCTCCTCGGCGCCGATGCCCGGGTAGGCGCCGGGAGTATCGATAAAGGTCAGGATCGGCAGCCGGAAGCGGTCGGCCAGTTCCATCAGCCGCAGCGCCTTGCGGTAACCTTCGGGTCGCGCCATGCCGAAGTTTCGGTAGACCTTGTCGGGGGTGTCGCGCCCTTTCTGGTGACCGATGACCACCACCGGCCGCCCCTCGAAGCGGGCCACCCCGCCGATGATCGCCCGGTCGTCGGCGAAATGACGGTCGCCGTGCAACTCCTCGAACTCGGTGAAGATCATTTTCAGGTAGTCGAGGGTGTAGGGACGCTGCGGGTGACGGGCGAGCTGGGCCACCTGCCACGGTGTCAGCGAAGCGAAGATCGACTCGGTCAGGCTGCGGCTCTTGGCCTCGAGGCGCGCGATCTCTTCGCCGATATTGAGATCGTTATCGTCACCGACGAGACGTAACTCCTCGATTTTCGCCTCGAGCTCGGCGATCGGTTGTTCGAAATCGAGGAAATTCAGGTTCATCTGGAGTCCGGGGAAGGCGACAGGGGCGTTATTCTAGCCAACCCCGGCCGGTGTGGAAATCGGGAATTCGCCTTCAGCTGCGATAGAGCAGGTTGACGCGCTCCAGGCCGAAGGTGCGTCGCAACCGCTTGAGCAACTCGTCGGCGGGACGTACACGCCAGCTCTCTCCCAGCGCCAGGCGCGCGGCACCACCGTCCCTGGCGTATTCGACCAGCACCGGGCAACCGCCGTCGCAGAACGGTTCCAGCTGCTCGCGCAGGCCGTTGACCGGATCGCCGCCACGGCTCCAGTCGTCCGACTCCAGCCGCACCAGCAGGGCACGGGCGTGGCGTTCACGGGCCTGTTCGAGGCTGAGGATCTCCTCGGCACGCACCTGCAGTTGGGCCGAGCCGCTGAAATCATCCAGGCTCAGGCCGCCGGAAACCACCAGCAGCCGGTCCTTGGCGATCAGTTCGCGATGACGCTGGCCAACGTCGTCGAACGCCTTGACCTCGATCCTGCCGCTGCGGTCGTCCAGGGTCAGGATGCTGATGCGTCCGCCGCGCTGGGTCTTCAGTGTGCGCAGGCCGACCACCAGGCCGGCGACGGTGACCGGCTGCTCGCGGGAGCGACCGTTGCCCGGGCGACCGCCGCCGCTGGCCGGCGCCTCGAGGGCGCCGAGACGGCCGCTGGTGAAACTGGCCAGTTCGCCAAGATATGGATCGATCGGGTGACCGGTCAGGTAGAGGCCGAGAGTCTCCTTCTCATTGGTCAGGCGTTCACCATCGTCCCACGCCTCGTGCTGTACCAGCGCAGCCGGGGGCGGCGCACCGGCGTCGCCAAGCCCGAACAGGTCATTCTGGCCCACCGCCTGCATCTGCCCCTGCTGTTCGGCCGCCTTCAGCGCAGTCGGCAGGTTGGCCAGCAGGGTCGGCCGATTGGCGCCGAGACCGTCGAGAGCACCGGCACGGGTCAGCGACTCCAGCACCCGCCGGTTGGCCTTGCGCAGGTCGACCCGTCGGCACAGGTCGAACAGGTCGACGAACGGCCCGTTGGTGCGGCGCTCGGCCAGAAGGCCTTCGATCGCCGCAGCACCCACGCCCTTGATGGCGCCGAGTCCATAGCGGATGCGTCCGGCATCACGCGCGCTGAAGGCGTATTCCGAGGCGTTGACGTCAGGCGGTGAGACGGTCAGGCCGAGGGCGTCGCACTCGTCGATGAAGGTGACCACCTTGTCGGTGTTGTCCATGTCCGACGACAGCACCGCGGCCATGAACCAGGCGGTGTGGTGCGCCTTGAGCCACGCGGTCTGGTAGGAGACCAGCGCGTAGGCGGCCGAGTGCGACTTGTTGAAGCCGTAGCCGGCGAACTTCTCCATCAGGTCGAAGATGCGCGTCGCTACGCCCTCGTCAACCCCGCGTGAGCGCGCGCCCTCGGTGAAGGTGACGCGCTGCTTGGCCATCTCCTCGGGCATCTTCTTGCCCATCGCCCGACGCAGCAGGTCGGCGCCGCCGAGGGTGTAACCGGCCAGCACCTGGGCGATCTGCATCACCTGTTCCTGGTAGAGGATCACGCCGTAGGTCTGCTTCAGGATCGGTTCGACGTCGGGATGCGGGTAGGCAACCTGAGCGCGGCCGTGCTTGCGGTCGATGAAGTCGTCGACCATGCCCGATTGCAGCGGCCCGGGCCGGAACAGGGCAACCAGGGCGATGATGTCCTCGAAGGTGTCGGGCTGCAGGCGCCGGATCAGGTCCTTCATGCCCCGGGACTCGAGCTGGAACACGGCGGTGGTCTGGCAGCTCTTGAGCAGTTCGAACGTGGTGCGATCCTCGAGCGGAATGGCGGTGATGTCCAGCTGTTCCCCATCGCCCTCCGCACAGGCATTCACCGCGTCGACGGTCCACTTGATGATGGTCAGCGTGCGCAGGCCAAGAAAGTCGAACTTGACCAGGCCGACCGCCTCGATGTCCTTCATGTCGAACTGGGTGACGATGGCCTCGCTGCCCTCTTCGCTGTAGAGCGGGGCGTAGTCGGTCAGGACCGACGGGGCGATCACCACGCCCCCGGCGTGGGTGCCGGCATTGCGGGCGATCCCCTCGAGCGAACGACCGAGGTCGACCAGGGCACGGATCTCCTCGTTGTTCTCGTACTCGCGCTTCAGCTCCTCGCCCTGCTCGAGCGCCTTGTCGAGGGTCATGCCGATCTCGAACGGCACCAGCTTGGCGACCCGGTCAACAAAGCCGTACGGGTGGCCGAGCACGCGCCCGGCGTCACGGATCACCGCCTTCGCCGCCATGGTGCCGAAGGTGATGATCTGGGAGACCCGGTCTCGACCGTAGCGGTCGGCAACGTAGCGGATCACCTCGTCGCGGCGATCCATGCAGAAGTCGACGTCGAAATCGGGCATCGACACCCGCTCAGGATTTAGAAATCGCTCGAATAACAGCTCATAAGGTATTGGATCTAAATCAGTAATACAAAGAGCGTAGGCTACGATTGAGCCGGCGCCTGAGCCTCGACCAGGCCCGACCGGGATGGCGTGCTCGCGCGCCCAGCGGATGAAGTCGGCGACGATCAGGAAGTAGCCGGGGAACCCCATCTCGACGATGACCCCGAGTTCGCGTTCGAGACGTTCGCGGTAGGCCGTGCCACGCGGGTCGTCGGCCGGGAACAGCCGCTCCAGGCGCGCCTCCAGCCCCTGCTCGGCTTCGCGCCGCAGATGCACCTCTTCCGATGCGCCGTCGGGAACCGGGAATGCCGGTAGCGACGGCTGGCCGAGGTGCAACTCGAGGTTGCAGCGACGAGCGATCTCGACGCTGTTCGCCAGCGCTTCGGGCAGGTCGGCGAACAGTTCGGCCATCGCCTCGGGGCTTCGCAGGTGCTGCGCCTCGGTGTAGTCGCGTGGGCGCCGCGGATCGTCCAGCGTGCGCCCCTCGTGGATGCAGACCCTGGCCTCGTGGGCTTCGAATTCGTCACTGGAGAGGAATCGGACGTCGTTGGTCGCCACCATCGGCAGTCCCGCCCGGATCGCCAGATCTACCGCTGCGCGCAGGTGCGGCTCGTCATCCGCCCGGCCGCAGCGCTGCACTTCAAGGTAGTAGCGATCGGGGAACAGCCTGCGCCAGCGCGCCACCCGCTCGTTGGTCCGCTCTGCATCACCGGCCAGCAGGGCGCGACCGACGTCACCCTGGGCCGCACCGGAGAGGGCGATGAGGCCATCGCTCTGACCGTCGAGCCAGGCGTGTTGCAACAGGATGCGGCCACCATGACGCCCCTCCGTATAGGAACGTGATACCAAGCGTGTCAGGTTGCGGTAGCCGATCGTGTCCTGGCACAGCAGCACCAGGCGTGACGGCGGCTGCCCCTCCTCTTCTGCGATCAACAGGTCGACACCGGCGATCGGCTTGACCCCGCGCGCCAGGGCCGCCTTGTAGAATTTCACCAGTGTGAACAGGTTCGACTGGTCGGTAACCGCTACCGCCGGCATACCGGCCGAGGCGACCGCTTCGACCAGAGGCTTGATGCGCACGATGCCGTCACACAGCGAGTACTCGGTGTGCAGGCGCAGGTGGACAAACGGCACGGGCATGGCGTCGATTGTCGGCGTCACCTGCCGCTGTGTCGAGCGCTCCCGTCGGCGATCGCCGCGAGGGCGGCGCGGACCGGAGCGAAACTGCGTCGATGGATCGGCGACGGGCCGAGTCGGACCAGCGCCGCGCGATGCGCCGCGGTAGGGTAGCCCTTGTGCCCGGCCAGTCCGTAGCCGGGATAGTGCCGGTCAAGGTTCACCATCTCTGCATCACGGGTCACCTTGGCCAGGATCGATGCGGCACTGATGGCCGCGACCCTCCTGTCTCCGCCGATCAGGGCAAGTCCACGGCACGGCAGATCCGGACAGCGGTTGCCATCGATCAGCGCCAGGCTGGGCGGCACGGTCAGCGCCATGACGGCGCGCCGCATCGCCAGCAAGGAAGCCTGGAGGATGTTCAGATCATCGATCTCGGCCACCTCGGCCCGTCCCAGCGACCAGGCCAGAGCTGTCTTGCGCACGATCACGGCGAGTTGCTCTCTGCGGCGCGCGCTGAGCACCTTGGAGTCGGCCAATCCCGGGATCGGAGTCGCCGGGTCGAGGATCACCGCGGCGGCCACGACAGGTCCGGCGAGCGGCCCCCGGCCGACCTCGTCAACCCCGGCAACCTCATCCAGCAGGGTCACCACAGCGCTGTCCCCATGACGGGCTTCAGTCACGACGCCGGTCGGCCAGTGTTGCCACGGCGGCGGCTGCGACGTGATCTGCGCCCTGGCGTAACTGATCGTGGACGGTGGCGAAGCGGGTCACCTGCGCCGCGGCACGTGACGGTTGCTCGAGCAGGGCCAGCAGTTCCGCCCCGAGCCTCTGGGGTTGGACCGCGTCCTGCAGGAATTCGGGCACCACGGCCTCGTCACAGAGCAGGTTCGGCAGCGCGAAGTTGGCGAGTCGATAGAAGGGACGCATGGCATAGTACGTCAGCGGTGCCACCTTGTAGGCGACCACCATCGGTCGTCGGTGCAGCAGTCCTTCGAGAGTCGCGGTGCCGGAGGCCACCAGCAGCGCGTCGGCCGCGGCCATCGCCGTCCGGGCCTGGCCATCGAGCAGTTGCAGGTCGAGGCCGGGATGGGCGGCGGCGGCCTGCTCCAGGACCATGCGCAGTTTCGGGGTGGCGGCCGGGAGGACAAAGCGGGTGCCTGGACGACGATCGGTGAGCCAGGCCGCCGCCGCGAGGAACGGCGCGGCGAGATGGCGCACCTCGCCGCGGCGGCTGCCCGGGAGCAGCGCCACCACGTCCGCATTCCCGCTCAGGCCGAGCTTGTCGCGGGCCGCGCCACGGTCGACCTCGGGTGGTATCGCCTCGGCCAAAGGGTGGCCGACGAAGGTCGCTGGCATTCCGTTGGCATTGCAGAAATCAGCCTCGAACGGAAACAGCGTCAGCAGCAAGTCGGCGCCGCGGCGTAGTGTGCGCAGCCGGTACCGGCGCCAGGCCCAGACCGTCGGGCTGACGTAGTGAACGGTCGGTATGCCGGCACGCCGCAGGCGGATCTCGAGTCCAAGGTTGAAGGCCGGGGCATCGATGCCGACAAAGGCGTCCGGGGGATCGGCGAGCAGTTGCCGGGCCAGTGCCGCGCGAATGCGCAAGCCGTCAGGCAGATGGGCGAGGACGTCGGCGAGGCCAAACGCCGCCAGCCGTTCCGCCGGCCAGTGGATGGTGCAACCGGCGGCCTCCATCAACGGTCCGCCGATGCCTTCGAAGGTGCTGCCGGGGCGGAGTTCCGTCAAGGCCCGGATCAGGCCGGCGCCGAGCAGGTCACCAGAACTCTCACCAGCGACCAGCGCGATTCGCAGAGGCCGCCTGGCCGCGCCTCTGCCGATGGGCTGTGGCGTCTCCGCCACCGGTCTCAGCGCAGGATGCTGCGGCGTGAACGGCGCACGAACGCCGCGATATAGGCGGCATCCTGGTCGCCGCTCACACCTTCGAGCCGCTCCACTGCCTCCTCGAGCTTCAGCCCGGCACGGAACATCAGCTTGTAGTGTCCCCGGATACGCTTGATGCGCTCTGGCGTGAACCCTGGACGCCGGGCAAGGCCGCGGGCGTTGATGCCATGCGGGTGTGCCGGGTGCCCAGAGACCAGGACATAGGGCAGGACGTCCTTGCTCACGGCGCTGCCCATGGCACAGAAGCTGTGGGCACCGACCTGGCAGAACTGGTGGATCATGGCGAAGCCACCGAGGATGGCGTAGTCGCCGATCTGCACGTGACCTCCCAGGGAGGCCCCGTTGGCGAACACCGTGTGATCGGCGATGACGCAATCGTGGGCGATGTGGCAGTAAGCCATCAACAGGTTGTCGTTGCCGACGGTGGTCAGCGCGCGGTCGGCCGGCGTGCCGCGGTTGATGGTGACGTACTCGCGGATGACGTTGCGGTCACCGATCTCGAGCCGGGTCGGCTCGCCGGCGTACTTCATGTCCTGGGGCGCATCACCGAGCGAGGCGAACGGGTGGATACGGTTGCCCTCGCCGATGGTGCACGGCCCGCTGATCATGACGTTCGGGCCGACCGTCGTGCCAGCACCGATCTCGACGTCGGCACCGATGATGGTGAACGGCCCGACGCTGACGTCATCGGCGAGTCGCGCGGAGGGATCGACGATGGCGCGCGGATCGATCACGCGTCGACCACCCGTACCGTCATCATCAGGTCACCAGTGGCCGCGACCCGGCCGTCGACCAACGCCTTGCCGGAAAACATCCATATGCTGCGCTTGGTGCGCACCAGGTCCACCTCGAAACGCAGCTGGTCGCCGGGCTCAACCTGGCGTTTGAAGCGTACCTTGTCCATGCCGACGAAGAAGTAGAGGCTGCCGGGTTCTTCCAGTGTCGGGTCGGTGCGGTAGGCGAGCATGCCTGAGGCCTGCGCCATCGCCTCCATGATCATGACCCCGGGCATGACCGGCCGCTGCGGGAAGTGGCCGGGAAAGAACGGCTCGTTGATGGTGACGTTCTTGATCGCCACCACCGACTGCCCCGGGACGCACTCGAGCACGCGGTCGATCAACAAGAATGGGTAACGGTGCGGGAGGTGTTTCATCACCTCGTACACGTCCATATCTGGGGCGTTGCTCACTTCGATTTCCTCAGATCTCCGCGACGCGAGTCGCGGATCAGTCTTGTTCCAGTTTCCGTTCGAGCGCCTTGAGACGCCGGGCCAGGTCGTCGAGTTGCCTTAGTCGAACAGCATTCTTACGCCACTCGCGATTCTCCATCAGCGGCATGCCCGAGGAGTAGACGCCAGGAGTGTCAATGCTGCGGCTGACCCCCGAGTTGCCGGAGATGTGGACATCGTCGGCGAGTTCGACATGGCCTGTGACCCGCGAGCCACCGCCGATGGTGCAACGGGCGCCGATCACGGCACTGCCGGCCACGCCGGCGCAGCCGGCCAGGGCGGTGTGCTCGCCGATGCGCACGTTGTGCGCGACCATGATCAGGTTGTCGAGCTTGACCCCGTTACCGATCACCGTGTCCTCGAGCGCGCCACGGTCGATGGTGGTATTGGCGCCGACCTCGACGTCGTCGCCCAGCACCACGCTGCCGACCTGGGGAATACGTATCCAGGCGCCGTTCTCGTTGGCGAAACCGAAACCGTCACCGCCGATCACCGCGCCAGGTAGCAGCAGGGCCCGGGCGCCGACACGAACCCGGTCGTAGAGAGTGACGCTGGCGACCAGCCGCGAGTCGGCGCCCACCACGACACCGTCACCGAGGATGCAGCCAGCACCTATGATGGTGCCAGTGCCGATGTCGCAGCCCTCGCCCAGCACCACCAGCGGGCCGATGCTGACCCCGTCGCCGAGACGGCAGCCGTCACCCACCACCGCGCTCGGGTGCACGCCGGGATCGGGCCTGGATGCGGGGTAGATCTGCTGCGCGATGCGAGCATAGCTGGCGTATGGGTTGTCGCTTACCAGCGCGTCGACCGGGCAGGCGTCGGCATCGGCCGGCTTGACGATCACGGCCCCGGCACGGGTGTCGGTGAGAAATGGCCGGTGCTTGCTGTCGGCGAGAAAGCTGATCGCCTCGGGACCGGCATGATCCAGGGGCGCGATGCGGTCGATGACACGCTCACCGTCACCGCGCAATTCCAGGCCGTGTGCAGCGGCCAGTTCTGCCAGGCGGTAGGAGAGGCTCATGCCCGCGTCCTCGCGAGTGCGCTCCAGTATGCCGGGAGCGGCGACCCGATCAACGCTTGCCGCTGCCGCCCTGGTCCTTGAGTCGCACCAGGACCTGGTCGGTGATGTCGACCTGATCGCTGGCGTAAAGCACGCCGTCGGTCAGCATCAGGTCGTACTTCTCTTCCTTGGACACGGTGCGGATGGTCTCCACCACGAGCCGCTGGAGCTTGCCGAGTTCCTCGTTGCGACGCAGGTTGAAATCCTCGCGGAATACGTCCTGGCTGCGCTTGAGGTCACGCTTACGATTGAGAATGTCGCGCTCGAGATCACGTTGCTGGGTTTCGTTCATCACCGCGGAATCGCGTGCGAGCTTCTCCTCGAGCGCCTTGATCTCCTTGGTCATCGCGACCAGTTCACGATCGCGCGGCGCGAACTCCTGTTGCAGGTTGTCGCGTGCCGCCGAGGCCTGGGGAGCTTCCTCCAGCAGCTTGGAGGCGTTGACAAAGCCGATGCGGAGTTCGGCCGAAGTGGTGCCAGCCGCCATCAGGGAGGCGGAAAAAAGCAGGAAAAAAAGCAGGTTACGCGATTTCAAGATGGTCCCTCACGTGATTCAGAAGTTACCGCCGAGCTGGAACTGGAAGCTCTGGGTCTCGTCGCCAGCCTTGTCGTTGAGCGGAAATGCGTAGCTGAAGGTCAGTGGTCCGATCGGCGACAGCCATGTTACTCCTACACCGACGGAGTAGCGCAGCTCTTCGAACTCGAATTTCTCTGCCAGCATTGTATCGAAAACGTTGCCGATATCGAAGAACCCGGCCAGTCTAACCGACTTGATGTCACCGAAGGACAGCGGCGTCAACACCTCGCCACGGGCACAGAAACGCATGTTGCCGCCCAGCGGATCGCCGGTATTCGGGTCACGCGGACCGAGGCTGTTCTCCTCGAAGCCGCGAACGCAGTTGAGGCCACCGGCGAAGAACTTCTCGAACGGTGGCAGCACTTCAGTGTCGCCGTAACCGTCACCGTAGCTTATCTTGCCGTCCGCCTTCACCGTCAGGGCCTTACTCAAGGGCCAGTAGCGGGTGTGCTCGTAGCCGGCCGTGTAGTAGGTCAGGTCGAATACCGGCAGGGCAAGTTCAGCGAACAACCGCTGGGTGCCACCGCGGGTCGGGAAGATCGCCTGGTCACGCGTGTCGTCCGACCAGGCCGTAGCTACCGTCAGGGTGTCGTAGTTGTTGCCGTTGGCCTCGACGAAGGCGATCAGGTCGGTACGCGGGTTGCTACCCAGCGTCAGGTCGGTGTTCTTGTACTCGCCGGTAAAGCGGAGGCGATTGTTCTCGCTCAGTGGCATGCCGAACGTGACATTGCCACCATAGGTGTCGACGTTGGCATTGGTGATGTTGAGTTCCTGGGCGTCGGTCTTGCGAAAGAACAGCCCGAAACCGCGACTGATCCCGTCCACGGTGTAGTAGGGATTGAGGTAATTGTAGACATAGCGCGTGTTCGCCTTGCTGGTGTCGAAGCCGATGCTGACCTTCTTGCCTGAACCGAAGAAGTTGTCCTGGCTGATGCTGGCGTTGAGGATGACACCCTGGGTCTGAGAGAAACCTACGCCGACCGAGATGTTACCGGCGGCGCGCTCCTTGACCTGGAACTCTAGATCGACCTCGTCCGGTGAACCGGACACCGCCGGTGTCTCGACCGTCACCTCCTCGAAGTAGCCGAGCTGTTGCAGGCGGGTTCGCGAACGGTTGACCTTCGAGGTCGAGAACCAGGCGCTCTCCATCTGCCGCATTTCGCGCCGCAGCACCTCATCACGGGTGGAGTTGTTGCCGTGCATGTTGATGCGGCGGACGTAGACCCGCCGTCCCGGGTCGACAAAGAAGGTGACCGCCACCTGCTTGGCCTCGTCGTCGATCTCCGGCACGGTGTTGACATTGGCGAAGGCGAAACCCTCATCACCCAGGCGCCGCGACAGCGATTCGCCAGTGGCCGTAGCCAACTGGCGCGAGAAGGTCACCCCGGGCCGCAACAGCACCAGCGGCGTCAACTGGTCATCCGCCAACACGAGTTCCCCGGCGAGGTTGACCTCGCTTACGGTGTAGGGCTCGCCCTCGGTCAGGTTGACGGTGATGTAGACGTCACGTCGATCGGGCGAGATCGAGACCTGGGTGGAGTTGATCTTGAACCGCAGGTAGCCACGGTTGAGGTAGAACGAGCGCAGCAACTCGATATCGGCAGCCAGCTTCTGCTTGGAGTACTGGTCGGTATCGCTGAAGAAAGAGAAGATCGACGGTGTGCTCAACTGGAACAGGTCGATCAGGTCCTCCTCCTCGAAGTCCTCGTTGCCGATGACCCTGATCTGGCGGATCTTCGCCACCTGGCCTTCGCTGATGTCGATCTCCAGCGCGACGCGGTTGCGCTCGAGCGGAGTGACCGTGGACTGGATATCGACCCCGTACTTGCCACGGGCGAAGTAGAGTTGGGTCAATTCCTGCTTGATGCGCTCGAGCAGGGAGTTGTTGAACACCTGACCTTCGGTCAGGCCGATCCCGCGCAGCCCCTCCTCGAGTTGCTCGGTCTCGATGTCCTTGTTGCCAGTGAACTTGATCTCGGCGATCGCCGGTCGCTCATCGACCAAAACGATCAGGACGTCGTCATCGCGCTCGAACCTGACATCATCGAAAAAACCGGTACGGAACAGTGCCTTGAGCGCCTCGGCGCTGCGGACATCGTCGAACCGGTCACCGACCTTGATCGGCAGGTAGTTGAACAGCGTTCCGGCGGAGATTCGCTGCAGCCCCTCGGCACGGATATCGCTGACAGTGAACGGCTCGGCCGCCTGCACGACCCCAATCAGCAGCAGTCCGGCCAGCAGCAGCGCATTACGCAGCGGTCCCATTTTCACTCCCCCCCCAGGATTCAGGTTCTTGTTCGCGTCAGACGCTCTCGCGCCTCTCTCGCCGCGACCTAATTCAGCCACCGAGCAAGCGGGCCAGGTCATTGTAAAAGGCCAGGCCCATCAGCATCAGCAGTATGGCAATGCCTACCCGCTGCGCGGTGGCCTCAAAGGCCTCCGAGACGGGACTCCCCTTGACGAGCTCGATAAGGTAATACATCAGGTGCCCGCCATCCAGCAGCGGGATCGGCAGCAGGTTGAGGACACCGAGGCTGATGCTGATCAGCGCCAGGAACGACAGGAACGGCGTCAGGCCGATACTGGCCGTGCGCCCAGCGTATTCGGCAATGGTGATCGGCCCGCTGATGTTGTCCAGAGAGGCTTCGCCGACCACCATTTTGCCGAGCATGGTCAGCATCAGGGTGGCCATATTCCAGCTCTTGCGCGTCGCCTCGCCGAGGGCCTCAACCGGGCCGTAGCGGTGCACGGCTCGCATGCCGGTGAACAGGTCGTCGGGCAACCGGGCCTGGGCCCCGATGCGGCCACGTGAGCCACCGTCCTCGGTCGCAACCGTCTCCGGTGTCAGTTCCAGACGCAGCCGTCCACCACCCCGCTCCACCTCGATCTCGAAGGTGACCCCGGGTCGGGCACGGACGAAGTCGACCCAGGCACGCCAATCCGTAATCGGATCATCCCCGGCTGCGACCACCCGATCGCCTGCCTGAAGACCGGCACGTTCAGCGGCGCCACCTGGCAGTACCGCATTGATCACCGCCGGCACCGACGGCTGCCACGGGCGCAGGCCGAGGTTGTCCAGAAGCGCCCCGCCATCCAGGTAACGGTGACCATCGGTCGTGCGCAACACCAGGCGTGTCTCACGGCCACCCGCGTCGCGCACCGTCAGTTCGGTCTCGTCGCCACTGACCAGGGCGTCCATCAGGGCGAATGAGGCCGCCTCCCAGGTGGCCGTGGCCCGGCCCTCGACGGCGGTGATCTCGTCACCGTCGCGCAGGCCGCTCACGGCTGCAACCGACTCCGGGGCGACCGCACCGATCACCGGACGCAATCCATCGACGCCGATGACGAACAGGGCCCAGTAGGCGAGCACCGCGAAAACCAGGTTGAACAGCGGCCCGGCGGCGACAATGGCGCTGCGCACGGCGAGCCGCTGGCGGTTGAAACTGCGCGGCAGGTCGGCCTCGGCCACCTCGCCCTCGCGCTCGTCGACCATCTTGACGTAACCACCGAGCGGGATCGCCGCGATCACGTACTCGGTCTGGTCGGCGCCGGCCCGCCGTGACCACAGCGGCTTGCCGAATCCGACAGAAAAGCGCAGCACCTTGACCCCGAGCCTGCGTGCGACCCAGAAATGGCCGAACTCATGGACGCTGATCAGCAGCCCGATCGCGACCAGGAAAGCGATGGCAGATGAGATGACGCCGGTCATCGGCTCCCTCCAGAGAAGCCGGAACAGGCCTCGGTGGCTAGTCGTCGCGCTTCGCCATCGAGCGCGAGAATCGACTCGATAGATTCCGGAGTGCCCGCCGGGCAGCGCTCGAGGCTGATCTCGATGACCCTGGCAATGGCCGAAAATGGCAGCGTGCCATCAAGGAACGCGGCTACGGCGATTTCGTTGGCAGCGTTGAGCACGGTCGGGGCTCCACCGCCGCTACGTGCCGCCCGGTAGGCCAGGTCCAGGCAGGGGAAACGGGTCAACGACGGCTCACTGAACGCGAGCTGACCGAGCGCCGCCACGTCCAGCGCGGCCACCCCCGAGTCAATCCGCTCTGGCCAGGCCAGGGCGTGGGCGATCGCGGTACGCATGTCCGGCCGACCGAGTTCGGCCAGCAAAGAACCGTCACTGTACTGCACCATCGAGTGCACCAGGCTCTGCGGGTGGATCACCACCTCGATCCGCTCCGGTGGCAGCCCGAACAGCCAGCACGCCTCGATCACCTCGAGTCCCTTGTTCATCATCGTCGCCGAGTCGACCGATATCTTGCGCCCCATCTCCCAGTTCGGGTGGGCACAGGCCTGGTCGGGAGTCACGCTGGCAAGCACTTCGAGCGGGGTCTCGAGAAACGGTCCCCCGGATGCGGTCAGCAGGACGTGGGCGACGCCGGTACCGTCGAGACCACGGCGGAAGCCGGCCGGCAGGCACTGGAAAATGGCGTTGTGCTCGCTGTCGACCGGCAACAACTCCGCGCCACCGGCCTGCACCTCGTCGATGAACAGGCGCCCCGACATCACCAACGCCTCCTTGTTGGCCAGCAGGATGCGCTTGCCGGAACGGGCGGCGGCCAGGGCCGGCATCAGACCGGCTGCGCCGACGATGGCGGCGACGACGATCTCGGCCTGATCGAGGCTGGCGACCTGCTCAAGGCCCTCCACTCCGGCCAGCACCTTGCTCTGGCAGCCGGACGCCGACAGCGCCGTGGCGAGTGCACTCGCGGCCCCGGAGTCGGCCATCACCGCGTAACGTGGCCGAAAGCGGTTACAGAGCGCCGTCATACCGGTGACGTCGCGATGAGCGGTCAGGGCCTCGACCCGGTAACGATCAGGGTGACGGGCGAGCACGTCGAGCGTGCTGGTACCGATCGAGCCGGTCGCACCGAGGAGTGTGACCCCCTTCACCGCGCCCCTCCCAGCCAGGCGAGGCCCACGGCGAAGAACGGTGCCGCCGCAGTCAGGCTGTCGATACGGTCGAGCACACCACCGTGACCAGGCAGCAGACCGCCGCTGTCCTTGACGTCGCAGTAACGCTTGACGAGGCTCTCGAACAGGTCGCCGAGTACCGACACCACCACCGTCGCCAGGCCGAGCAACAGGAAGGCGGCCAGCGCGCCCCCGCTGTAGCCAAAACCGCTGCCGGCGACGAGGGTGAACAGGCCGCCGAGGGTCAGCGCTCCGGCCACCCCTTCCCAGCTCTTGCCGGGACTGACATGGGACGCCAGCTTGCGCTGTCCCCAGCGCCGACCGGCGAAATAGGCACCGCTGTCGGCGGTCCAGATCAGGACCAGCAGGAACAGCACCAGCCAGGGGCCGTGCGCGCCACTGCCGTGGATGGTGACCAGGGCGACCCACGGCGGCACCAGGACGGCGACGCCGATCAGCCGCAGCGGCCAGGCGCCGGGGGTGTCCGGTCGCGTGCCCGCGCAACGCTGGTAGGTCACGATCCAGACCGCGGCCAGTAGCCAGCCGACCAGTGCCAGGCCCGGCAGCCACAGGGCGCCGGTCGGTGCCGCCAGCAGCGGTATGCCGGCCGACATCAGCAGGCCCAGTACGGCGACGTAGCCGACCCGCGCCGGCGTTGGCGCCAACCCGGCGAGCGCGGCCCACTCCCAGCCGGCGAGGAGGATGACGGCGGCGAACACGCCGCCCAGCGGCCAGGTACCTAATCCAAGAACCCCGGCGACGACCAGCGGGACGAGGACCAGGGCGGTCAGGATGCGCTGTTTAAGCACCGGCCAGTCGCTGGGCCTGACCCGGGGTCCGACCGAAGCGACGCTGGCGTCCAGCGTACCAGGTCAGCGCGTCATCGAAGGCACTGGCATCAAAGTCTGGCCAGAGGGTGTCGGTGAAGTAGAGTTCGCTGTAAGCAAGTTGCCAGATCAGAAAGTTGCTGATGCGCGACTCACCGCCGGTGCGGATGAACAGGTCGGGTGGTGGCAGATCGGACAGTGACAGGCTCGACGCGAAAGCCTCCTCGTCGATGGCATCTGCGGCCAGCGCACCGCTGGCCACCTCGCGTGCCAGGTGGCGTGCCGCCTCGACGATGTCCCAGCGGCCGCCGTAGTTGGCGGCGATGCAGAGCTGCAGCCCGGTGTTGTCTCGCGTCTGGGCCTCGGCCGTGGCGATCTGCTCGCGCAGTCTCGGTGCCAGAGCCTCACGTCCACCGATGATGCGCAGGCGAACGCGGTTCTCGTGCAGGCGCTTGACCTCGCGGCGAAGCGAGGCGAGGAACAGGTCCATCAGGACACTGACCTCGGTCCGCGGTCGCTGCCAGTTCTCGCTGCTGAAGGCGAACAGTGTCAACGCCTCGATGTCGTGGCTGACACAGGACTCGACCACCGCCCGGACCGAACCCACCCCGGCCTTGTGGCCAAAGGTGCGCGGGCGACCGCGTGTCTGGGCCCAGCGTCCGTTGCCGTCCATGACGATGGCGACGTGACGTGGCAGCCGTGCAGGCTCCTCGGGCTGAGTGGTACTGGCGACGGCCATGGCCTCAGATGGAGAGCAGATCCTGCTCCTTCTCGGCCAGCATCTCGTCCGCCCGGGCGACATGCTGGTCGGTCAGCTTCTGTATCTCGGTCTCGGCGCGGCGCTCCTGGTCTTCAGAGATCTCCTTCTCCTTGAGCAGTTCCTTGAGCGTGTGCAGCGCGTCGCGGCGGATGTTGCGGATGGCTACCCGCCCCAGTTCGGCCTCGTGGCGCACCACCTTGATCAGGTCGCGTCGCCGTTCTTCGGTCAGAGCCGGCAGTGGCACACGGATCAGGGTTCCAGCCGTGGCCGGGTTGAGGCCAAGGTCGGAGGTCATGATGGCCTTCTCGATCGCCCCGACCATCTGCTTCTCCCACGGCGACACGGTCAGGGTGCGTGAGTCCTCGACGCCGATGTTGGCGACCTGGGACAGCGGGACATCACTGCCGTAGTAGGGGACGGTGACGTGGTCGAGCAGGTTGGTATGAGCGCGGCCGGTACGAATCTTAGCGAATTCGTGCTTGAGCGACTCGATGCTCTTGCCCATCCTGGTCGATGCATCTTTTCGGACGTCTTCGATCATTTTTCTCCCCCTTCTCGTACCAGCGTACCGATATCGTCGCCGCGTACCGCGGCACGCAGCGCACCCGGTTTATTGATGTTCATTACCCGCAGCGGCAGGTTGTGGTCACGGCACAGTACCACCGCCGTGGTGTCCATCACCGCCAGGCGGCGCGTGATCACATCATCGTAGGTCAGTTCCGGGTAGTGCTCGGCATCGGGCTGATCGACCGGGTCGGCGGCAAAGACGCCGTCAACCTTGGTTGCCTTGATCAGCACGTCGGCACCGATCTCGATGGCGCGCAGACTGGCGGCCGAGTCAGTGGTGAAAAACGGGTTGCCGGTGCCGGCAGCGAAGATCGCCACCCGACCCGCAGCCAGGTGCGCCTTGGCGCTGCGGTGGTCGAACGGTTCGGTCACGGTGCCGACCGGGAAGGCCGACAGCACCCGGGCCACACACCCGGCCCGATCCAGTGCCGACTGTAAGGCCAGGGCATTGATCACCGTGGCCAGCATGCCCATCTGGTCGCCGGTGACCCGGTCGAGCCCGGAATCAACCAGCTCGGCGCCACGGAAGATATTGCCACCGCCGATGACCAGGCCGATCTCGACGCCATCGCGGACCAGCTCGGCGACCTCGCCGGCAACCCGCTCCAGAGTAACTGGGTCGATACCACCATCACCGCCCCCGGCGAGCGCCTCGCCGCTGAGTTTCAGCAGGATGCGCCGGTAGCGGGGGGTCATGTCCGTGGCTCCGTTCGGCTCAGCCGCCCTGGACCTGGGCCATCACCTCGGCGGCGAAGTTCTCCTGTTTCTTCTCGATCCCCTCGCCCACTTCGAAACGGTCGAAGCTGTTGACGGTGGCATCGGCAGCCTTGAGCAGATCACCGACCGACTGGTCGGGATTCTTGACGAACGGCTGCCCGACCAGGGTGATCTCGGCCAGGTACTTGCGCAGGCGACCCTCGACCATCTTTTCGACGATGTTGGCCGGCTTGCCGCTTTCGGCAGCCTGGGCGGAGAAGATCTCGCGCTCCTTGGCGACCAGGTCGGCAGGGACGTCCTGCTCGGCGATGCAGACCGGGCGGCTGGCGGCGATGTGCATCGCCACGTCCTTGCCCAGCGTGGCATCACCACCGGCACAGGCGACGACCACGCCGATTCGGGTGCCGTGCTGGTAGCTGGCCAGCGAACCGTCACCGGCGTCGACCACCACGAAGCGGCGCACGTTGACGTTTTCTCCAATTTTCGCCACCAGTTCCTTACGCACGGCATCAACGCTGCCATTACCGCCGGCCAGTGGCGCCGCGAGCAAGGCATCAAGATCGGCTGGGGCCTGCTCGAGGGCGGTGCGGGCAACCGCGGTAGCGTAGGCGCGGAAGTCGTCGCCCTTGGACACGAAATCGGTCTCGCTGTTGACCTCGACCATCGCCGCACGGTGACCGTCATCAGTCAGGGCGATCTCGATCGTTCCTTCTGCGGCCACCTTGCCGGCTCGTTTTCCGGCCTTGGCCAGCCCACTCTTGCGCATCAGTTCGATCGCAGCGTCGATGTCGCCGCCGGTCTCGACCAGGGCTTTCTTGCACTCCATCATTCCGGAGCCGGTGCGCTCACGCAGCTCCTTGACCATGCTCGCGGTAATCGTCATGTCGCTAAAACCTCGATGTCTTGTTCATGAGCGTGGACCGGCGCGCCGGGCAGCTGGCGCGCCGACCACGTAGCCGGGGCACGGCCCGATCGTTACTCCGCCGCAGGGGCAGGCTCGGTGACCGGTTCGGCCACCGCTTCGGAAGTGGTTTCGGAAGTGGTTTCGGGAGCGGCTTCTGGAACCGCCTCCGCTACCGGCTTCTCGGCGGCAGACACCTTGGCCGTGGCCGGCTTCGATTCCTGCTTCTCCGCGGCCTGCGCCTGGCCCATGCTCGCCATGCCACTGAGGATCGCCTCGGAGACGCTCTGGCAGTAGAGCTGGATCGAACGCATGGAGTCGTCGTTGCCGGGGATCATGTAGTCGGCAACATCGGGATTATGGTTGGTGTCGACCACGCCGACGACCGGGATCCCGAGCTTGCGCGCTTCGCTGACCGCGATCTTCTCGTGGCCGACGTCGATCACGAACAGGGCGTCGGGGAGACCTTCCATGTCCTTGATGCCACCCATGCTCCGCTCGAGCTTATCGTGCTCGCGCTTCAGGCTCAGTTGCTCTTTCTTGTTGAAGCGATCGAGACCACCGTCCTGCTCCATCGCCTCGAGTTCCTTGAGGCGCTTGATCGACTGCTTGATGGTCTTGTAGTTGGTCAGCATGCCGCCCAGCCAACGGAAGTTGACGTAAGGCATGTTGCAACGCTGGGCCTCGCGCTTGACGTGGTCGCTGGCGTTACGCTTGGTGCCGACCAGCAGGACCTTGCCACGGCGTGCGGCGAGGCTGCTGAGGAAGTTCATCGCCTCGTTGAAGAGCGGCTGCGTCTTCTCGAGGTTGATGATGTGGATGTTGTTGCGAGAGCCGAAGATGTACGGTGCCATCTTCGGGTTCCAGTAGCGGGTCTGGTGGCCAAAGTGGACACCAGCCTCCAGCATCTGTCGCATGGAAACGCTTGCCATGATCTGATTCTCCAGGTCAGGGTTGATCCTCCATGCACCCCATGCGAGAACCCGCCTTCGCGGGCACCCCCTCGCACGTGTCGGTGCATGTGTGAAATTAAGCGCGGACCCGGGGCTGACCGGAGACCGCGCCTGATTGCCTTTCGGCGAGCGGATTTATACCATGGGCAGGGCCCTCACGGCAATCCAGGCGTCCCGCTCTGGCCGCCCGGCCCGGACCGTTCCACCGACCGCGCCCCCTAGGCCCGGCCCCACCCGAAAGAGACCCGAATCCACTGATGGGAATCGAGATCAAGACCGCGCCCGAGATCGAGAAAATGCGCGTCGCCGGCCGCCTGGCGGCCGAGGTGCTGGAGATGATCGCACCGCACGTGGTCGCCGGTGTCACCACCGACGAACTCGACCGCATCTGCCATAACCATATCGTCGAGGTACAACAGGCGATCCCGGCCCCGCTCAACTACCACGGCTTTCCCAAGTCGATCTGCAGTTCGGTCAACCACCAGGTCTGCCATGGCATCCCGGGGCCGAAAAAGCTGAAGCAAGGCGACATCGTCAACCTGGACATCACCGTAATCAGGGACGGCTTCCACGGCGACACCAGCCAGATGTTCTTCGTTGGCGAGCCGACCCAACGCACCCGTCACGTGACCGGGGTCGCCAAGGAATGCCTCTACCTGGCGATCCGCATGGTGCGCCCCGGCATCCGCCTCGGTGACCTCGGTGCCGCGATCCAGCAGCACGCTGAAGAACAGGGCTGCTCGATCGTGCGCGAGTACTGCGGTCACGGCATCGGCCGTGCTTTCCACGAGGACCCACAGGTCCTCCACTACGGCACCCCGGGCACCGGCATAGAGCTCCTTCCCGGCATGACCTTCACCATTGAGCCGATGGTCAACGCCGGCAAGCGCCACGTGAAACTGCTGTCAGACAACTGGACCGTGGTGACCAAGGACCGCAGCCCCTCGGCCCAGTGGGAACACACCCTGGCGGTGACCGAAGACGGCTGCGAGGTACTGACCCTGCGCCGCGATGAAGTGATCTGACATGGATGGGCCCACCGAAGCCACCGTGCCAAACGTCGACGAGGCGCTCGACACCGAAGCCTTCGACCACGCCCTGGAGAAGACCGACAACCCGGTCGCGCTCTTCCGGGAGACCCTGGACCAGTCCATCGCCAACCAGCGCGAGAGGTACCTCAACGGCACCCCGGCCAGCATCCTGGTGCCCCGTCACGCCGGTTTCATCGACGCCATCCTGCATCGCGCCTGGCTGCGTCACTTCGATGCCGCCGATCCTGATATCGCTCTGATCGCGGTCGGCGGCTACGGTCGTGGCGAGCTGCACCTCGGCTCCGACATCGACCTGATGATCCTGCTGCGCGCCGAGGAGCACGAGCGCTATCGCGACCGCATTGAGCCGTTTATCACCTTCCTCTGGGATATCGGCCTGGAGGTCGGCAACAGCGTACGCTCCCTGGCCGAGTGCACCGAGCAGAGTGCCGGCGACATCACCATCGAGACCAACCTGCTCGAGGCCCGCCTGCTGTGCGGTGCCGGGGACCTGTTCGACGCCCTGGGCGGGCTGATCCGTGACGACAGCGTCTGGACCAGCCGCCGCTATTTCGAGGAGAAGCTGTCCGAGCAGCAGGCACGCCATGCCCGCTACCACGACACCGGCTACAACCTCGAACCCAACGTCAAGGAGAGTCCGGGCGGGCTGCGCGATATCCAGATGATCGGCTGGGTATCGAAACGCCACTTCGCCGCCGCCACCTTGCACGACCTGGTCGACCACGGCTTCCTCACCGAAGAGGAGTACGCGACCCTGATCAGTGGACAGGACTTCCTCTGGCAGGTGCGATTCGGCCTCCACGTCCTGGCCGGGCGACGTGAGGACCGGTTGGTGTTCGACTACCAGCGCAGCGTGGCCGAACAATTCGGCTTCCATGACGACGATGGCGGACACCTCGGTATCGAGCAGTTCATGAAGCAGTACTACCGGGTGGTGATGGAACTCTCCCGGCTCAACGAGATGCTGCTGCAACTGTTCCAGGAGACCATCCTCTACGCCGATGACCGCGCCACGCCGCAGCCGCTCAACCGACGTTTCCAGGTGCACCACCGCTTCCTCGAAGCGACCAACGACGACGTTTTCGCCAACTATCCATACGCGCTGCTCGAAATGTTCCTGCTGATGCAGCAGCATCCCCAGATCAAGGGCGTGCGCGCTTCCACAATTCGCCTGGTGCGCAGTCACCGCCACCTTATCGACGAAAGCTTCCGTCGCGACGTGCGCGCTCGCAGCCTGTTCATGGAGATCCTGCGCCAGCCCCAGGGCATCACGCACGAATTGCGGCGCATGAACCGCTACGGCGTGCTGGCCGCCTATCTGCCGGCCTTCGGCAACGTGGTCGGACAGATGCAGTACGACCTGTTTCACGTCTACACGGTCGACGAGCACACCCTGCGCGTTATCCGCAACCTGCGCCGCTTTGCGGTGCCCGAGCACCACCACGAATTCCCGCGCTGCAGCCAGATCATCCAGGCCCTGCCAAAAATCGAGTTGCTCTACCTTGCCGGGCTGTTCCACGACATCGCCAAGGGGCGAGGTGGCGACCACTCCAAGCTCGGCGCCAGCGATGCCGAGACGTTCTGCCGCGACCACTATCTGGGCCGCTATGACACCCAGTTGGTCGCCTGGCTGGTGGACAAACACCTGGTGATGTCGCGTACGGCACAGCGCGAAGACACCAGCGATCCCGAGGTGGTCAACAGCTTCGCCAACCTGGTCGTCGACCAGGTCCGGCTCGACTACCTCTACCTGCTGACAGTTGCCGACATCCGCGCGACCAACCCGACGCTGTGGACTTCGTGGAAGGAGACGCTGCTGGCCGAGCTCTACACCTCGACCAAGCGCGCCCTGCGCCGTGGCCTCGAGCATCCGCTCGATGCCCAGGAGCGAATCCGCGGTGTCAGTGTCATGGCCCGGGCGCTGCTCAAGTCGCGCCAGGTCCCGGACCAGGTGGTCAACGCCATCTGGGGGGAGTTCAGCGACGAGTATTTCCTGCGACACAAGGCCGACGAAATCGCCTGGCATTCACAACTGATCGCCGAACATGGCGATTCAAACGAACCATTGATCGCCGTCCGCCAAGAGGGGCCGCGCGGGGGCACCGAAATCTTTATCTACACTCTCGATACCCACCGCCTGTTCGCGCAGACCACCTCGGTCCTCGAGCAACTCGGCCTGACCGTGGTCGACGCACGGATCATCACCTCGGGCACCGGCCACACCCTCGACAGCTACATCGTGCTCGATGACTCGGGAGCACCGATCGAGGTCACCTACCGTCTCGAGGAGATACGCGAACGGCTGCGGCGAGGGCTCGCCGAACCGGACCAGGCGCCACAACCGATTGCCCGCCGGACACCACGCCATCTGCAGTATTTCCCGCTGCCGACGCGTGTCGACTTCAGCACCGACAGCAATGGCGAACGCACCATAGTCGAATTGCTCGCGGCCGACCGTCCCGGCCTGCTGTCGAGCATCGGCCAGGCCTTTGCCAACTGTGGGGCACGGGTGCAGAACGCCAAGATCGGCACCTTCGGCAATCGCGCCGAGGATGTCTTCTACATCACCGACCAGGACAACCTGCCGATCACCGACGCCGACTTGCTCGAGGCATTGCGCACCGAATTGCTGCGTGCACTCGAACCTGGCGAGGTCACGGAAGCATCCGATCTAACGGCCTGAGGCAGGTATCGAGACAAATGAAAAAGGGGAGCTGAAGCTCCCCTTTTTCATCATGTAGTAAGGCGGTGTTCCTACTCGTTGATCGCCTTCATGCTCAGGCGGACGCGGCCCTGACGATCTACCTCTAGCACCTTGACCCGCACCATGTCGCCTTCGGTCAGCTTGTCGCTGACGTTTTCCACCCGCTCCTCGCAGATCTGCGAGATGTGGACCAGGCCATCGCGGCCAGGAAGGATCGAAACGAAGGCGCCAAAGTCCATCAGTTTGACCACCTTGCCGTTGTAGATCTTGCCCACTTCGACGTCAGCGGTGATCTCCTCAATGCGCAGGCGTGCCGCGTCGCCGGCGGTCTTGTCGACCGAGGCGATCTTGACCGTACCGTCATCGGTAATATCGATGGTGGCACCGGTCTCTTCGGTGATGGCGCGGATGGTCGAACCGCCCTTGCCGATCACATCGCGGATTTTTTCGGGATCGATCTTGATGGTGATGATCCGCGGCGCGAACTCGGAAATGTCGTCACGCGGAGCGCTGATCACCTTGGCCATTTCGCCGAGGATATACATGCGGCCATCGCGTGCCTGGGCCAGGGCCGCCTCCATGATCTCGCGGGTGATGCCATCGATCTTGATGTCCATCTGCAGCGCGGTAATGCCCTGCCCGCTGCCAACCACCTTGAAGTCCATGTCGCCGAGGTGGTCCTCGTCGCCAAGGATATCGCTCAGCACCGCAAACTGGTCGCCCTCCTTGATCAGACCCATGGCAATACCCGCCACCGGAGTCGTGACCGGCACGCCGGCATCCATCAGCGCCAGGCTGCTGCCACAGGCCGAGGCCATCGAACTCGAACCGTTCGACTCGGTGATCTCGGAAACCACGCGGATGGTGTAGGGGAAGGTTTCCATGTCCGGCATCGATGCCAGTACGCCGCGCTTGGCGAGACGCCCGTGACCGATCTCGCGCCGTTTCGTCGAGCCCATGAATCCGGTTTCACCAACACAGTAGGGAGGGAAGTTGTAGTGGAGCATGAACGGCTCCTTGTAGGTCCCCTCCAGGGCGTCGATGATCGCCGCGTCGCGTGCCGTACCGAGGGTCGCCGCGACCA
Organism: uncultured Gammaproteobacteria bacterium; assembly: GCA_964195335.1. GTDB lineage: Bacteria > Pseudomonadota > Gammaproteobacteria > QNFN01 > QNFN01 > QNFN01. The sequence continues at coordinate 15,562 of CAXMPC010000045.1, read as the reverse complement.
GCGCCTGGGTTTCGCCGCGAGTGAACAGCGCCGAGCCGTGGGCGCGTGGTAGTACGCCGGTCTTGACTGTGATCTTGCGGACCGTAGAACGGTCTCGACCGTCGATGCGCGCCTCGCCAGCAATAATGCGCCCGCGAACCAGCGCCTTTTCGATCTTACCGAACGCCTCGAGCACCTCGCCGGCGTCGTGGGCCGGTGCATCGCCTGCAGCCAGTTCGGCGGTTAAGGCGGCACGGATCTCACCGATGCGCGCGTAGCGCTCCTGCTTTTCGCTGATGGTGTAGGCCTCGCCGATCGCCGCCTCGCAGCTCGCGCGAACCTTCTCCACCAGTTCCGAATCGATGACCTTGTCCTGCACATCCCAGCGCGGCTTGCCGACCTCGGCCACCAGCTCGTTGATCACGCTGATCGCCTGCTGCATCTGCTCGTGGCCGAACAGTACCGCGCCGAGCATCACCTCTTCAGCAAGCTCCTCCGCCTCGGACTCGACCATCAGGACCGCCTTCTCGGTACCGGCGACCACCAGGTTGAGCTGCGACTCCTGCAGTTCGGAATAGGTGGGGTTGAGCAGGTACTCGCCGTCACGGTAACCGACACGGGCCGCACCGATCGGGCCTGCGAACGGGATTCCGGAGATCGCCAAACACGCCGAGGCGCCGAGCATGGCCGGAATATCGGGATCGATGTCCGGTTCGGCCGATACCACCGTAGCGACGATCTGCACCTCGTTGAGGAAACCCTTGGGGAACAGCGGTCGGATAGGACGATCGATCAGGCGGCAGGTCAGGGTCTCTTTCTCGCCCGGTCGGCCCTCGCGTCTGAAGAATCCACCCGGAATCTTGCCACCCGCGTAGGTCCGCTCCTGGTAGTTGACGGTCAGCGGAAAAAAGTCGCGACCCGGATCGGCCTTGTCGCGACCGACCACGGTGACCAACACGGCGGTGTCGTCCATGCGGACCATGACCGCGCCGGTTGCCTGGCGGGCAATCTCGCCGGTCTCGAGGGTGACGTTGTGCTTGCCGTAACGAAAACTCTTGCTGACTATTGTCACGATATTCTGCTCCCGGACCGGATCTAGCGACGCAGCCCGAGACGGGCGATCAGCTGACGGTAACGTTCGAGGTCGTTGCGCTTGACGTAGTCGAGCAGCTTGCGACGTTGATTGACCATGCGCAGCAGGCCGCGGCGCGAGTGGTGATCCTGCTTGTGGCTGGCGAAATGGCCGGACAAGCCTTCGATCCGCCGGGTCAGCAGGGCCACCTGCACCTCCGGTGAACCGGTGTCGCCAGCGCCACGCGCGTATTCGTTGACCACCTGGGTCTTCTCTTCGGCAGACAGAGACATCGACTACTCCTGGAACGCTTTGATTACTGTTGACGTGAATTGCGTATTTTACTCTGACGGGCCCCTTTGTCACAAGGCATTTCGGTATCGTCCGTGAGCCTGGGCGGGGTCCGAATTCACTGCCCGATCAACCGCTTTCCTTCAGGTTGAACAGCCTTCTGGGAGCCACGCGACCATCGTCCTGGACCTGTCCAACGCCGATAAAGGCGCCGTCATCGGCGAACAGGCAGAGCCAGCCGCTGGTCGGAGCCCGTGGCACCACAACGGCCTGGCCCTGGCGCAGGTAGTAGGCGGCATCAGATGACAGGCGCACCTGCGGCCAGTGGGCAAGTGCCGAGACAATCGGCAAAAGGTGGTGGTCGAGCGATTCCGGACCGGCCTCGGCCTCGTCGCGCAAGGCATCGAGGGTCAGCATCCCGCTCTCGGTGTACGGACCGACCCCGGTGCGGCGCAGGCCGATGACGTGCGCACCACAACCGAGGGCCGTTCCGATTTCCTCGGCCAGGGTACGGACGTAGGTACCCTTCGAGCAGTGCACCGCGAGTTCTATCTCATCTGCAGCCAGTGACAGCGCATCCAGTGCATGGATGGTGATCCGGCGCGGCGCACGCTCGACCTCGATGCCCTCGCGCGCCAGTTGGTACAGGCGCCGCCCCTTGTGGCGCAGTGCCGAGTACATCGGAGGCACCTGGTCGATCTCGCCGCGCATCCCGGCCAGTATCTCCTCCAGGCGTGCGGCATCGAACGGCGAGACCGGGCGCGTCTCCTGCACCTCGCCGTCGGCGTCGCCGGTGGTGGTGGTCACCCCGAGCCGGATCCTCACCCAGTAGCGCTTGTCGGCATCGAGCAGGTAGGCGGAGACCTTGGTCGCCTCGCCGAGGCAGATCGGCAACAGGCCACTGGCAAGCGGGTCGAGACTGCCGGTGTGGCCCGCCTTGCGCGCACGCATGAGCCGCTTGACCACCTGCAGCGCTGCGTTCGAGGTCATGCCCACCGGCTTGTCCAGCAGCAGGATGCCGCTCACGGGGCGGCCTTGGGGACGTCTGCGGGCCATGGTATGCCTTGCCAGGTTCGTTTGGGGGTGGCGTCAGCGGGACGGGGTGTCGTCGGATTCGTCGGTCTCGACCGGCAAATCGGCGACGGCGTCGTCGATCAGTGCCGTCAGGTGACGGCCGTGCTCGACCGATCGATCGTAAGTGAAATGCAGTTCGGGCGTGATCCGCAACTTGACCTGGTGGCCCAGTTCCCGGCGCAGGAAGCCGCTCGCCCGGCGCAGGCCCGCCTCGCTGGAACGGATCATTCCGGGATCGTCGGCGAGAGCGGTGAAAAATACCTTGGCGTGGGCCAGGTCGTGGCTGACCTCGATCCCGGTCAGCGTGACCATGCCGACACCCGGGTCCTTGACCTCGTCATGGATCAACTGCGCCAGGACCCGGCGAATCTGTTCGCCGACCCGGCGGCTGCGACTGAATTCCCTGGGCATCGGTGGCGCTCTTGGTCTCGCGGCACCACGTGGGGCTGCCGCGACGGCTCACAGCTCTCGCGGTACCTGGACCGTTTCGTAGACCTCGATCTGGTCGCCGACCTTGACGTCGTTGTAGTTCTTGACGCCGATGCCGCACTCGGTCCCGGAGCGAACCTCGTTGACATCGTCCTTGAAGCGACGCAGGGACTCGAGTTCGCCCTCGTAGATGACCACGTTATCGCGCAGCACCCGGATCGGGTTCGAGCGCTTGACCGTGCCCTCCATCACCAGGCAGCCGGCGATGGCGCCAAGCTTCGGCGAGCGGAACACGTCGCGCACCTCGGCCAGGCCGACGATCTCCTCGCGGGTCTCCGGCTTAAGCATGCCGGAGAGTGCTTTCTTGACTTCGTCGATGACGTCGTAGATGACACTGTAGTAATGCAGGTCGACGCCGGTTTCGGCGACCAGGCGCCGGGCCGAGGCATCGGCACGGACATTGAAGCCGACCATGACCGCCTGCGATGCCGCGGCCAGGTTGACGTCGGACTCGGTGATGCCGCCAACGCCAGACGCAATCACGCGCACGCGGACCTCGTCGTTGGAAAGCTTGGTCAGGGAGTCGCGCAAGGCCTCGACACTGCCCTGCACGTCGGCCTTGATGACCAGGTTGAGCGTTTGGCTTTCGCCGGCCTCCATCTGCGAGAACATATCCTCGAGCCTGGCCGCCTGCTGTTTTGCCAGGCGCATCTCGCGGACCTTGGTCTGGCGGAATGACGCAATCTCGCGCACCTTGCGCTCGTCCGGGTGCGCCACCACCTCATCACCTGCGTTGGGCGTTCCGGAAAGTCCGAGCACCTCGGCCGGCATCGACGGCCCAACGCTGTCGGCAGAGTGACCGGCCTCGTCGAACAGGGCACGCACGCGCCCGAACTCGGAACCGCACAGGACGACGTCGCCCTTGCGCAGGGTGCCACTCTTGACCAGTACCGTCGCCACCGGACCACGACCCTTCTCAAGGCGTGACTCGAGCACGACGCCACGTGCGGTTTCCTCGACCGGTGCTGCGAGTTCCATCACCTCGGCCTGCAGCAGGATGGCGTCGAGCAGTGTGTCGATGCCCTCACCGGTCATTGCCGAAACGTGGATGAACTGGGTGTCGCCGCCCCAGTCTTCCGGGATCACCTCGTGCTGGGTCAACTCCTGCTTGACCTTGTCGGGATCGGCTTCGGGTTTGTCGATCTTGTTGACCGCAACCACCAGCGGCACCGAGCCCGCCTTGGCGTGCTGGATCGACTCGATGGTCTGCGGCATGACGCCGTCGTCGGCAGCGACCACCAGCACGACGATGTCTGTCACCTGGGAACCGCGGGCGCGCATGGCGGTGAATGCCGCGTGGCCCGGGGTGTCGAGGAAGGTGATCGTGCCCTTGTCGGTGTCAACGTGGTAGGCGCCGATATGCTGGGTGATGCCGCCGGCCTCGCCTTCAGCCACCTTGCTGGCGCGGATGTGGTCGAGCAGTGAGGTCTTGCCGTGGTCGACGTGCCCCATGATGGTGACCACTGGCGGCCGACGCACGGTTTCGGCGGAGCCCACGGTGTCGAGTTGCAGGCTCTCCTCGATGTCGCTGTCGGTGGTCAGCTTGGGCTTGTGGCCCATCTCCTCGACCACCAGCACCGCGGTGTCCTGGTCGATGGACTGGTTGATGGTCGCCATGACGCCCATATTCATCATCGCCTTGATCACCTCGGCCGCCTTGACCGCCATGCGCTGGGAGAGCTCGGCGACAGTGATCGTCTCAGGCAGTATCACCTCGCGCACCACCGGTTCGGTAGGCAGGGTGAATCCATGTTCGGTGGTCGCGGCGGTGCGTGCCGCATGTCCACGCACGCGCGGGGCCTTCTTGCGTCGGCCGCTCTTCTCGCTGGCGACGTGCAGTTCCTTGCGACCGTAACGGCTCGAGCGTTTGTCCTTGCTACCACGATCCGGCTTGGCCTTTTCCGCCGGCTTGGCGCGGGCAGGCGCCGCCTTGGCCCGGGCCGCATCCTCGGCCTGGCTCCGTGCCAGCTCTTCGGCCTGGCGCTTGACCTCGTCTTCCTCAGCGCGCTTGCGCTCGAGTTCATCGGACTGCGCCTTGGTTTCCTCTTCCTCGGCCCGGCGTTTTTCTTCCTCGGCGTCGAGCCGCTTGGCCAGTTGGCCACGTACGAGCTCCTCGCCGGCTGCCTTGTCGAGCTGCAATTCAGCCAGGCGCCGGCGTGCCTCTTCGGCCTCGGCCTGCTCCGCTTCGGCCTCCTCGGCGGAGCGCTTGACGTAGGTGCGGCTCTTGCGCACCTCGACGCTGACCGTCTTGTTACGGCTCTGTCCGCCCGGCAGGCTCTGACGCTGGCGCAGTTCGCTTACCGACTTGCGTTTCAGCGTCACCTTGCGCGGCGAGCCGGTAGGATCGGCGGCCGTCTCCTTACCGTGGGCGGTGCGCAGGAACTGCAGCAGCGTCACCTTCTCCTGATCGTTGACCGCCGCGTCGGGCCCGTCCTTGCTCAGGCCGGCCTCGGCGAACTGGATCAGCAACCGGTCGACCGGAATGCCGACTACATCTGCGAGCTGTTTAACTGTCGAATCGGGCATGCCTGTCTCTCCCGGGCCCGAATCAGGCCTCGGCCTCGTTCTCGTTCTCGTTCTCGTTCTCGAACCACGGCGCGCGCGCTGTCATGATCAGTTCGCCGGCACGCTCTTCTTCCATGCCATCGATCTCCATGAGGCTATCGACGTCCTGCTCAGCGAGATCCTCCATGGTGACGATGCCGCGGCTGGCCATCTCGAAGGCGAGCTGGCGTTCCATGCCGTCCATCTCGAGCAGGTCATCGGCCGGCTCTACGCCGTCGAGCTTCTCTTCCTTGGCGATCGCCTGCATCAGCAGGACATCGCGCGCGCGGTTGCGCAGTTCCTGCACGATCCCTTCTTCGAACTCCTCGATCTCGAGCAGTTCCTCTTCGGGCACGAAGGCGACCTCGTCGACAGTGGTGTAACCCTCCTGCACCAGGATCACGGCAACCTCCTCGTCGACGTCGAGCTGCTCCATGAACACCGCATGAGCCTTGGCCGTCTCGGTATCGCTCTTGGCTTCGGCTTCCTCAAGGGTCATGACGTTAAGGTCCCAGCCGGTCAGCTGTGAAGCGAGGCGGATATTCTGGCCGCCGCGTCCGATTGCCTGCGATAGCTGTTCCTCGTCGACGGCGAGATCCATGCTGTGGCGCTCTTCGTCAACCACGATCGACAGGACGTCGGCCGGCTGCATGGCGTTGATCACCAGCTGGGCGGCATTGTCGTTCCACGGGATGATGTCAACGCGCTCTCCGGCGAGTTCGTTGGAGACCGCCTGCACGCGCGATCCGCGCATGCCGACGCAGGCACCAACCGGATCGATGCGCGGCTCGTTCGAGCGCACCGCGATCTTGGCCCGGGAACCTGGATCGCGCGCGGCGCCAAGGATGTCAATCAGGCCTTCACCGATTTCTGGCACCTCGAGGCGGAACAACTCAATCAGCAGTTCAGGCGCGGTGCGGGTGACGAACAGCTGCGGCCCGCGCGGCTCTGAACGTACCTCGCGCAGGTAGCCGCGAATACGGTCGCCGCCACGCACGGCTTCGCGCGGGATCATCTCCTCACGGAAGATCGCCGCCTCGGCATTGCCGCCGAGATCGATGTAGACGTTACCGCGCTCGACCCGCTTGACGACGCCGCCGACCAACTCACCCTCGCGGCCGGTGTAGGCCTCGACGATCTGGGCCCGCTCGGCCTCGCGCACCTTCTGTACGATCACCTGCTTGGCGGCCTGGGCAGCGATGCGGCCGAACTCGACCGAATCCATCGGCTCCTCGATGAAGTCACCGGCCTGGAGCCCGGGATCCTGTTCCTGTGCATCGTCGAGCCAGACCTGACGCTCGGGGTGGAACTCGAACTCCTCGAGTTCCTCCTCTTCGCTGAGGTCGACCTCGGGCGAGATCACCTCCCAGCGGCGGAAGGTAGCGTAGTCACCGGTGGCGCGATCGATCGCGACGCGCACTTCGATGTCGCTTCTATTTTTCTTACGCGTCGCCGACGCCAGCGCCAGTTCGATCGCCTCGAAAATAATCTCTTTCTCGACGCTCTTCTCGTGCGAGACGGCGTCCACGACCAGCAGGATCTCTTTACTCATCCCTCTGACTCTCCAGATTGCCCCCGGCCAGGCCGAGGGTCTGCCACCAGGCGCGCCTGGTCGATCTCGTCGAAGGCGACGCGCAGGGCCTCGCCATCCACCTCGAGCAGCACTTCGTCGCCGTCGAGCCCGCGCAACAGCGCGGTATAACGTGCGCGCCCGTCACGCGGCGCACTGAGCTTCACCTTGGCACGCTTCCCGGCGAAGCGGGCGAAATCGTCGCGACGGAACAGGGGTCGATCGATTCCCGGTGACGACACCTCAAGGGTGTAATCACCACGGATCGGGTCGTCGACATCGAGCATGCCGCTGACCTGGTGGCTGACCTGTTCGCAGTCGTGAATGGTGACGCCCTCTTTCCGGTCGATGTAGATACGCAGCAATTCGTGTCCGCCTTGCGGCAGCAACTCGATGCCAACCGCCTCGTAACCGAGCCCTTCGACTATCGGCTCGATCAACTCACGCAGTTTTGCCGGCGCCTGTCGCATCGCGTCCCGCACAAACAAATAAAGGGCCTGTGGCCCTTCCTAAGCACGCTGCCAGGAGAAACGTCCGCGACGCCCCTGGCACCTAACAAAAAGCCCCGTCGAAACGGGGCTTTTCTCGGTCCACCGTAATGCTTGGTAGCGGGGCCAGGATTTGAACCTGGGACCTTCGGGTTATGAGCCCGACGAGCTACCGAACTGCTCCACCCCGCAACAACGGATGCGAATTGTACCCACGGCCCCCGGTTAATACAACCGGAATCGCAGGTCCGCGTGAATTCAGCTCAAAGCCCCCAGGCAGAGGGCCATCAAACCGCCCGGGAACAGTCCGAGCAGAAGTACGGCGAGCCCATTCAGCGACAGTGCCAGACGCAGGTCGGGCGCCGCTGCCAGCGGGCTGCGATCCTCTACTTCGTCGAAGTACATCAGCTTGATTACGCGCAGATAGTAGAAGGCACCGACAACCGAGAACAGCACGGCGACGATGGCCAGCCAGACCATATCGACCTGGATCACCGCCTGCAGCACCGACAGCTTGGCGTAGAAGCCGACCGTCGGCGGTACGCCGGCCATGGAGAAGATCACCAGCAGCATCATGAAGGCGAACCATGGACTGCGCTCGTTGAGGCCACGGAAATCGTCGAGGTTGTCGGCCTCGAATCCCTGGCGGGTCAGCAGCAGGATCATGCCGAAGCCGCCGAGTGCGGTCAGCGCGTAAGTGATGGCGTAGAACATCGCCCCGGCGTAGCCCTCTGGCGTCCCGGCCAGGATGCCGAGCAGGATAAAGCCGACGTGGGAGATGGTCGAATAGGCGAACATCCGTTTGATGTTGGTCTGGGCGATGGCGACCACGTTGCCGAGTGCCAGTGACAGCACCGCCAGCACCACCAGCATCTGCTGCCAGTCGGCATGCAGCGGGGCCAGTCCCTCAGCCAGGACGCGCATGGTCAGGGCAAAAGCGGCGATCTTGGGCGCGGTGCCAATGTAGACGGTGACCGCGGTTGGCGCGCCATGGTAGACGTCCGGCAGGTACATGTGGAACGGCACCGCGCCGAGTTTGAAGGCGAGCCCGGCGACGACGAAGGCGATGCCGAATACCAGCACCGGGTCGCCCTGGGTACCGCCGGCAACCCGCTCGGCAAGGATTGCCAGGTCGAGCGTGCCAGTGGCTCCGTAGAGCATCGACATGCCGTAGAGAAGCAGGCCGGAGGCAAGTGCGCCGAGGACGAAGTACTTCATCGCCGCCTCGGTTGCCGGCAGCGAATCACGATCGTAGGCGACCAAGGCGTAGAGCGACAGAGACAGCAACTCGAGGCCAAGATAGACGGTCAGCAGACTGTGTGCTGAGACCATGACCATCATGCCGAGCACGCCGAACAGGCCGGTGACGTGGAACTCGCCGGTGAACAGGCGTCGCGCGCGCAGGTAGTCCTTGGAGTAGAGGAAGACGCCGATCACCATCAGGTAGATGAACGCCTTGAGCAAGTCACCCATGGCGTCGCGAACGAAGGTGCCGGCGAAGGTGACCTGCGGTTCTGCCGGGATGCCCCCGAGGGTCGCCAGCGCGGCGATGACCAACGTCAGTTGGGTCAGCAGGTAGGTCAGGCTGCGTCGCTCCTCGGAAATGTAGAGGTCGATGACCAGGATGGTGCAGGCCATCGTCAGGACGATGATCTCGGGCAGCGCCAGGGCGAAAGCGGGAATCTGGAAACTCATCGTCGGTTCCTGTCGGCGAAGCGTACGGTCACAGCTTCGACTGGATTACGTGCTGGATCAGGTTGTCGATGCTGGCGTGCATGACGTCGACCAGCGGCGCCGGATACAGGCCGAGGCCAAGCACTGCGACAGCTAGCACGCCGAGGATCACGGTCTCACGTGCGTTAATGTCCTTGAGCGTAGCCACGCCCTCGTTGCGCACCTCGCCAAAGATCACGCGCTTGACCAGCCACAGCGTGTAGCCGGCGCCCAGGATCAGCGTCATCGCCGCAAGGAAGGCGAACCAGACGTTGGCCTTGAAACTCGACAGGATGACCATGAACTCACCAACGAAGCCCGAAGTTCCGGGCAGGCCGGCGTTGGCCATGGCGAACAACACCATGAAGCCGGCGAACAATGGCATGGTGTTGGCGACACCGCCGTAGTCGCCGATCTGCCGGCTGTGCAGGCGGTCGTACATAACGCCGACGCAGAGGAACAGCGCACTGGAGATGAAACCGTGCGACACCATCTGCACCATGCCGCCCTCGATACCGAGTTGGGCGCCCTGGACCGAGCCGGTCTTCTCCAGGATGCCGAAGACGACGAAAAAACCGAGGGTGACAAAGCCCATGTGAGCGATCGAAGAGTAGGCGATCAGCTTTTTCATGTCCTTCTGCACCAGCGCTACCAGGCCGATGTAGACCACCGCGATCAACGACAGGGCGATCACCAGCCAGTCGAGGCTGTGGCTGGCATCCGGGGTGATCGGCAGGCTGAAACGCAGGAAGCCGTAGCCACCGAGCTTGAGCAGGATCGCCGCCAGGATGACCGAACCGCCGGTCGGCGCCTCGACGTGAGCATCCGGCAGCCAGGTGTGCACCGGCCACATCGGCACCTTGACGCCGAAGGCGATCAGGAAGGCGAGGAAGATCAGGATCTGCGCACCCATGGCCAACGGCAGGGCATGGAAATCGAGAATCGAGAAACTGCCGGACTGCAGGTACATGTAGATCAGTGCGACCAGCATGAACACCGAGCCGAAGAAAGTGTAGAGGAAGAACTTGATGGTCGCGTAGACCCGTCTGGGGCCGCCCCAGATGCCGATGATCAGGAACATCGGGATCAGCATCGCTTCCCAGAAGACGTAGAAAAGCATGGCGTCTAGCGACGAAAAGACGCCGATCATCAGCCCTTCCATGATCAGAAAAGCGCCCATGTACTGCGCGACCCGCTTCTGGATCACCTCCCAGCCAGCCAGCACCACCAGTACGGTGGTGAATGTAGTCAGCAGTATCAGCGGCATCGAGATGCCGTCGATACCGAGAAAGTACTCGATCTTGAAACTCTCTATCCACGGCTTACGCTCGCCGAACTGCATGGCCGCGGTGCTGCTGTCAAAATCGGAGAAGAGTGGCACGGTGACGAGGAAGGCCAGTACCGAGACCGCCAGTGCCAGACGGCGCGTGCGTTCGGCATTGTCGTCGCCACCGAAGAAGAGCACCGCGAATCCGCCGACGATCGGCAGCCAGATGCAGAGGCTAAGAATGGGGAACCCAGCAGACATCGATTTCTATCCTCTTCCCCGCTCAGCCGAGCGCGAACCAGCCGACCGCCACCACCAGTCCGATGATCATGGCGAAGGCGTAGTGATACAGGTAGCCCGATTGAATTCGACGCGCGACACCGGCGAACCAGGCGATCGCGCTGGCCGAGCCATCAATAACCAGGTTGTCGATCAGGCCGACGTCACCGCTCTGCCACAGCCGATTGCCGATGCTGCGGCCACCACCGGCGAACACCGCCTGGTTGAAGTCGTCGAAGCCGTACTTGTTGAGCAGTGCGGCGTGCAGGCGCGGAAAGCGCTGCGCCATCGATTCGGCAATTTGCGGTCGCTGGGTGTAGACATACCAGGCCGTCGCCAGGCCGGCCATCGCCAACCAGAAGGGCGGTGCCATCAGGCCATGCAGCATGAACGCGAACGGCCCGTGGAAGTCGGCGCCAATCTGGCCGAGGACATCGTGCACCGGCAGCACGAAGATCGCCTCGCCGAAGTAGCCACCGAACAGCACCGGGCCAACGGTCAGGTAACCGATCACAACCGACGGGATCGCCAGCAGGATCAGTGGCAGGGTGACCACGGCCGGGGTTTCGTGCAGGTGTTCGCGGGTGTGCTCGTCCATGCGCTCCCTGGTATGGAATACCAGGAAGAACATGCGGAAGGTGTAGAGCGCGGTGATGAACACCCCGGTCAGTACAGCCGCGTAGGCGATGCCGGAACCGGGCAGCGTCGAGTGATGCACCGCCTCGATGATGCCGTCCTTGGAGAAAAAGCCGGAGAACCCAGGGAAGCCGATCAGGGCCAGCGAGCCAACCAGCGAGGTCCAGTAGGTAATCGGCATGTACTTCTTCAGGCCACCCATCTTGCGGATGTCCTGCTCGTGGTGCATGGCGATGATCACCGAGCCGGCAGCGAGGAACAGCAGCGCCTTAAAGAAGGCGTGAGTCATCAGGTGGAAGATCGCCGCCGAGTAGGCCGAGGCTCCCAGGGCGACAGTCATATAGCCAAGCTGCGACAGGGTCGAGTAGGCCACCACGCGCTTGATGTCATTCTGCACCACGCCAAGCAGACCCATGAAGAATGCCGTGATGGCGCCGATCACCATGACCACGCTCAGCGCCGTCTCGCTGAACTCGAAGAGCGGCGACATGCGCGCGACCATGAAGATGCCGGCGGTGACCATGGTCGCCGCGTGGATCAGTGCGGAGATCGGTGTCGGACCCTCCATCGAGTCAGGCAGCCAGACGTGTAGCGGTACCTGCGCTGATTTGCCCATGGCGCCGACGAACAGCAGGATGCAGATCAACGTCAACACCGACCAGTCGTAGCCGGGGATCACCTTGATGGTCTCACCGACCAGCCCCGGAGCGGCGGCGAACACCTCGGCGTAGTCGAGGGTATTGGTGAACATCACCACGCAGGCGATGCCGAGCAGGAAGCCGAAGTCGCCGACACGGTTGACCAGGAACGCCTTGAGGTTGGCGAAAATCGCCGACTCGCGCACCGACCAGAAGCCGATCAGCAGGTAGGAGACCAGACCCACCGCCTCCCAGCCGAAGAACAGCTGCAGGAAATTGTTGGCCATCACCAGCATCAGCATGGAGAAGGTGAATAGCGAAATGTAGGCGAAAAAGCGCTGGTAGCTGTTGCTGCCGGCGAGGCTCTCCTTGGGCCAGTTGTGTTCGTCATCGGCCATGTAACCGATGGTGTAGATGTGCACCATCAGCGAGACGAAAGTCACCACGCCCATCATCAGCACGGTCAGGCGGTCGACCAGGAAGCCGATCTCAAAAGTGATGCCGTCGCTGACCATCCACGTATAGATGCTGCCATTGAACGCCGCCGCGCCATCGACGATATGGTGCTTGATCGCGACCAACGAGAGCAGGAAGGCGATGCCCACGCCAATGATGGTGACCCAGTGTGAAGCGCGGCGGCTGAGCCAGCGTCCACCGAGGCCGGCGACGAGCGCCCCCACCAGCGGTGCGAGAACGGTTGCGAGGTAGACGTTCTCCATGCCCCTAGCCCTTCATCAGGTCGAGATCGTTGACGTTGATCGTGCGCCGGTTGCGGAACACCACGATCAGGATTGCCAGCCCGATCGCCGCCTCGGCCGCCGCCACAGTGAGGATGAAGAAGACGAACACCTGGCCATCAATGTTGTCGAGGAAGTGGGAGAAGGCGATAAAGTTCATGTTGACGGCGAGCAGCATCAACTCGATTGCCATCAGTAATACGATCAGGTTGCGGCGGTTGAGGAAGATCCCCACCACGGCGATGCTGAACAGGATGGCGCCCAGCGTCAGGTAATCGGTCAGTGCCAGCATGGCCAGTCCCCTAAGGTTCTATCCGTTAACCGCGTTTCTCGGCCGGCATCTTGATCAGCCGGACGCGATCCTCGCGCCGCACGCTCACCTGCCGTGCCGGATCCTGGTAACGCGTTTCGGGCCGCTTGCGCAGCGTCAGCGCGATGGCGGCGATGATCGCCAGCACCAGGATCACCGCAGCGATTTCGAAGGCATAGACGTAATCGGTGTAGAGCACGCTGCCCAAAGCCTTGGTGTTGCTGTAATCGGCGGCATGGCGCACCGGGCCACCGACCTTGTCCGGGCTGAAGGCGCTGGAGCGCACGATTAGCACCATCTCCACCACCAGCACCACACCGACAGCGATACCGAGCGGCGCAAAACGACGCATGCCGGCGCGCATCTCGGTCAGGTTGATGTCGAGCATCATGACCACGAACAGGAACAACACCATCACCGCGCCGACGTAGACCAGCACCAGGGTCATGGCCAGGAACTCGGCTTCGAGCAGCACCCAGAGACCGGCACTGTTGAGAAATGCCAGCACCAGGAACAGAACCGCGTGGACCGGGTTGCGGGCGGTAATGACGCGCAGCGCGGCGAACACCAGCACCGCGGCGAAGACATAGAAAACCAGCGTATCGAAGCCCATCGTCATTCGTTCCTGTCGTGCCGGCTCAGCGGAACCGGGCGTCGTCGGTGCGGTCGGCGGCGATCTGCGTCTCGTGCTCGTCGCCCATGGTCAGCAGTTTCTGCTTGGTCATGATGTTCTGCCCGCGGCGGTCGAAGGCGACTTCGAAAACCCGGGTCAGCACGATAGCGTCGACCGGGCAGGCCTCTTCGCAGAAGCCGCAGTAGACGCACTTGAACAGGTCGACGTCGTAGAGCGTGGTACGACGCTGACCGTCGTCACGCGGTTCCGCCTCGATGGTGATCGCCAGCGCCGGGCAGACCGCCTCGCACAGTTTACAGGCGATGCAGCGCTCCTCGCCGTTGGCGTAGCGACGCAGCGCGTGGATGCCGCGGAAGCGGTTCGACTGCGGGGTCTTCTCTTCCGGGTACTGCACCGTGAACTTGCGGGCGAAGAAGTAACGCCCGGTAAGGCGCAAGCCCTTGAGCAGTTCGAGCAGGAGCAGGCTTCTGAAGTAGTTGGCTATTGCGGTCATTTCTGCGGCCCCCTCAGTCGAACCACCAGGGGAGTTCCACGACCACAGCCAGCGCTACCACCAGCAGCCAGACGATCGTGATCGGGATGAACACCTTCCAGCCCAGTCGCATGATCTGGTCATAGCGATAACGCGGGAAGGTAGCGCGGAACCAGAGGAAGCAGAACATGAAGAAGGCGGTCTTGAGCAGGAACCAGAACAGACTCGGCTCGCCGAGCAGCGGAATGCCCTGGAACGGCGACAGCCAACCGCCGAAGAACATGACCGAAGTCAGCGCAGCGATCAGGATCATGTTGGCGTATTCGGCCAGGAAAAAGACCGCAAAGGTCATGCCCGAGTATTCGACGTGGAAACCGGCGACAATCTCCGACTCGCCCTCGGCGACGTCGAACGGCGCGCGGTTGGTCTCGGCGACGCCGGAGATGAAGTAGACCATCAGCAGCGGGAACAGCGGCAACCAGAACCAGTGCAAGACACTGCCCGACTGCGCCTGAACGATGTCGCCAAGATTGAGGCTGCCACCGGCAATCAGGACGCCGACCAGCGCGAAACCCATGGCGATCTCGTAGGAGACCATCTGCGCGGCAGAGCGCATGGCCCCGAGCAAGGCGTACTTCGAGTTCGAGGCCCAACCGGCGATGATCACGCCGTAGACCCCGAAGGAGGTCAGGGCGAGGATGTAGAGCAGGCTGGCGTCGATATCGGCCAGTACCCAGGTCTCGTTGAACGGAATCACCGCCCAGGCAGCCAGCGCCGGAGCGATCGACAGCACCGGGGCGATGATGAACAGGAAGCGGTTGGAGTTCGTCGGGAGAATGATCTCCTTGAACATCAGTTTCAAAGCGTCGGCGATCGGTTGCAGGAGGCCGCGTGGGCCGACCCGATTCGGTCCGATGCGTACCTGCATGTAGCCGATAACCTTGCGCTCCATGTAGGTGTAGTACGCAACCGCTATGATCAGCGGAAGCACCACTGCGACAATTTTCAAAATCAGGATGATGAAATAGATCATCTGATCCCATAAGGTTTCGGACATCAGGCCACCTCCACGATGACAGGTGCAACCGCCTGTCCAAGCTCGCCGGTTCCACTGCGCAGCCATGCGCCGCCCTCCGGCACCCGGTCATTGAACCGGACTTCCAGCTCAGCCTCATTTCCACCCTGGCGGACCCGGGCTTTGCCACCATCTGTCAGGCCCAGCCGAATGGCATCCAGCGGGTTCAGGCCAACAAACCGGCTGTTGGCCTGGGCGGTCTGCTGCAATGCTTCTGACCGCCTGCAGAGCGCGTCGATCGAGTACATTGCCAATTCGCCGATGCGGTAAAGGCCATTTGCATAGGATGGATAT
>CAXMPC010000044.1:0-25140 GCA_964195335.1 uncultured Gammaproteobacteria bacterium | reverse complement strand
GAACTGCTCGGCGAGATTCATCTTCCGGCCGGCTGCTCGATCCTCTCCGCCAATTACAGTGTCGACGATGAGTACGGTGAATACAGCGGCAGTGGCACCCTTGAAATCACGGCTGCAGGATACCGCGCGACCCCGTTGCTGGAGGTGTCGCGGCGCGGCAACGATCGCGATGGACGCCAGTACACCGTTACACTCTCTATCGAGACCGAGGCGGGTGTAGCGACGCACTCGCGCACCGTCACCATCCTGCATGACCAGCGCAACAAGGAAGGCAGGAGCGGCAAGGCCGCGAACTGAAACAGGACACACGCATGCCGTCTTTCGACATCGTCTCCGAAGTCGATCTCCACGAGGTGACCAATGCCGTCGACCAGGCCAACCGCGAGGTCGGTACCCGCTTCGACTTCAAGGGGATCGACGCCCGCTTCGAACGTGCTGAACATGTGGTCACGCTTATCGCCGAGGCCGATTTCCAGCTCAACCAGATGCTCGACATGCTGCGCGGCAAGTTGGCCAAGCGGAAGATCGACACAGGCTGCCTCGACATCGGTGAACCCGAGCAATCGGGGCGCCAGGCGCGCCAGCTGGTGACGTTGCGTCACGGCGTCGATACCGACCTCGCTCGTGACATCGTCAAACGCATCAAGGCGACCAAGATGAAGGTCCAGGCGCAGATCCAGGGCGACCAGGTGCGCGTCACCGGCAAGAAGCGCGACGACCTGCAACAGGTCATGGCGCTGCTGCGTGGAGCCGACGATATCGATCTGCCGCTGCAGTTCAGCAACTTCCGGGACTGATTCCTGTGCACGTCGTGCTGCCGCCGCGCCGGTTACGCGCGGTGTACCGGCGGCTGCTGGCGGTCCACGGCCCGCAAAAGTGGTGGCCGGCACGTACACCGTTCGAGGTGATCGTCGGTGCCGTGCTGACCCAGAACACCGCCTGGAGCAACGTCGAGCGGGCCATCGTCAATCTGGAACAAGCCGCCGCGCTTAGCCCGGAGGCGTTGCTCGCCTTGCCAAAGGACGAACTGGCCCGTCTTCTGAGACCGTCCGGTTACTTCAACGTCAAGGCCGGTCGGTTGCGCGTGGTCTGTAGCTGGTATCTGGAGCAGGGCGGGCAACCGCGCTTGCGTCGCTGGTCGACCCAGCGACTGCGGGATGCACTTCTAGGTCTGCACGGCGTCGGGCCCGAGACCGCCGACGACATCGTTCTCTACGCCTTCGGTCGCCCGGTGTTCGTTATCGATGCCTACACCCGCCGGGTCTTCAGCCGACTTGGCCTGGTGGCGGGGGATGAGCACTACGAGGCCTTGCGAACCGGGTTCGAGCAGGCACTCGGGCACGATGCTGCCGTTTTCAACGAGTATCACGCCCTGATCGTCCGTCATGCCAAGGCGAACTGTCGACCCCGTCCTCACTGCGTTGGTTGCTGCCTGAGACGCTTGTGCCCCTCTAGGACCTAGATCAATCCTGCGCGGGTAACCATTGGCCTCGCGGAGCCCCGGCCGCTCACACTCACCCTGACGTCACTTCTCAGGACCCAAACAGGGCCTGCCAACCGTCGCCTCGTCATCTGTCGCCACTATTTGACAACATACTTGTCACATGCATAATGACAAGTATGTTGTCAAATAAGACGGAAATTGAGGGCGACACGCCAAGAAAGGTCGTGCTGCAGGGCCGGGAAGCGGATCTGTACAAGGTGATCGTCGCCGTCCGGGCGGCTTTCAACCGGTTGAAGAGTTTTGCCGACGATCTGCACGAAGACCTCGGTATCACGGCCGCGATGCGTGCCGTGCTCGAACACCTCGCCACGCGTGGACCAGACACGGTGCCCAGAATCGCGACTACCAAAGGGGTCTCGAGGCAACACATCCAGACGATCGTCAACAGCCTGCTCGACGATGCATTGGTTGATTTGCGCGAAAACCCGGCACACGCGCGGTCGTCGCTTGTTGTGTTGACCACGGTCGGCGCGCAGCGGTTCGCGGTCATCCGCGCGCGCGAGCAGCACCATCTTTCACGTCTTGCCGCAGCTGTCGACCAGACCGACCTCCAGGCCGTGTCGACAACCCTGCAGGCACTTACCCGGCAACTCGCCGGAACCACCAAGGAGACCCGTGATGAGCAGAAATGAATCGAGACCGATGTCCGTCAGGCACCTGCTGTTTGCACTCGCGTCCGCCACCGGGGCGCTCCTGGCCGGGGGTGTCGTCCTCCTCTGGGGTTGGAACACGTTTGTCAGTGAGCTTTTCGCCGTCCCCGAGATGGCCTTCCGGCATGCGCTGGCCCTGGAACTGATGATCGTGCTGGTCGTGGCGATTCCAGCCGTAGCACTGCGCATGCTCGCCCATCATCCCCATGCCGTCCGATGATCCTGCAACAGGCCATCGTCAATCAGTTCGAGCGACCACATGGAATCGGGGGGCACCTCGCCGGCTGGGTGATGGGATTGCGACCATCGAACCGTAAGAGAAATCGGTGGACAGTGGATCTGTTGAGGATCGAACCCGGTGACCGGGTACTCGAGATCGGCTGCGGACCTGGTTTCGCCCTCGCGCAATGCGTCGC
Organism: uncultured Gammaproteobacteria bacterium; assembly: GCA_964195335.1. GTDB lineage: Bacteria > Pseudomonadota > Gammaproteobacteria > QNFN01 > QNFN01 > QNFN01. Next base: position 22,570 of record CAXMPC010000044.1, on the reverse strand, counting down.
CTCGGCCAGGCGTGGGAGTGTGGTCGGGGTCGATCACTCGTTGACGATGCTGGTGCAGGCACGCCGGCGTAACGTTCCATCAATTGAGGAAGGCCGGCTGCGGCTGGTCCACGGAGAACTCGCCGACCTGGCACCGGATGAACCGTTGTTCAACAAGGTATTCGGTGTCAATGTCGTGCAGTTCCTGCCCGATCTCGAGGCGACATGCCACGCGACTCTCAAACGACTCACGCCGGGCGGCAGCTTCGCCTTGACGCTGCAACCGCGGGGTGGGACAGGCTGCGCCACCGATGGCGCCATCTGGGCGAACCATACCGTGGCGCTGTTTGAGACGTCCGGATTCGAGTCGGTGCACTGCGAGGAACTGGACTCGGATCCGGTCGCTGCGTGGTGCGTAATTGGCTACGCCCCGGGTAAGGCACCTGAACCTGGCTCACACTGATCCCTGGTGGGGCGGCTCATCTGTCCGGGGTAACAGGAGAGGGCGATGACCGTATTTCGTTCTAGGCCTCCGGCGGGGCGTGGTTGTCTCGCACGTAGGTAGTCCTGAATCCGGCGCGCTCGATGTTCTTGTAGGAGTGCTGGGGGTCGCCCGGTACGGCTCCCCGGTGCATGTGAACAGCCTCGTGCACCCCTGCTCGAGGGCGAAGGCGATCCGTGCGGCGATCAGTGCACCCTGACACCCACGTTGCCGGAATGCCGGGGCGGTGCCCGCGAAATCCATCCACGCCATGCCGTCGCGGGTGAATACCGACCCGGTCCCGGCCGGCGCGTCGCCTTCGAAGGCCATGAAGGCGCGCCAGCCACGGTCGGGCCAGGTCACCCAGGTCGAAGGCGTCGCAGACGATTCGCGCAAGATCATCACCGTGCTCGGCGCCCACACGCCGAACCTGCAGGTCGCTGCGTGTCGCGGGCAGTTCCCCGGGACCCCGCTCGAATTTCTGCCAGCCGCGTGTCGCCGGCACCCCCCGCGCGATGAGCCAGTCAGTCAGTGCGGTCGGTTGCGACTGCGGATGAAGATGGATGAAGTACTGCGCAACTGCCGCGTCACTGTAGGCGGCCAGTACCGTGTCCAGCATGACCGGTGTCGCCGTCTCCCACAGGCCGAGGCCGACGGTCCGGTTGATTACGATCGCGCTATCCGGAAGCGCTCTGGCAACCGATACCAAGCTGGATCCGATCTCGTGGGTATGGAGGCCGATATCCCGTCTCAGTTCCGGTGAGGCGGCATCGTGCAGTTGCTGCAGCGCCTGCTTTTCGATCGTTTCGGATGCCAAATCCATCGGGATGCCTCTTTCGTCTGCTTGACACGAAAAGCTAGGCATCCGCGGTACGGGATGCAAGGAGAGGGATATGGTCCGGACGAACGTCCAGACCTGTCTGTGTCAGTCGGAGGTCGGGATGCTGGCGGTGGGGGCTGTCATCGCCTGGCCTGTGATACCGGTGCTGTCCGGTCCGAGCAGCCAGAGGTACCACGGCATCACCGTCTCGGGCAGCGGCAGGCTGTTGGGATCGAGACCGGGGTAGGCGGCCAGATAGCCGCTGGTGCGCACGGCGCCGGGATCGAGGCTGTTGACCCGCACCGGGCTGGTCCCTTCGTGCTCGTCGGCGAGGATCTGCATCATCCCCTCGACAGCGAATTTCGAGACCCCGTAGGCGCCCCAGTAGGCTCGGCCCTGGCGACCGACACGGTCGGCGCTGAAGACGATCGAGGCGTCGTCGGCCTGCATCAGCAGGTCGAGGCAGGCGCGGGTCAGCAGGTAGGGGGCGTTGACGTTGACCTGCAGCACGCGGGCCCAGACCTCGGGATCATAGAGACGTAACGGCGTCAGCGTGCCGAGCTGGGCGGCGTTGTGCAGCAGGCCGTCGAGACGGCCGAGGGAGTCGCCGATACGGGCGGCGAGTTCTTCGTAGTCCTGTGGTGCGGCACCTTCGAGGTTGAACGGGTAGATTGCCGGCTGCGGCCCGCCGGCGCCCTCGATGATGTCGTAGACCCGTTCCAGCAGCTTCACCTTGCGCCCGAGCAAAACCACGGTCGCGCCGTGGGCGGCCAGGGTCACGGCAGCCGTCTTGCCCAGGCCGCCACCGGCCCCGGTGACCAGGATCACGCGTCCGGCAAGCAGGTCGGGTGCAGGCTGATAACCGTCGGGTGGGGCGCTGGGCATCTATGTCTCTCCGCGTCTCTCAGCGATTGGGTCAATCGCCTGCCTGGAGTGCGGAGGCGACGGCGCGGGCCGATTGTACCCCGCTGCTGATGGCCCCTTCGAGCGTCGCAGGCAGCCCGGTCGCGGTCCAGTCGCCAGCGAGCCAGCAGCCGCGCATGGGGGTGACCGTGGCGGGGCGCAGCGGCTCGACTCCGGCCACGCTGGCAAAGGTGGCACGTTTCTCCCTTATCACCAGCCGCTCTATTGGCACCGGCCAGGTGGGAAACAGTTTGGCAACCTCGGCGGTTACCTTGTCGGCTAGTGCCTCGCGATCGAGGGCCATGTGCGGCCCTTCGGCACTGACCACGGCGGCGACCACACCCGGGGTGCCGGTGTCGCCACGGTCCACCAGCCACTGGGTAATGCCACCGAGGACGCCGCGTAACGGGCCGTCGAGGTCGACGTTACCCGGGTAGCGCAGGTAGACGGTGCAGATCGGCTGGTACTGGAAGCGCTCGAGACGGCTGCATAGCGACGCCAGTGACGGGTGGCCTTCCAGAAGTGGCCTCAGAGCCGGCGGTGGCAGCGCCAGGATGGCATGGCTTGCCGGCAGGCTGGAGCCGTCAGCCATCTCGATCGCTGCCAGTCGCCCGTCGGGTGCATGGAGGGTCACGGCCCGGTTTCTTGTGCGCACCTCGCCACCGTTGGCGGTGACGAAGGCCGCGACCGGTTCCGGCAACAGGTCGCCAAGGGGGACGCGTGGCATCAGCAGATCGCAGTTGCTGCGATGACCGGTGAAGGTCCGCTGCAGGACGCGGGCGAAGAGCCGCGCCGAAGCCTTCTCCAGAGGCGTGTTGAGCGTCGCCAGGCAGAGCGGTTCCCACAAGGCACGCGTCAGTAGTGGTGGTTGACCTCGTGCGACGAGAAGACTGGCGAGTGGGGTGTCGTCGATATCGAAGTGGTGTCGCTGCAACCAGCCGGTGAAGCGAACCGCGGCCAGCCGTTCGCGGATGGTGAGCCCGCGTGCGGTGCCGAGTCCCTTGGCCAGGTGCAACGGTGCCGGAAGTTCAGGGATCGTGACCACGACCTCGCGCCCACCGGCGAGATCGCTCATGCGCAGTTGCAACGCGCGCCGGTCGAGCAGCGTCTCCTCGCGCAGACCGAGCGTCTCCAGCAGGCCGAGGAATTCACGGTAGGCACCGATCAGCAAGTGCTGACCGTTGTCCACGGCACCGAAAGGGCCGTCAACGGTGCGTGCGCGGCCACCCAGCCGGGGAGCCGATTCGACCAGGGTCACGGCCGTGCCGCCTCGCGTGAGTTCGACCGCGGCAGCGAGGCCGGACCAGCCGCCGCCGACGACGACGACAGGAAGGCGATTCGGCACGACTCAGGCGGCCCGTGCCACGCGCCGTTCGCGGCGTGCGGTGGTCCAGGCGATCCACAACTTGCGTAGCGGCGTCAGGTGGACGCGATGGTCGAGCACGCGGAAGCCGTCGCGCTCGATCTCGTCGAGGGTGGCCAGGTAGATCGCTGCCATCACCAACCCGGTCCGCTGGTCGGCGCGATCGGTAGCCGGGAGATGGGCGAGGGCGGCCTCGTGGTGGTCGCGTGCCTGGGCCGCGAGTTCGGCGAGCAGGTTGGTCAGGCCGGTCGACGCCTTTCCCTGCAGCAGGTCGGACTCGGTGACCCCGTGGCGGGCAAGGGCATCCTGCGGCAGGTAGATGCGCCCGCGTGCAGCGTCCTCGCGCACATCACGGATGATGTTGATCAGTTGCAGCGCGTGGCCGAGTTCACGCGCGTAGTCGAGCGTGGCCGGGTCGCGGTAGCCGAAGATGTGAGCGGCGAGGATGCCGACGGTGCCGGCCGCGTGGTAGCAGTAGTCGGCCAGGGCCGCGTTATCGGGGTAGCGGTTGCGGCTCAGGTCCATCGCCATGCCGGCGACGATTTCGTGCAGCACCGGACGTGGCAGGTTGAAATGCCGAACGTGATGCGCCAGCGCCTGGCCAACCGGGTGTTTGGGATTGCCGTCGTAGGCGTGGTCGATCTCTTCGTCCCACCACTTGAGCTTGATCGCCGCCAGTGCCGGTTCGCTGCACTCGTCGACCACGTCGTCGACCTCGCGGCAGAAGGCGTAGAGAGCGGTGATGGCGTCGCGGCGCTCTGGCGGCAGCAGGCGGAAGCTGTAGTAGAAGCTCGATCCGCTGCGCGCGGCTCGCTCCTCGCAGTAGGACTGGGGTGTCATGCGTTCAGGTGGTGACGATGCTGAAGGCCATGATGCCCGAACGGGCCGCCCATTTCACCGGGGCAGGCGCAGGCGGGCGACCAGGCCGCCCTCCGGGCGGTTGGCGAGAGTCAACTCGCCACCGTGGGCACGGGCGATGCTGCGCGCAATCGCCAGGCCGAGACCGGTGCCGCCGGTCGACCGGCTGCGCGACGTCTCGCCCCGCTGGAATGGCTCGAGCACCCGTTCCAGTGCCTCTTCGGGCAACCCGGGGCCGCTGTCAATAATGCGCAGTTCCAGGGCCGTGGAGCCGTCGTCGATTTCGACCGTTGCCGTGCCGGCGTAGGTAATTGCATTGTCGACCAGGTTGGCAAGACAGCGACGCAGTGCCTGCGGTCGGCCGGGGAACGGCGCCATGGCCAGGCCTTCGATGTCGAAGGCGCGGCCGGTGTCCTCGTAGTCGGCCTGCATGCTGCCGAGCAGGGCATCGACATCGAGCGGTCGGGTCGGCTCGTCGCTGGCGGTATCACGGACGAAATCCAGGGTGGTCTCGACCAGGCGGGTCATCTCGTCGATGTCAGCTTGCAGCCGTGCACGCAGTTCCTTCTCCCCGGTCTGTTCGGCACGCAGACGCATCCGCGTCAACGGTGTCTTCAGGTCGTGTGAGATCGCGGCCAGCAGTCGGGCACGGTCGTTGACCAGGCGTTGCAGGCGCGCCTGCATGGTGTTGAACGCCCTGGCGGCACGACGCATTTCGTCCGGTCCGGCATCGGGCAGCGGTGGCTGGTCGAGGTCGCGGCCGAGGGTATCGGCGGCGTGGGCGAGGCGTTCGAGCGGTCGGGTCAGCCAACGTACGGCCAGCAGCGACACACCGAGTACCGCGAGCAGCAGCACTGCGAGGCTGGTCAGCATCCGCGTCGGTGACAGGAACGTGTCGCGAGGGAGGTGCCGTTCCACGGCAAGCCAGCGGCCGTCGTCGAGTTTCACCTCGACCTGGATCCAGACGCCACCGTCAGGCGGCAGGCCAAGGGCCGACATGTGGCGCCGCAGCCGCGGTCCATCGGGGGCGAAGCGGCCGCCGGGACGGTGCATCGGAGCCGACGGAGGAGCGAGCGAGGCGGCATCGGCCAGGGCGAGGCGTAACGGCCGTTCGCGGCCAAGTTCACGTCGCAGCAATCGCGTCAACAGCAGGCCACGCCAACCGGCGTCGCTGTTCGCGTCAAGCTGCGGTTCTGTTTTCATGGCGAGTCGCAGTCGGGGACCTCCGAACAGTGCCAGGCGCGCTTCGCGTTGGTGCGGTGGCAGAGCCTCGACCCGGTTGACCGTTGTCGCCAGTCGTTGTGCCAGTGGCAGGCCGACGGCGCGGTAGAAGACCTGGGCGCGATCGCTGAGCTGGACCGCCAGAGCGACAAGCTGAGCCACAAGCAGGACGGTGAACAGCAGCAGCGCGAGGCGGGCGAACAGGGAGCGGGGGAGCAGGCGCACGGGTCAATCGCCGACTGGTTCGACGTGGGCGGCGAACAGGTAACCGGAGTTGCGCACGGTCTTGATCAGCCGTGGTTCTCGGGCCGCGTCATGCAGCCGACGGCGCAGGCGGCTGACCTGGACATCGACGCTGCGGTCGTAAGGGGTCGCCTCGCGCCCCTGCAACAGGTCGAGCAGCAGTTCCCGTCCGAGGGCCCGATTTGGCCGTTCGACGAAGATCTCGAGCAGTCGATACTCGCCACTACTCAGCGGGACCACGGTCCCGTTCGGGTCGTAGAGCTCGTGTCGTTGACGGTCGAGGGTCCAGCCGTCGAAGCGCAATCGGTGGGACGTTGTCCCGTTGCGTTCACGGCTGCCGCTACGGCGCAGTGTCGCGCGAATCCGCGCCAGCAGCTCACGCGGATCGAACGGTTTCGGCAGGTAATCGTCGGCCCCAAGCTCCAGGCCGACGATACGGTCGGTGGCATCGCCGCGCGCGGTGAGCATGATCACCGGGATATCGGAGCGGGTGCGCAGCTGACGGCAGAGTTCGAGCCCGTCGTCACCCGGCAGCATCAGGTCGAGCACGATCAGGTCGACCTCCTGGCGATCGAGCAGGCGCCACATCGCCTGGCCGTCACCGACGGCGTGTGCCCTGAGTCCCTGGCGTACCAGGTAATCACCCAGCAGGGCGCGTATTTCCGGGTCGTCGTCGACGATCAGGATCTGTGGTGTTCGGTCCATGGTCCTCGATGCGGGATTATCTTGGGCCGGCCCTGGGTGGTCGGTATGATGTTGCTCGACGGGCCAGTTTAGCAGGGGTCCGCCACGCCACTCAGCCGCAAGGAGCCGCGATGATCCGCAAGGCCGTCTTTCCCGTTGCCGGGCTCGGCACCCGATTTCTGCCGGCGACCAAGGCCAACCCGAAGGAGATGTTGCCGATCGTCGACAAGCCGCTGATCCAGTACGCCGCCGAGGAGGCGATAGCCGCCGGCGCGGACGAGCTGATTTTCGTCACCAGCAGCAGCAAACGGGCGATCGAGGACCACTTCGACAAGAATTACGAACTCGAGGCTGAGCTGGAAAAGAAAGGCAAGAACGAGCTGCTGCGGATCGTCCGCAACGTGGTTCCGAAGGGCGTCAATTGCATCTATGTGCGCCAGCCCGAGGCGCTCGGACTCGGCCATGCCGTGCTCTGTGCGCGTAAAGTGGTCGGAGACAGTCCCTTTGCGGTGATCCTTGCCGATGATCTGATCGACGGCAACGGCTCTCCCTGCCTGGCGCAGATGTCGGCGTTGTTCGAGCGCGAACGCTGCAGCATCCTCGGGGTCGAGGAGGTGGCGCGCGAGGAGACCAACCGCTACGGCATCGTCGACGCGGAGCCCTGCGACCAGACGAGTTGCGTGCTGCGTGGCATTGTCGAAAAGCCGCGTCCGGAAGAGGCGCCTTCGACCCTGGCGGTGGTCGGCCGTTACATCCTGACCCCGGCTATTTTCGATCACCTCGAGCGTGTCACGCCGGGTGCCGGTGGCGAGATCCAGCTGACCGACGCCATCTCCGCGCTGCTCGGCGAGGAGCGTATCCTCGGCTACCGTTTCCAGGGTCGGCGCTACGATTGCGGCAGCAAACTCGGCTACCTCGAGGCGACGGTCGAGTACGCGTTGCGTCACCCCGACTTGCGCGAACCGTTCCGGAGTTACCTCGGCCAGGTTGTGAAACGCGCCGAGGAGTAGAGAAGTGGGTGACGGCGTGCATGAAAATGATGGCAGCGGACACGGGTCCGCGCCGGGCTTCGCAAGACTGACTGAGACCTTCGCACGACTGTCGGAACTGCCCGGGCTCGATGCCGGTCAGCGGCAGCTCCTGCACCGCAGGGTCATCACCCTGCTCGACATGCGCGACCGTTTCCTGATCAAGTACCGCTCGACCTTCGGCGCAGAAACTCTCGAAGCCTACCGCGCCATGCGAGGTGATGGTGCGGAGTTGCCGGCGCGGCAACTCGAGGACGAAACCTTGCACCTGTTTGCCCTGGCGCAGCTGACGCTGGCCGAAGGGGCCGAGACCGCGGGTCACCTGGAGCGCACCGCGGGCTATGCCAGGACCCTGGCCGAGACCCGAGGTGACGAGGCCGTGTTCATCGCTTCACTCGGCCATGCTGCGCCGATTCACGACATCGGCCTGCTGGTGGTGCCGGAGGAGATCTTTGCCCGCCGCGGCCTGGTCGACAGCTACGAGTCGATGCTGATTGATACCCATACCAGGATCGGCGCCGAATTGGTCGACGCGGTGATGCAGGGCCTCGGGGTCAGCGACGGACCATTGGCGATCGGCTGCGATATCGCCCGCTGTCACCACGAGCGCTATGACGGCCTCGGGCCGCAGGGTCTCGCCGGCGAGGCGATACCGTATGCGGCACGGCTGTTCGCCATCGCCGATGTCTACGACACGCTGCGCCGACCACGCCTGCACCGCGAGTCACTCGACCACGCCGCGGCCGTCGTCGCGATCCGAGCCGGCAACCGTGACGGGCGCGCCCAGTTCGATCCCGATCTGCTGCCGGTCTTCGTCGACTGTGCCGAGCGTTTCGACGCCGTTTTTCGTGCAGTGAATGATCCGGACTGAGCTGGCCGGTATTCCGAGGTCCCCTGGTGCGTAGGCTCCCGTGCCGTGTGATGAGACCAGCAACTGCAGTCCACTTCGAAACTACTCCAAGCACGCTTCGTTCTTTCTCGCCGTCCTGGGCTGGAAGCAGGCCCAGACAACAGGCAAATCCACAATTCCCCTGTGCTTCGATGTTTGGCGGTAACGTCTTGACGGAGTAGGATTCAGGTGCAGTCCGCCACCGTACTTGGGGTCTTGCGGGACGGGCTGGACAGCTGGTGGTGAAAACCGTGCAATGACAGCGTCCACCTGTCGCTCCCGGTTACGCCAAGCATGCCAGCGCACCTGAGCGATCCCGAAGAGGTTACGTTGTGACCAACGGTTCCGTACAGCAGGTGGCTGTTCCATTACTCGATGCCGCACGCATCGAGGCCTGTCTTGATCATCTTGGCGAAACGCTCGAGTCGCTGGCGCAGCTCCGTTCCCTGGAGGATGTGCAGCGTGACGCGGTCCGCTCCGCGATCGCTGAACTTCTCGGCCGCCAGGCGCATCTTGTCGATGAATTCATCCACGCCTTCACCGTCAAGGAACTGCACAAATACCGAGCCTCCCACCGTCACAGCGCTGAGCTCCCCACACCGCAGTCGGACGAAATAGACGACCTCCTGGTCGACGAGGCCCTTCATTACTACGCCCTGCTGCGCCTGGCCGAGGACTGTGAAGCAGACAGTGCCGGACACCTGCACCGGACCGCGGCCTACTGTCGCGTCTTTGCCGAAGCGCTCGGGTGCGAGCCGCTGTTTATCGAGGACCTGTGCTACGCGGCACAGCTGCATGACGTGGGCATGATCGCGGTACCCGACGAGGTACTGCAACAGCGCGGGATGATGGCAAGTTACGACCGGATTCTGCTCGATACCCATACCAAGGTTGGCGCCTACCTGGTCAACGGTATTATCGAACGCCTGGGGATCGAGGACGGCCCGCTGGTGGCGGCGCACGAAGTGGCGCTGTACCACCACGAGCGTCATGATGGACTCGGCGTCCTCGGCCTGCCGGGTGACCAGATTCCGTACTCGGCCCGGGTGTTCCAGTTTGCTGACGCTTACGATGCGTTGCGGCGGCACCGGCCGTATCGCGAGGCACTCGGCCACCAGGCTGCGATCGATGCGATCCAGGCTGGCAACCGGCATGGAACGCAGCAGTTCGATCCCGAACTCATCGACACGTTCCTGGATTGTGCAGGCGAGTTCGACCGGCTGTTCACCACACTGAACGGAGACCCGTAGGCCTGGTCATTCAGCCTGGCGAGGCGGTGTTATTGGCTGGACGTGTCCATCGGTTGCAGCCCTCCAGGGCACAACGCACAATGCCGTCATGATCACCCCTTCGTTCCCGATTTCCCGCCGCCGCCTGTTGCAGGCCGGCGTTGGCCTGGGCATCGGCTCCACGTTGCCGCTGGGGCGTCTTCTTGCAGCACCCGTCCGTGACTACTCTCTGAACATCACGCCGGGAGAGATCCAGCTCGCCGATAAACCGTTCCCGAAAACGGCCGTCTGGGCCTGCAATGACAGGGTGCCGGGCCCGCTGCTGCGCTGCCGCCAGGGCGAGACGATGCGGGTGGTGGTAAAGAACAACCTGGTCCAGCCGACGACGGTGCACTGGCACGGCCTGCGTATCGCCAACGCCATGGACGGGGTGCCGCTGCTGACCCAGCAACCGATCATGCCGGGCCAGGCATTCACCTACGAGTTCACCCCGCCCGATGCCGGCACCTACTGGTACCACTCGCACGTCAATACGGCCGAGCAGGTCGGCCGCGGTATCTACGGCGCCCTGATCGTCGACGAGCCGAAGCCGCCGCAGGTCGATCGCGATGTGCTCTGGGTACTCGATGACTGGCGCCTGGACAACGGTGCGCAGATCGTTGACGACTTCGACAATCAGCGTGATTTCTCTCGCGCCGGACGTCTCGGCAACACCATCACCGTCAACAGCCGTATTTCCGAGGATTTCGCGGTAAAGAGCAACGAACGCATCCGCCTGCGCCTGCTCAACGCAGCCACCGCACGGATCTTCTCGCTGCAGTTCCGCGACCTCGATCCATGGATCATCGCTCACGACGGCCAGCCGGTGGACCCGGTTCGACCGCGAGGTGGCTTGGTGCAGCTGGGGCCGGCACAGCGGATCGACCTGATCATCGACATGACCGGCGCTCCTGGCAGCCGCAGCCCGATTATCGATACCTACTACCCGCAGGCGCCGTTCCGCCTGCGTGACATGGTCTACGGTGACCAGGCGCAACGACTGGCGCCGTTGGACGAGAGGATGCAACTTGCACCCAATCCCCTGGAAATGCCGAACATGGCCAAGGCCAAGACTTACGATGTCGTGCTCGACGGCGGTGACCTCGGTGACCTCAACCGAGCCGAGATGCGTGGCCAGGTGGCCGGTATGGCGCAACTGGTGATGATGGGCAAGATGTGGGCGATCAACGGTGTGGTCGGCTACCGGATGGACATGCCCCCCCAGTTCACCTTCAAACGCGGTGAGACCGCGGTGCTGCAGTTCCGCAACCACTCGGCCTGGCCCCATCCGATGCACATGCACGGGCACCATTTCGAGGTGCTCAGCCACAGTGGGAATCCGGGCCGTGTCGGCATCAATCTCGACACCGTACTGCTCGGCCCGGGCGAGGAGGCGCGCGTCGCCTTCGTCGCCGACAACCCGGGCGACTGGATGTTCCACTGTCATATCCTCGGCCATGCCGAGGCGGGCATGACCGCAGTCATCCGGGTCTTGTAGGAAAAGTCAGCCGGCGGCGACCGACTAGGACTCAGCCGGGGATCGACAGCCCCATCATCTGCAACGAGCGCACCAGCCGCTTGTTGGCCTCTTCCATGGTCGCGATCGCGGTCTCGAACTGGCCGGACGCCGCCTGCGCTTCGGCTTCTCGGCGTAGCTTGGCCCCCTCGTCAGCGTAGCGCTGTGCCAGTTTCAGTGCCTGCGCGCTGAGCTCGCCCGACTGGCTCATCTGTTCGACCAGCATCGAGTAGCTCTGATGGCGATTCTGTTCGTAGCGGTACTCGTCGGCCGGGGTGCGGAAATCGAGCGAATAGACCACGGTCTCGTTCTCGCGGATCCGGGTCAGAGCCGCCACGGCCATGTTGTAGGCCTCTTTAATTCGGGTCTGCGCCGTCTTCGGGTCGCCGTTCTCCTCGAGGTAGGTTGACTGTTCGAGCAGTTCATTGACCCGGCTGCGGTTGAGCAGTCCGGCCGCCGCGGGTCCCTTGGCCAGCAGCGCCTCGTCGAAGGCCTGCAGGTAGGAGGCGATCTCCGCGCGCAGTCCGGCGTTCTGCTTCTTGATTTCGCCGTAACCGGTTCGCTTGGACCGTTGCAGGTCCAGCGCTTCGCTGTAGGCCCGGTACGCCTCTGTGAGCCGCTCCTCGGCAATGCTCATGTCACCCCGGTTATAGGATTGCAGCGCCTTTTCGCCACGCTCGTTGGCACGGGCGAGGAGTTCTTTGGCCGCCGTGTTGTCACCGGAGGCGATCTTCTCCGCGCTGTTGGAGCCGAGGTAGCGCTGCAGCAGTTCGAGTTTCTTGGCGATGGCCACGGCGAGGTTCGGACCGGCCGCCTGTGCTGATGCGGGTAACGGTTGCAACAGGAGGCCCAGAGTCAGGCAGAGGGTGATCAGGTACGCGGGTAGGAGAGTGACTGCGCGCCATTGGCGGCGCGGTTGCCGGCGGGTCGAATCGCATGCTGCGAGGCCACTCATCAAGTCCATTATCCTCGACCGGCAATTGAGGGCAAGCGGCTACGGACAGGCGCAGCGCGGGCCGCCGAATTCTTGTGTGTCGCCACGATCGGGGAAGTGTCACGAAAGCATTCCCCTGTCGTTACGGTCTTGTTGGGTACGAGGGCCATGGCAGCCATCGCTGCCACCCGTTAGGCCCGTTTTCCAAGGAGTAGACCATGCAAGTTAAACGCAACTCAGTAGCCGGGATCGCCGGATCGATTATTGCGCTGCTGTTCTCCCTGCCCATGATCGCCGGTGCGGCGTCACTGACCGGGCGCCTCAACGGGCACGATTGCGCCGAACGCGGTACCTCCTGTCCGATCGACCGCCTCGATCCGCACGTGACCCTCGAGGCCGATTTCGTGCTGCAGCAGTCGAACGGCGAGTACTATTTCCTTGTCAACGTGCCGCGCGACGTCAAGGTGCGCCACGTGATGGAAACGATCGAGGTCAGCGGCGACCTGAACCGTAAGTACAATGCCGTGACGGTCGATGAGTTCAAGGTCGATGGCAAGGTGATCTGGTCGCAGAAATTGCAGGAACAAGAGGCCCAGCGCCATCTCTGGCCCGGTGCGCTGACAGGTCAGTAAGCGTGCATGATGGGCAGATGACGGCCTGGTATCGTGCCACTGCGCTCACTCGGGTGCAGACGGAACCGGGCCGTTCGCTGGTGTCGTACCGGCGGGGAGCGGTTTATCCGCTCATCGTGCTGTCCGCCTTGATGGTGTTTTCCGCACTGTTCACCATGGTGGCCAAGGCCGGTCTGCCTCATGGCCTGCATGCGCCCGACCCGGTGGCGGCACCGGTACTCGATCTCGATGACCTGGCCGGTCGGCGCCACCTGCTGGCGGATTACCGTGGCGAGGTCCTGGTCATCAATTTCTGGGCCACCTGGTGTGTCCCTTGTCGCGAGGAACTGCCGGGGATGGCACGCGCCGCCCGGGAACTGGCCGTTGACGGGGTCCGTATCGTTACCGTGGCCATGGGCCAGGACGCGACCGAAGTCAGGGAGTTCATCGAACAGTTCGACTTCGACCTGCCGAAGCTGGTCGATCCTGACGGAACGGCGTCAGAGCGTTGGCAGGTCCGGAGCCTGCCGACCAGTTTCGTCGTCGACCCCGCCGGGCGCCTGGTGCTGCTGGTGGTCGGCGCCTACGACTGGGAGGCGCCGGAACTCTGGGATCGACTACGCGCCCTGGCCAGAGCAGAACGCGCGTAGGTCATCAAGGAAGCGCTCGCGCTGCCACAGGTGGGGCGAGTGGTCGGTGCCCTCGTAGACGTGCAGCCGGGCATCGGGAATTGCACCGAGCACATACTCGGCCAGTTCCACGCTGTAGAAGTGGCTGGCATCACCGTGCACCAGCATGGTCGGCACGCCAATGGCCGGCAGGACGTCACGGTAGTCGGCCAGCGTCAGGCTTTTCCACACCTCGATCAGGGGCCCGGGCTCGAGTTGGCGCAGGTAGTCGCGTACCCGCGTCAGGGCGGGGTCGTCGGAGGCGTGGGCCGCGCGTGCACGCGGGTTGTTGCTCTCGCCGACGAGGGTCAGCACCGCTTCGCTGAAGTCGTCTTCGAGTCGGGCCAGGAAGCCGTCGCTGCGGTCGTCGCTGAAATCACCGTAGATGCCATGGCGCCAGTCATCGTCGGTCAGCAGTTTCGGCGACTGGTCGACCAGCACCAGGCGGTCGATGTCGCGGCAGCCGAATTCACGCACGTACTCCCACACGGTCAGTGCACCCATCGAGTGGCCGAGCAGGGCGGCGGGGCCGAGATCGAGGTGCGACAGCAATTCCTGCAGGTCCTGCGCCATACGCTGCACGCTGTTCGGTTCCGCGCCAGGGTGGTTGGGATGGCCGCCGTGACCACGTGCGTCCCAGCAGATGCAGGTGTGCTGGTCTGACAGCGCTTCGGCGAACGGCAGCCATTCCCGATTATTCGAGGTCCAGCCGTGGAGAAAGACCAGAGGGGTGTCTTCGCCGATGCGGGCGAAGTGGATCGGGGCGCCGTCGGAGGCGGTGAAGTGGTCCATGGGTGAGCGGGGTCGCGACAGAAAGGGCCCGTATGATAACGGCCCTCGGAGACGCTGCAAGGTGGGTGCAGGCGTCCGTCCGGGATCAGCTAGCCAGGTGGGCCAGTAGGCTATCGGCGTCCGAGACACCGTAGGTTTCGGTGCCGTCGGGGCGCAGTTGCTCGAGGAACATCTTTTCGATCACTCCGTTGCGAACCAGCATGGCGTAGCGGCGTGAACGCTCGCCGAAGCCGTTGGCACGCTTGTCGATAAGCATGCCCATGCCGGCGGTGAATTCGGCGTTGCCATCGGGAATGAAGCGCACCTCGTGCGCGTCCTGCTGGTCTTTCCAGGCGGCCATGACGAAACCGTCGTTGACCGACAGGCAGATCACCTCGTCGACGTCGTGAACCTTGATCGCCGGGGCGAGCTGGTTGAAGCGAGGCAGGTGCTTCGAGGAGCATGTCGGGGTGAATGCGCCGGGCAGGGCGAACAGGGCCACGGTCCGCTTGTTGAACAGTTCAGATGTGGTCACGTCGACCCAGCCCCCATCCTTGCGGGCGCGGAAAGAGACCTCGGGGACCTTCTGGCCTTCGTCTAGCGGGGACATGGTCGGAAACCTCGTGGACGTATCGTGGGAATTCTGGATGAATCGGTAGGCGCACTATAGCGCCGAATCGAGAGTCCTGAAGAGGCCACGGCGAGGTGCGCGGCGGTGGAGACGATACGCTAGAGTAGGCCTGCTGTCTCACCTGCCACCCGCCGGAGAACACCCCGATGCCCGACATCACACTCGACCAGGCCAATCGCATCATCGCTGCCGCTCTGGGCAAGGCGCGAGAAATGAACCTCAAGCCACTCGCCGCGGCCGTGCTTGACTCCGGTGGTCATCTCAAGGCGCTGGCGCGCGAGGACGGCCAGACGTTCATGCGCGCCAAAGTGTGCCAATCGAAGGCATGGGGTGCGCTCGCCATGGGTGTTCACTCGCGCGACCTGGCCACCCGCTACGAGCAGGAGACCAAACAGGAAGGGTTCATCATCGCCCTCAACGCCATGACCAATGGCAGCGTCGTCGCCCTTCCCGGGGGCCTGTTGATCCACGATGACTCGGGCACCGTGATTGGTGCCGTAGGCATCTCCGGCGCCGCTTCGGAGGACGACGAACTCTGTGCCAAGACCGGGATCGAGGCCATCGGCCTCAGCGTTGAACTCGACTAGGAGGGCCCTTCCCCGGATGACCGCAGCGTGACCGGCCGCGGGGCCGAACCCAGCCGTGGCGCGGGAGTGACGGCGCGGCGTGCGCTGCCGGTAATCGTATTCGCGCAGTTCATGGGGACCTCGCTCTGGTTCAGCGTCAACGGGGTCGCCGACGACCTGGCGCGGAGCTGGGGGTTCGGGCCGACTGAGTTAGGGGCGCTTACCTCGGCGGTGCAGGCCGGTTTCATTGTCGGCACGTTGCTGATCTCCCTCAGCGGTTTCGCCGACCGCCATGCCGCCAGCCGGATCTTTGCCGTGGCGGCAGTGTTCGGAGCCGTGGCCAATGCGGCCTTCATCGGCCTCGACGGCACGCTGGTGCCCGCGCTTGCCCTCCGCTTCGCCACCGGTCTGGCTCTTGCCGGCATCTACCCGCTGGGAATGAAAATGGTGGTTAGTTGGGCGCCGGACCGGACCGGGCAGGTGCTCGGCTGGCTGGTCGGAATGCTGATTTTTGGCACCGCACTGCCGCACCTGGTGCGCGGTCTCGGCGGGGGCTGGCCATGGCAGGCGGTGGTGCTCAGTTCCTCGCTACTGGCGCTCGTCGCCGCCGTGATGATCTTCGTGACCGGTGACGGTCCGCATCTACCACGAGGGCAGAACATCGGTGTTGGGCACGTTTTTTCAGCTTTCCGCGTGCCCGAGTATCGCGCCGCGGCACTGGGCTATTTCGGCCACATGTGGGAACTCTACGCCTTCTGGACCGTGGTTCCGCTGCTCGCCGCCATGGTGCTCGGTGGTGCCGGGGTCGCCGATTCCCGCGCGGTGTCGCTTACCAGCTTCGCCGTGATCGGTGCCGGTGGTCTCGGCTGTATTGCCGGTGGCGAATTGAGCCGTCGTATCGGCAGTGCACGGATCGCCTTTGCCGCGCTGGCGCTGTCCGGGCTGTTCTGCTTGCTGTTCCCACTGCTACAGAGCCTGCCGACGACTCTGCTGCTCGTCGCCATGGTGGTCTGGGGCGTGGCCGTGGCGGCCGACTCACCCCAGTTTTCGGCACTTTCCGCGCGCGCCTGCCCACAACACCTGGTCGGCAGTGCGCTGGCAATCCAGAACAGCATCGGGTTCCTGATCACCGTCGTCTCGATCGAACTGGCGACCGTTCGTTGGGAGTCGTTGCACGATCGGGTCGCGTGGCTGCTGCTGCCAGGTCCGCTGTTCGGTCTCTGGGCGATGCGGAGCCTGTTGCGGCGGGAGCCGTGACGTGTTCGCGGTTCGAGGCGTCAGCCTGGTTGTACCGTCCACCCGGGCTGCAGGCTGGACCCTGGCCGACGCACGTTGGCTTCCTGGATCTCCACTCGCATAAGTAATTTTCCGAATTGTCAGGCGTTCCTTGCCCTGCCATCCTCCTGCGACTCGTTACCGAACAACACCGGCACAGACCGGGAGGAATAAATCGGATCGAGACACCGGAAGGAGGAACGCCATCATGCAGAAGAAAACCGACCCCTGGGCCAGGATCGCGATGCTGTTCGCACCGTTCGTCGTGCTCGCCGTGCTGGCTGTTGCCGGTGCCAGTGATGAGGCCATGAGCGCCGGTTTTCTGACGGCCGGTTTCCTCAGTTACCTGGTCGTGCCGACACTCTATCTCGAGCGCCGGCGCCTGGACCGGGGTTGACCGGAGGTCCGACCGGATCCCTGCGATCGTCGATGAGTGCGTGAGGGGGCAGCAGCAAAGGGCGACCACGGGCTGAATCCCGCACTCATGACAGGGTAGGTGCGTTATCATCGCGTCGCCCCCATCGCGTGGAAGCGAGACTATGTACCTGCGAACCTTACTGCCTTGCCTGTTGCTCTCATCCACTCTGCTCGGCGGCTGTTTCGGCCAGGACGACACCGTGGTCGAGTACCGCCTGCGCTGCACCGACGACACCAGCGAAGGCGTGCGCGATTGCAACTCATGGTCGACGGCCGATCGCGTCTTCTACCAGCTCGATACACAGCGTCAGACGGTGACGCGTCGGGTCGAGGACGAGATGCCGAGAATCTATAACAGTTGCAAGATCTACAACCTTGATCATTGGTCTTGCGCCGCTGAAATCGGCATGGGTGCGGTCGAGTTCAAGCAGGGCCGTCGCCTGCAGGACGAGGCCAACCGGCCCCTGCTGCAAAACACCAAGCGGGTCACCTGGTTCGAATGGTGGTCGACGTGGGCCAAGTCGCAGGTGTTCGACTGATGGTAGATACGGTCGAATGGATGATATTGATTTGAAGGACCATGTCGGGAGTTTGCCCTAAGCGGGTCGTGTGACATGGCTCGACAAACTCGGTTACGCGAGCGACATGGTCGAGGACGGTGCCGAAACGATCACGGCGCTCGGTAACGGCGAGAACTACGATCTGGTGCTGCTGGACTGCCAGATGCCTTCCATGGACGGGTTCGAGGCGACCAGCGAGATCCGCCGACACGCTGTGTATGCCGACCTACCGATCATTGCCCTCACGGCTCACGCCCTGACCCGGGAGCGGGAACGCTGCCTGGCGTCCGGTATGAATGACTACCTGGCCAAGCCGGTCAGCCTCAAGGCGCTGGAGAAGACCTTCGGCCACTGGATTGGTTGAGAAGACACCTCGACCGGTCCCTGCCTACGGGGATATTGAAGCCGCACGGACACAGTGGGTAATGTTGAGCCACTGCTCGCGAGAAGGTCCCCGATGATACGTCACCACGCCACCGCTGCCGTGCTGTTCCTGCTGCTGGGCGCCTTCACCGCCGTGACCCTGTCCGCCGAGACGGGACGCCTGACCGGCGGCAAGCGCTACGAGATTCCCGGCTGGTTCAAGTCGAGCTTTCTCGAACTGGCCGATGACGCCGCCGAGGCGGCCGAAGCCGATAAGCATGTCATGCTTTACATGCACCTGGACGAATGTCCTTACTGCGAGGCCGTGTTGCGCGAGAGCATCGTCGGTTCCGACTATTCGCCATGGTTGCGCGAGCGATTCGATGCCATTGCCATCAACATTCGTGGTGACCGTGAAGTGGTCTTCAACGAGGAAGTGACGGTCACCGAAAAAGAACTCGCCCAGATGCTGAAGGTGCACCAGACACCGGCGGTGATTTTCCTCGACGGCGCCAACCGCCAGGTGATGCGGGTCGATGGCTACCGGACGCCGGTGGAATTCAAGCGGGTGCTCGATTACATCGACGACAAGGCCTACCTGCAGATGGATCTGGCCAGCTACGTGGTCAAGACGGCATCTGGACCGCACTATGCCTTGCGACCGCACACGGCCTTCGCCGAGGTCGCTGACCTCTCGTCAGGCGACAAGCCGGTGCTGGTGCTGTTCGAAGACGCTTGGTGCGGTGGCTGCGACCTGCTGCATGACACCCTGTTGGCCGATCCCGAGGTCAACGAACTGCTCGAAGAGTTCACCGTCGTGCGTCTCGACGCCGAGAGCGAGGCGCCGATCGTCGACCCGTCAGGCAGGAAGACCACACCTCGGGCGTGGGTGCGCGATCTCGGCATTAACGCCCGTCCCGCCTTCGTTCTCTTCGCCGACGGCCAGGATCTGGTGCGGATCTACGGCGTCCTGCGCCATTTCCACTTCACTACCGCGTTGCGCTACGTCGGCAAGGGGCGTTATGCCGAGTTCGCGACCCTGCGTGACTACTCCAGGGATCGCCAGCAGAAGCTGCTCGATGCTGGCGTTACCATCGACCTCGGTCGACAGTAACTGCACGGCATAGCAACAACCAACTGACGTTCCTGTGACGCCTTGGTCTACCGATAGTGGCGGGTACTCGCCCCAAGGTGCTACCTGGCATACTCACCTGTGAGGCCTGGCGAGTCATAATGTTCGCCGCGACTGGCCGAACATGGTTGTAACTGACGACCGTCAAGAGCCATGAATTGCTTAATCAGGTAGCATTCCCCGGTCCCCATCAGGTGGCAGGAGTGCCGCCCGAACTCAACCCGAATTACAAGGAGATTCCGATGCGCAACGCGTTTTTTATGGTAATGATGTTGGCCCTGGCTGTTCCGGCCTTCGCCGCCGAGAAGGGCGAGAAACCCGACGCTGGTGAGGGCTCCGTGCTGGTCTCCGAGCCTGGCCGAGCATTGATGACCACCGTGATCGAGGTCAAGGCCCGGGTCGATGCCATCGATGCGAAGACCCGCACCCTTACGCTCATGGCCCCGAATGACAAGGTCGTCGAGTACGTCGCCGACGAGGACGTTCGCAACTTCGACCAGATCGAGATCGGTGACATGGTGGTTGCGACCATCCTGCGGTCGCTGCAGCTCGAGAAGGTGAAAGAAGGCGGCAAGAGCGAACCCGAGGCCAAGGGTGCCGCGGCACGTGCCGAAAAGGGTCAAAAACCGGGCGCCGCTGTCGGTGGCCAGGTGACCTTCATGACCGAAGTGGTCAAGGTCGATCAGCCGAACAACACCATCAGCCTGAAGGGACCCGAGGGCAAAGTCGTCGCCTTCGACGTGCACAACCCGGTGCAGTTCGAGGTGGTCAAGGAAGGGGACATGGTTCAGGCGACCTACACCGAGGCGATCGCGGTCGAGGTGCGCAAGGCGAACAAGTAACGCCATCACGCCCGTAAAGCCGGCGCCATTTCCTGGCGCCGGCTTTTTCATGTCCGGCCTCATCGTCGGGACACGGCGCAGGCGGACTTGCCGCGCAGACGGGGACGGAGCACATTCTTGGGATGAGCATCCCGGCAAGCCGAATCTGGCGAGTTGTCCTGGCACTCGTGATCGTGTCCACCAGCGCTTTGGTGGTTTCCGCCAACGAGTTGCCGGCGGTAATCGAACGGGTTCGTATTGATCCGCAATCGCTTGCTATCAAGGTGCCTGCGCGCTCGACGCATGCACTCCGGCTGACACTGATTCTTCTCGAAGGGGCCGGCTGGGAGCGCCAGGAGGTGCTCGCCGCGGTCGCCACCGCCAGCGGATGGCTGGGCCAGTGCGGTCTGCGCATCGAGTCCCTGGAGTTCATGCGTGTGTCGGTATCTCCTGACTACCTCGACTTGTTCACGCCACTTTCACGTGAACTGGCTGCCAGCCTCGCGCCGGTGCCGCCGGCGATCTATTTTGTCCGTGAGACACGGCAAAGGCCCGCCTTCGATGCCGAGGCGATCGGTCGGAGAAACAGCCGTCGCCGACCGGAGATGACCGACAGTGTCTGGGTGACCCGAGCGGCGCCTGACCTGGCGGTCGTGCTCGCGCACGAACTGGTCCACGTGCTGTCGAACAGTGGCGATCATGTCGCCCTCGACGGTAACCTGATGCTCGACGCGAGCGATCCGCGGAACACCCGGCTCACGGAAGGACAGTGCGCGCAGGTACGAACTGTCGGAACCCGGAACGGTCTGTTGCGCTCTCTGGAGCGCGGATGATGCCGATAGGCTCCGGTTCACATCGACTGGGCCGAACCGGTCAATCGAATCGACAATAGTGGTATCGATGATCGGCAGGTTCGACATCCGGCGGCCGACCTGCCGTCTCGAACTGCCACGAGATGTCCCGGCGCCTGAGCAGGTCACGTCGGCCACGTTTGACGTGACCAACGTCAGCACGACACGGGTCGAACGCGGCCGTGTTTCCGGAGTCGGACGGCCGCCGATCGAATCCGAGGTTCCGCTGGGCATGGGACTGAGGCGAGCGACGGTCAACCTGCAGACACGGGTCGATTTCGAAACCGGCCTGCGCAGGATGACCTGCGCCTACTGGGCGGAGGTCGTCAGGAACCAGCCGCCAAATCTGACGGAAATAAGAGCCGCATTGGGTGATCTTGCCCGCCTGGAGTAGTGCGCGGCAGAACTCTGGTGGGCCCGGCTGGTTCCGGGTCACTTGATACTGACCCCATACGGACTACAGTGATTTCAAGGCCGGAAGGCATCAACTCCCCTCGCCACCGTGCGAGTCCGTTGCGGACGTGAGAGTGGGGCCGCCGGCCGACCAACTCTTGCCTTACCGCATCCCCTCGATACGAAGCCCATGACTCAATTCGACCTGGAACTGGACCTCACCGGTCTGAACTGCCCCCTGCCAATCCTGCGCACCAAGAAGGCGCTGGCCCTTGCCGAACCTGGCACCGTCATCAAGGTGATCGGGACGGACCCCGGGTCGCCGAGGGAATTCCACATGTTCGCCAAGCAGGGGAGCGCTGAACTGATCTCCATCACCGAGGATGAAGACCACTACGTCTACCTCCTGCGCAAGCTCTGATCTGGCGATTCCTGCCGTCGCTTGATGTCGGCGCAGGGCGCCGTGTCTTCAGGGCGGGACGGCCATTTTTCCATATTGTTGGCCAATAAGCCTGGATCTAATGGTCCGGCGACCTGCTGGAATGCTCCTGCAAGTACTCGGCGTACTTCTGGTCCTCGACCAGCGTATGGTCACGGAACCAGTTGCTGAGCATCTTGACGATATGCCCCGGCCCGGACATGTCCTGTTCGAGCATCTGCAGTTCATTGTTCAGTTCCTGGATCAACTGCTGATGCAACTTCAGGTGCTCATCGAGACCGGGATAGGCGGCCTCGACCATGAAGTTCTCCTCGGACAGGAAGTGGAATCGGGCGTAGAGGACGAGTTCATTCAGGAGCGGGCTGTGCCCGTGATTCAGGGCGATGGTGGCCAGCTTCGATTCGATGCGGTTGATCAGCTTGAGGAAGTACTGATGCTGGAAATCGATTTCGTCGATACCGGTCAGGTAGTCAGGGGTCCATTCGAGCATGACGGCCACTCCATTGGCGTAAATTCAGCATTCATGGTCAATCATAGTCAAAGAAGTACGGGATGAACCGCACCAGCGACTGCCCGGATTTGTAGTTTCGCTACCGGTCAGCCCTCCCGCACGGCACCACCTGCTTCACGCCACGCCTTCATGCCGCCGCCTATGTGTTCGGCGTTGTCGAAGCCGGCTTTCCATGCCATCCGCAGGCCGAGTGCCGAACGCTCACCGTAGGCACAGAACAGCATCAGGGTCTTGCCGGTCTGCGCAGCCATTTCGGCGAGCAGTTCGCCCGGTTTGAGTTCCTGCTCGAGGCGCGGGTAGGGGACGTGCACCGAACCGGGGATGACCCCATCGCGCCCACGTTCCTGGTCCTCACGCAGATCGACCACCAGCCA